>JAFZRH010000033.1 GCA_017619975.1 Lachnospiraceae bacterium | reverse complement strand
TTGGAGCATCTTTGAAAAGCCGCTGCCTGTCTTTGATACAGGCAGCGGAACGCAGCGCCTGATTCGGATGATTGGAAAGGCGGGATGAATCCAACGCGTCGGGCTTGTCAATAAAAAAGTCCACAACAACTTGACACCGCCCTTAACCGCTTCTTGACTTGACATCATCCGCCGGCGTGCTATAATGCCGAATATCCCCCTGTAAGGAGAAGACACATGAAGCTCTATGAAGAACTGGTGGCCCGCGGCCTGATCGCTCAGGTGACCAACGAAGAACTGATAAAGGAAATGATCAACAACGGCAAAGCCGTTTTCTACATCGGCTATGACTGCACGGCCGATTCCTTAACGGCAGGCCATTTTATGACGCTCACGCTGATGAAGCGCCTGCAGATGGCCGGCAACAAGCCGATCGCCCTGATCGGCGGCGGCACGACCATGATCGGCGACCCTTCCGGCCGCACGGACATGCGGAAGATGCTCACGCGGGAAGACATCGATCATAACGCGGCCTGCTTCAAGAAGCAGATGGAGCGCTTCATCGAGTTCGGACCGGACAAGGCGCAGATGGTCAACAACGCGGACTGGCTCCTGAACCTGAATTACGTGGAGCTGCTGCGCGAAGTCGGCGCCTGCTTCTCCGTCAACAACATGCTGCGGGCGGAATGCTACAAGAACCGCATGGAGAAAGGCCTGTCCTTCTTCGAGTTCAACTATATGATCATGCAGAGCTACGACTTCTACTACCTGTTCCAGCATTACGGCTGCAACATGCAGTTCGGCGGCGACGACCAGTGGTCCAACATGCTGGGCGGCACCGAGCTGATCCGCAAGAAGCTTGGCCAGGACGCGCACTGCATGACCATCACGCTGCTGACGGATGCCAACGGTAACAAGATGGGCAAGACGGCCGGCAACGCGGTCTGGCTGGATCCGGCCAAGACCAGTCCGTACGAATTCTACCAGTACTGGCGCAACGTCGGTGATGCGGAAGTTATGAAGTGCATCCGCATGCTGACTTTCCTGCCGCTGGAGCAGATCGAAGAAATGGACAAGTGGGAAGGCAGCGAGCTGAACCGTGCTAAGGAGATCCTGGCGTACGAGCTGACCGCCATGGTCCACGGCGAAGAAGAGGCGAAAAAGGCCGAAGAAGCGTCCAAAGCACTTTTTGCCGGAGCCGGCAGCGGGGAGAACGTGCCGCAGTATCAGCTGAAGGAAGAAGATTACCGGGACGGCGCGGCGGATATCCTGACCATGCTGGTCGCGAGCGGTCTGACCAAAACGCGTTCCGAAGCGAGACAGTCCGTCCAGCAGGGCGGCGTTACCGTAGACGGCGAAAAGGTCACGGATATCAAGTTTGGCTTCGCGAAGGAGAGCATCCCGGCTGAAGGCCTGCTCTTAAGAAAGGGCAAGAAGAGCTACTGCCGGATCCTTCCGTAAGGGGGGCACTGCGGCTTTCCGGGAATCGTAAAATATGCGGGCGGCGGCCTTGACAGGCCGCCGTTTCTTTTGTATAATAGTAATGATGTGATAAGTATAACCCACTTATTGATATGCACATTGAAAATAGAATAAAAGGAGGTGCTCCTGTGACAGAAGGAATGATTTTTGCCGCAGTACAGGCGCCTGCGATCCCTCCCCTGTTTATCGTGATCGCATTGGTGCTGGTACTTGCTGCAGCCGTTCTGTCGTGGTTTATTTCCGCGTCCCATCAGCAGAAGATATATGAAAAAACTGTCGGTACGGCGGAGGTCAAATCACGGGAAATCATAGATGAAGCATTAAAAACGGCAGCCGAAAAGAAAAGAGAGGCTCTGCTGGAGGCAAAAGAAGAAAATATTGCCGCCAAAAACGAACTCGACCGTGAGGCCAGAGAGAGAAGAGCCGAACTGCAGCGCTCTGAGCGCAGAGTTCAGAGCAAGGAAGAATCCCTCGATAAAAAGCTGGAATCCCTGGAACGCCGCGAACAGCAGGTTCAGTCCCGGGATGATCGCCTGAAGAAAAAGGAACAGGATGTCGATAACCTGATTCAGGAACAGCAGCATCGGCTGGAGGAAGTTGCCGGGCTGACCAAGGAACAGGCAAAAGACTATCTGATCCGAAGCGTGGAAGAAGATGCGCAGCATGACATCGCAAAACGCCTGAAGGAACTGGATCTGAGAGCCAAAGAGGACGCGTCCAAAAAGGCCAGGGAGTATATTGCCACCGCGATCCAGAAGTGTGCCGCCGATCATGTGGCGGAAATGACCATCTCGGTCGTCTCCCTGCCGAATGATGAGATGAAGGGACGCATTATCGGGCGCGAAGGCCGCAACATCCGGGCCCTGGAACAGGCCACCGGTGTGGAACTGGTCATCGATGATACGCCGGAAGCCGTCGTCATCAGCGGATTCGATCCCATGCGCCGTGAGGTCGCCCGGATCGCGCTGGAGAAACTGATTCTGGACGGCCGGATTCATCCGGCCCGCATCGAGGAGGTCGTCAAGAAGGCACAGAAGGAAGTCGAGGACGTGATGAAGGAGAAGGGCGAAGCCGCGATCCTGGAAGTCGGCGTCCACGGCATTCATCCGGAGATGGTCCGTCTGCTTGGCCGGATGCATTTCCGCACCAGTTACGGTCAGAATGCTTTAAAGCATTCGATCGAAGTGGCCCATTTAAGCGGATTGCTGGCAGCTGAACTCGGGGTTGACGTCCGCCTGGCAAAACGCGCCGGTCTGCTGCACGACATCGGCAAGAGTCTGGATCACGACATGGAAGGTTCCCACGTACAGATCGGTTCCGATCTGTGCCGCAAGTACAAAGAGAATGCTGTGGTCGTCAATGCGGTGGAAGCACACCACGGAGATGTGGAGCCGACATCGCTGATCGCCCTGATCGTACAGGCCGCGGATGCGATCTCCGCCGCCAGACCCGGTGCCCGCCGCGATACGCTGGAGACGTATACGAACCGCCTCACGCAGCTGGAGGAAATCACCAACAGCTTCAAGGGTGTGGATAAGTCCTTCGCCATCCAGGCCGGACGCGAGGTTCGCGTCATGGTGATTCCGGAACAGATCAACGACGATGCGATGACCATTCTGGCTCACGATATCGCGAAGCGGATCGAGGATGAGATGGAATATCCGGGACAGATCAAGGTCAACGTCATCCGCGAATCCCGTACAGTGGATTATGCGAAATGACCGGCAGCAAAAAGAGAGCAGCAGGTTTTAAGACCTGCCGCTCTTTTTTTGTACTCATTTGTGAAAATCAGTTGGTTTTTTGCGGTCTTCGTGCTATGCTGAAAAAAAGAATCTGAGGGAGAGATCTCCATGAAAAAAATGCTGTCCTGGAACGTGAACGGTCTGCGGGCCGTCATGGGAAAGAATTTTTATGACGTGATATGGGAA
The DNA here is from genome assembly GCA_017619975.1 of Lachnospiraceae bacterium. Taxonomy (GTDB): domain Bacteria; phylum Bacillota; class Clostridia; order Lachnospirales; family Lachnospiraceae; genus UBA6987. The sequence continues at coordinate 37,161 of JAFZRH010000033.1, read as the reverse complement.
CTGGACGCGGATATATTCTGCTTTCAGGAAACGAAGCTGCAGGAAGGTCAGGTGTGCCTGGACCTGCCGGAATATCACGCCTATTGGAATTATGCCGATAAAAAGGGGTATTCCGGCACGCTCGTGCTGACGAAAGAAGAACCGCTGTCCGTGCGGTGCGGGATGGGAGTGGAAGAGCACGATCACGAAGGCCGGCTGATCACCTGTGAATATGACGATTTTTATCTTGTCTGCTGCTATACGCCGAATTCGCAGGACGGCTTAAAGCGTCTGGATTACCGCATGCGCTTTGAAGATGATTTCCGGGCGTATCTGCAGCGTCTCGCCGAAAACAAACCCGTTGTTCTCTGCGGTGACCTGAACGTAGCGCACGAAGAGATCGATCTGAAAAACCCCGCGGCAAACCGCATGAACGCGGGATTCTCCGATGAAGAGCGCGGAAAGATGACGGAGCTGCTTGCGGCCGGTTTTGTCGACAGTTTCCGGTATTTTTATCCGGACCGGAAAGATGCCTACAGCTGGTGGTCCTACCGCATGCGGTCCAGAGAGCGCAACGCCGGGTGGCGCATCGATTATTTCATTGTTTCGGAGAGCATGGTGCCGCGTCTTGTTTCCGCGTCCATTCACAGCGAGATCTACGGCTCCGACCACTGTCCGGTTGAACTGGTGATATGCTGAAAAAACTTGTATATTCTGCAGAAAACTGCTATACTATTAGCCGATTTTAAAAGATGAGGTGACCCTATGCACTGGTCAGATGAGATAGCCAAGAAGATCATAGCCCGGAGACCGGACAAAGAAGAGTATGTCTGCGCGGCAGGCATCAGCCCTTCCGGTTCCGTTCATATCGGAAATTTCCGCGACGTAGCCACGAGTTTCTTTGTGGTGAAGGCACTGGAAAGGGCCGGCAAAAAAGCAAGACTTCTTTTCTCCTGGGATGAATTTGACCGCCTTCGCAAAGTGCCGAAAAACGTTTCGGCCGTGCGGGACGATTTTGAACAGTACATCGGCTATCCCTATGTGGACGTGCCGGACCCCTTTGACGGGTCTTCGCCGTCGTATGCTGCCCGTTTCGAGCGGGAATTCGAAAATGCCATGGAACGTTTCGGCATTCCGATGGATTACCGTCATCAGGCGGAGATGTATCGCAGCGGTGCCTACCGGGAGCAGATCCTTCTGGCCTTGCAGAAGCGCGGCGAGATCTTTGACATCTTAGACAGTTTCCGGACGCAGGACGCACAGGAAGGCGAGCGGGAGGCTTACTATCCGGTCAGCATCTACTGCCCCTGCTGCCACCGCGATACCACGAAGATCCATGCCTTAAGCGAGGACGGCACCGTGGCGCATTATAGCTGTGCCTGCGGCTTTGAAGGAGACTTCGATTTCACGAAGGATACCAACTGCAAGCTGGCCTGGAAGGTCGACTGGCCCATGCGCTGGGCGTATGAAGGCGTCGACTTCGAACCCGGCGGAAAGGATCACGCAAGTCCCGGCGGCAGCTATGACAACGGCAGAGTGGTTGCGGAGAAGATCTTCGGCTACGAAGCGCCGCTGTTCCAGGGCTATGAGTTTATCGGCATCAAGGGCGTTGCCGGCAAGATGTCCGGTTCCTCGGGCCTGAATCTGACGCCGGATACCATCCTGAAGCTCTACGAACCGGAGGTGGTATTGTGGCTGTATTCGAAGAGTGAGCCGACCAAAGCTTTCGATTTCTGCTTTGACGACGGGATCCTCCGTCAGTACTTTGAATTCGACAAGCAGTATACGGAGTACTGCGAAGGCAGCAGCGATGAGTTCAGCCGCTCCGTGATGGAAAACTGCCTGACGCACGGAAAGTCGATCAAGACCGTTCCGATGGCGCTTTTGGTGCAGCTGGGTTCGATCGTGAATTTCAACGTTCCCATGCTGGAGACCGTGTTCGGCAAGATCGGCATGTCTTTTACCTATGAAGACTTTAAAGACCGTTTGGACCGCGCCCGCTACTGGCTGGAGGAATGCGCGCCGGAGCAGGCGAACCACTTAAGACCTTTCCGGGATTTTGCGCTTTACGGGGAAATGACCGAAGAAGAGAAGCGGGAGATCCGGATCCTGCACGATACGATCCGGGACGGCGGTTATTCGCTGGATGAACTGAGCGCGAAGCTTTACGCGATCCCGAAGGAAGTCTTCGGAGAGAACGCGAACGGCTTAAAGCAGCTGCAGGCCCGCTTCTTCCAGCTGGTTTACCGGCTGCTGCTGGGCAAGGAGAGAGGCCCGCGTCTGTACCTCTTCCTGTATGCCATGGAGAAAGACGATATCCTGCCGTTATTGGATTTTGACGCGCCCATGACGGAGCTGGAGGCGCATCCGGAGCTGGCGGAGAAGAAAGAAGAGCCGGTAAAGAAGGAACGGGTATACGGCCCGGCCGATCCGGTGGAGCCGGTCAAAGAGAACATCTCCAAGACGGATTTCGACCGTCTCGATTTAAGGGTCGCGAAGATCGTCAAGGTCAGCGAGATCCGCAAGGCCCGCAACAACCTGAAGCTGACCCTGTTTGACGGCTTAAAGGAGCGGACCATCGTGTCAAGCATCAAGGATGACTACACGGCTGAAGAGCTGATCGGAAAGAAGATCATCGTAGTCGCCAATCTGGAGCCGGCCAGACTAACCGGCGTGACCAGTGAGGGCATGCTGCTGGCGGCAACCAATAACGCCTGCGGCTGTCAGGTGATCTTTGTGGACGACCGGGTGCCGGAAGGAACCGCGGTACGCTGAAAAAATAAATTCCTTTTCTTTATCATATATCAAGAAGGAGTAAAAAAGATGGCAGAAACACCGAACGGCCGCAGGAAAAACGTCCTCGGCCAGGGAAATGACATTCACAAAAAAGGAGAGGGGCTTGGCACCGGTCCGGTCGGCCAGCCGCACAGCCAGCGGCCGGGCAGCAGTCTGGGCAGCGACAAGGATGACGGAGAACGCGGCAGTCTGCTGGGAACGCTTCTGGGCGGCAGTTCTTCCTCTTCCTCTTCGTCGTCTTCCTCGTCCGGAGGACTGTTTGGCGGCAAAGGACTGATCATTATTCTCGTGCTGGTCCTTCTGCTGGGCGGCGGCGGATCCTTAAGCGGTCTTTTCGGAAATCTGTTCGGCGGCGGGAGCAATGATACTCCCACGCAGAACAATCAGACCAACAACACCAGCAGCGGCATCAGCTTCAGCAGTCTGGGCGGTTTATCCAGTCTGTTCGGCGGCAGTTCGTCCGCTTCTTCCGTCAGCGACAGCTCCAGCGCTCTGAGCACCAGCGCGCTGAGCTCCGTCTTCAGCGGATCCGGATCTTCCTCCGGCTGGTCGGGCACCACGCAGAACACGGCCAAACTGAATACTTCCGTGTCTCCGGAGGCCAGAGCCAAGCGCACCACCATACTGGGAAATAAGAAGGACGTCATTACCATCATGGTTTACATGTGCGGTACGGACCTTGAATCCCAGTACAAAATGGGAACTTCCGACTTAAGCGAGATGATCAAAGCAACGATCAGTGACAACATCAATCTGATCGTCTATACCGGCGGATGCAAGCAGTGGCGTGTGAACGGCATCAGCAATACGACCAACCAGATCTGGCAGGTCAAAGGCGGTCAGCTGGTGCAGCTGGTCGCGGATGCCGGCAATAAAGCGATGACCAAGCCCGGAACGCTGGCGGAGTTCATTCAGTTCTGCAAACAGAACTTCCCGGCCAACCGGAACATGCTGATCTTCTGGGACCACGGCGGCGGTTCCTTAAGCGGCTACGGCTACGACGAACGTTTTGCTTCTTCCGGTTCCATGCCGCTCAGCGGAATCCAGCAGGCGCTGAAAGCCGGCGGCGTGACCTTTGATTTCATCGGCTTCGATGCCTGTCTGATGGCGACCGCGGAAACGGCGCTGATGTGCGCGGAATACGCTGACTATCTGATCGGCTCCGAGGAGACTGAACCCGGTATCGGCTGGTACTATACCAACTGGCTGACGAAGCTTTCCGCGAATACTTCTATGTCGACGCTGGAGATCGGCAAGAACATCGTCGACGATTTCGTGGATACCTGCGCCAAGAGCTGCCAGGGTCAGAAAGCAACCCTTTCCGTGATCGATCTGGCTGAACTGGAAAAGACGCTCCCGGATGACTTCAAGGCTTTTTCCACCGCGACAAGCGATCAGATCAAGTCTGATTACAAGACAGTCTCCAATGCCCGCAGCGGCGCGAGAGAGTTCGCAGCGTCCACCAAGATCGATCAGGTCGACCTTGTCGATCTGGCCAACAAGCTCGGAACCGAGTCTGCCAAAACGATGGCCTCCACGGTTCTGGACGCGGTCAAGTATAACCGGACCTCTACCAATATGACGAATGCCTACGGCCTCTCCATCTATTTCCCGTATCAGAAGGTCGGCAAGGTTGACAGCGCGGTCAAGGCTTTTGAAGCCATCGGCATGGATTCCGACTACATGCGCTGCATCCAGACCTTTGCCAGCGTGGAGACCGGCGGTCAGGCGATCTCCGGCGGTGCCAGCTCTCCGCTGAGCTCCCTGCTTTCCGGTTACAGCAGTGCGGGACAGACGGCAGACAGTTCCGACATGATATCGTCCATCCTGGGCGGCCTGCTGGGCGGCAGCACCAACGGCGTTTCCGGCCTGTCTGGCTCCAATTCAAGCTTCCTGAGCACGATCCTGGGCGGCGGCCGTTCCTTAAGCGTGGAAGATACCGCGAAATATCTGGAAGAGAATCGCTTTGATGCTTCCAAACTGGATTGGGTCCTGTTTGAAAACGGTCTGTACGGGATCGCGCTTTCCGACGAGCAGTGGAGCCTGATCCAGAAGCTGCAGCTGAACGTCTTCCTGGATGACGGAGAGGGTTATATCGATCTGGGCATGGATGACACCTTCACCATCAACAAGTACGGTGTGCTGCTGGGAGACTATGATTACAGCTGGCTGACGATCGGAAAGAAGTTCGTAGCGTATTATCTGATGGATACCGTCTATGAAGGCGATAAATTCGTGTCCTCCACCGGATATGTTCCGGCGCTTCTGAAGAAGGCGGCTTCCGATGAAAAGCAGCGTGTCGAACTGATCGTTGTCTTTGATGCCGCGCATCCGAACGGTTATGTGGCCGGAGCGAAGCCGGTTTACCTGAACGGGGAAACGGATACGGTCGCCAAAGCGCTGCTGGATCTGGAAGCAGGAGATGTCCTTGAATTCCTTTGTGATTACTATACCTACAAGGGTGAGTATCAGGATACCTACGTGCTGGACGATGTGACGCTGACAGAGAAAGACCTGGAAAGCGAACTGGCTGTCGGGTATTATTATCTGTCCGACAAGGATAAGCAGAACGCGAAGCCCGCATACCTGTTTACCGATATTTACAAACAGGAATACTGGAGCCCGGTTCTTCCGAAATAACAACAACACGACAAAAAAGATCCCGCCCTTAGGCGGGGTCTTTTTTTGACTATTCGGGATCTTCGGTGGAGGTCTCGGGCGGCGGAATCTCCCGGGGAATGATATTGCCGTGCTCATCATAGATGACCGGATACCCGTTCTCATCATAAATGACCGGCGGCGTCGGAAGGGTCGACTCATTGTGGATCGGACAAAGAGCGGGAGAAACGCCTGCCCGGTAGATATACTCCGAATCCAGCGTCACGACTTCCGGCATAGGCATGTTGTAATAGAGCTTATCATACGTGTTGGTGCAGTAAGGCGTCGCTTCACAATTGGTGCCGCGGCACATCCGCACCATGATATGCACGTCACATTCCTGCGTCGGAACGGTATCTTTGGTAAAATACTCAGAATAGATCTGACAGTTGGGATCTTTGTCGCAGACGCCGGGGACGGCCAGTTTTCCGCTGATGGAGCAGATCCGGGCGGTGGTCACGTTCTCGGGAACAACAAAACCGAGAACGGGGAGATCCTCATGGATCCGGTTCATGGTCTCCCGCCAGACATCCTTGTGATACGCGTTTTCGGTCACGTTTCCGGTCAGAGAAATACCGCCGTCGTCAAAGCCGGACCAGACGCCCATGGTGTAGTAGCGGGTAAAACCGACAAACCAGTAATCTCTGGATTTCCCGGCCCCGTCGGTCGAGGTGCCGGATTTTCCGGAAGCCGGAATATTGTTCAGGGCAGCATTGGAAGAAGACGGCGTCAGATACGTTCCTTTGAACGGAATGGATTCCTTCATGGAATCCGACATGGCGCTTGTCAGCAGGAAGGCGGTGCTTTCACTGATCACGCGGCGGGTCTCCTGCTCTTTGGAAAGCAGAAGATTGCCGTCATGATCGGTCACTTTTGTATAAAAGGTCGGCTCGATATAGGCCCCTTTATTGGCGATCGTTGCGTACGCGCCGGTAACGTCCAGCAGATTGGCACCGTCGGTCATCGCGCCGATGCTCAGGGCCGGCCCCAGGTCCGTATAGATCTTGCCGCCGACTTCCTTGGAATGGACGAGCGAGGAAATTCCGAAATTTTCCAGATATTCAAAACCGGTTTCAATGCCTACCGTATTCAGAAAAACGCGGGCGCTGACTACGTTCATGGAATAGATCAGTGCCTGACGGGCGTTGCAGTTTCCCATCCAGAGATCGCTGGACCACCAGTTTCGGATCGTGGTACCGTTATACGTGAAAGGGATATCCTCGATCACGGTGGCTAAGGTCAGTCCTCTTTCTTCGATTGCAGGGGCAAAGGTCGAAATCGGTTTAAAGGTCGAACCGGGAGAACGGTAGGTGTTTGTTGCCCGGTTCAGGGAACGGCTTGTGGTCTTTTCGCCCCGCCCGCCGGTCACGGCAAGCACCTGTCCGGTCCGGTGATCCAGAATGATGGCGGACAGCTGCGGCTGGACGGTATAGGTGATCTTTTCATCGGCGATCACATCTTTGTCGGAAAAAATCGTTTTCTTAAACTGATCGATCAAGGCTTCGATCTCTTCCTTGCTGTCGTACAGCAGGGAACTGATATCCAGCGTTCTTTTCAGCGTATTGTGCGTATAGGTCACGGTCCGTCCGTCCGCCAGCGTGGCATTGACCTGATAGGTGAAAGTCCACTGGAACGCGTCGGCAGGGTAGTTGGCCGGATTGTTGACTTCTTCATCCAGGATTTTCTGGAATTCGGGATTCTGTGTCGTATAAATGTTCAGACCGCCGCTGTATAAAAGCGTAAAGGCGTCCGATTCGCTGTAGCCGAGCACTTCCTGCAGGTCACGCAGGACCGCGGTGATGACGGCATCCGTAAAATACGTGTAGGGAACGGCATTTTCTTTGATGATCAGATTGTTCTCCTGGATCCGCGCGTAGAGAGCGTCGGTATCGGCGATCGCTTCGTCATATTCGTCCTGCGTGATATATTCCTGATCCAGCATGTGATTCAGAACGGACAGACGGCGGACGGCATTTTCCTCCGGGAAGGTGATCGGATTGTAGTGGTACGGATTCTGCGTGATTCCGGCGATCGCGGCGCATTCGGAGAGTGTCAGATCGTGGACGTCTTTGCGGAAATAGCGCTGCGCGGCCACCTGAACACCGAGGCAGTTCTGGCCCAGATTGATGGAGTTTAAATAGCTGCTGAGAATATCCTCTTTGGAAACTTCCTGATCCAGCCGCATCGCCAGATACTGCTCCTGGAATTTCCGGATAAAGCGGGCGCCCCAGCCCTTCTCACGGCCGCCGTCAAAGAAGTTGTTCTTGATCAGCTGCTGGGTAATGGTACTGGCGCCGCCGTTTAGGTGTCCGCTGAGCAGAAGAGAGGCGGTGGAACGAAGCATGCCGCGGATATCGACGCCTTCATGGGTCCAGAAGCGCTCGTCCTCGATGGCGACAAAGGCGTTGATCAGATCCTCCGGGAATTCACTGTAGGCGACGGGATCGCGGTTGGAGCCGGATTGGATCAGGGTCTCCGTCAGATTGCCTTCCGCATCGTAGATGCTGGAAGCAATGCCGAGCGGCGTTACGTTCAGTGTTTCCGGTTCCGGGGACGTGTCGATAATCCCTTTTACGGTTCCGAGAGCGAAACCGCCGGCGATAACAACGGCAAGGACCAGCGACAGAAAGATGATCTTCAGAACATGAAGAATGATCCGGCTGGTTATTTTTTTGCCGGTCCCCTTGCTGTTCCGCAATCGGCTGTTAACATACTCTCGACTGTAATTCATTTCTGAACTCCTTGTCTGGAGAAAGCATACTCTTCATTATTATATCAGATTTTTCCGGAATAAGAAAGGAAAACTTTACAGGAGGGCAATTGGTGATTCATTCTTGCAGTTTTCCCGAAAGGCTGATACACTGGTGGCAGGATCAATGATTCCGAAGAATAAAGGAGAACGGATGGAACCTTATCTGCTGCTGATGTATCCTGCCGAAGGAGAATACGAGTCCAAACGATCCCGCTTTCTGGCGCGGGCGGTCCCCGTACGCTCCGAGGAAGAGGCGGCGGCGGTTCTGTCTGCCAGGAGGAAAGAGCATTACGCAGCCAGACATCACTGCTATGCGTATGTGCTGGGGCCGAAAAACGAGACCGTACGCTTCAGCGACGACGGAGAACCTTCCGGAACGGCCGGGAAACCGATCCTGGAAACGCTTTTGGGCAGCGGTCTGCACAATGCGCTTGTAGTGGTCACCCGATACTTCGGCGGAACGCTATTGGGAACCGGCGGTCTGGTACGCGCCTACGCAGCAGCGGCTAAAGCTGCCTTGGATGCGGCCGAAGGCGGTCTTCTGTACAGCGGGACCCGCTGGCATGTTTTGTGCTCCTACAGCGATCTTCCCCGGGTTGACCGCCTGATCGCTTCCCTGTCGCTTCCCCTGGGAGAAGAAGAGTTCGGTACGGATGCCGGCAAAGAGCTGTATTTGACGGAAGAACAGGAAGAACCGTTCCTGCGCGGCCTGGCCGATGCGACAGCGGGACAGGCCCTGGCGGAAAAAGGGGAGCGTCTCTCTTTTCTGGTAAACGAAGGGAGAGCCATCCCCTGGAATGACTCTCCCTGAAACAGCGGGAGCTTACTCGTTGTTCTTCCGGAATTCTTTCGGCGGTTCCTGAAGCGGAACGACCGGACGGGCTGCCTTCTTCTTTTTCCTGTTCCGGCTGAGCTTCCGGATCCCCAGAACCGCCAGCACGATAAAGACGGCCCAGCAGAGGATCGCCGGCAGGTTGCCGAGTACGAAGACGACGAGATCCGAGAAGAACTCGCCGACGCTCTCCAGAGAGTCCTTGAAGGTCCGGCTGATACGCTGACCGAAGGTCTCCGGTTCTTCTTCGGTGTAGATCTTGACTTCTTCCAGATTCAGGCGGATCGTGGAATAGCTGACCTGGTTCTCCAGAACACGCATCTGGGACGCGGCGGATTCGAGCTTGTATTCCACTTCTGTCAGATGGTCCTGGATCTGCAGCAGATCGCTTAAGTTTTCCGCTTTCTCCAGCATGGACAGCAGGCTGTCGCGCTGGGCTTCCAGTGCTTTGATCCGGCTCTCGGTATCGGCCCAGGTCAGGGTCACGTCGCTGATTTCCGAAGTGGAGGAAGTCACGTTTCCGAGAGCGGAAAGCTCGGCTTCCGCCTGATCCAGCTGATCGGCCGGAATGCGGATCACAAACTGGGCTGTCCGGCGGGAGCGGCTGTTGTAACCGGTGCCGCCGATCGTGGAGCTTTCCACATAGCCGCCTTTTTCAAAGACAAGCGTGTTAAGCTTGCTGAGGCTGCCGTCAAAATCCAGCGTTTCCATGCTGATCTTTAAGGTCTTGATCAGTTTCTGATTCTGCGGGACGGAGTCTTTCTGATTCGAATCGGCAGCCGGAAGCGCCGTCGGAGAGGTGCTGCCGGCATTTGTCTGGCCCCCGTAAGTCATTTCGGCGGTTTTTCCTTCATACATCGGGGACCCCTCGCTGCCGCAGGCCGCCAGCATCAGACAGGCCGCCAGTAAAACTGAGAGAATGGCAAAAGTCCTTTTTTTCATCTCGCTCCTCCTTCATGGTTCCGTGATGAGGTCTTTTGCCTATAATACACCAAAAGAGAAGCGTTTGTTGCGGTTTCAAAAAAATATTTGCCGGATTTTGTATGCGGCGCAACATCCGAAGGGTGAGCGCTGTATTGTAGATGAAAAGAGGGAAACATGAGCACTGCGGAAGAACTGGTCTCAAAATATGAGAACATGCTGTATCGCGTAGCCTTGTCACATACCGGGATCCGGGAGGATGCGGAAGACATGGTGCAGGAGACCTTCCTGCGCTGGCTGACAGCCCGTCCCGAATTTGAAAACGAGGAACATGAAAAAGCCTGGCTGCTGCGGGTGATCATCAATCTCTGCAACAATCTGGTCAAAAAGAGAGGGCGGCGCGGCGAGATCGAACTGCTCGACATCTATCCGGCCAAAACGGAGGAAGAGCAGGAACTGATGGAACTGGTCATGAAGCTGCCGCCGAATCACAGGGATGCCATCTATCTTTTCTATTATGAAGGATACAGTACCAAGGAAATAGCCGAAATCATGGACGCAGAGGAGTCGACGGTCCGTTCCTGGATGCTCCGGGGACGCAGACAGCTGAAAGGGTGGTTGGAAGATGAAAGAATATAAGGAATACATGGATCGGATCAGGGTGGATGAATCCCAGCATGAACGCTTCCTGAAAGCCATGCGGGAGGCGGAAAGCGCCGCTGCCGCTCCGACACAGGAAAAGAAAAAGATCTTCCGTCTTTCCCCGCGCGTTTACAGGACCGGCGGTATTGTTGCGGCGGCCGTTCTGGCTCTTGTTCTTCTGTTCGGGCCGGCTCTTTCCGGCCGTCAAAAGACAGAAAACCCGGCCGGTCCGGATCTGATGCCGGCGGATTCGGCTGTATATACGGCGGCCCCCATCGCGGATTACAGCGGAAAAAACACGGAGAAGACCCCGGAAGCCGCTCCCCTGGAAGAATCGGATCAGATCGCCGCAAGTCAGGCTTCCTTACAGGCTGGCGCGACCCGGAACTCTTCGGAGCCGGAAAAAAATGCAAATCAAAAGACGGAATCCCTTTCCCCGATGCCGGTATCCGCGGCGGCGGATTTCTGTATTGTCGCGCAGAATACAAATGAGAATCAGCCGCTGAAAACAGAAGAAGAGGAGCTGCTCCTCGAATGGATGGAGAAAGGCATTCTGAAAGCGGTTTTCGCCGATTTGGCAGAAGACGGCGTCCTGAACTGTCTGATCTGCGATTCTGAAGGGAACAGTTACGCTTTTGATCTGTCAGCGGCAGATGCCGAAGAAGAAAAGGCCGTCCGCGAATTTCTCGCCGATCACGGTCTGACGCTTGCCGAATAGGCCGAAAGGGATTATACTGTCCCGGATGAAAGCTTTATTTATTGCCGAAAAACCCAGTGTAGCCCGCGAATTTGCCGCGGCTCTTCATGAACCCATGGACCGGCAGGACGGTTATCTCGAAAGCGAGAGGGCCGTCGTCAGCTGGTGCGTGGGTCATTTGGTTTCCATGAGCTATCCGGAAGCATACGATCCCGCGCTGAAAAAATGGAGCCTGAATACGCTGCCCTTTATTCCGGAGACCTTCCGCTATGAAGTGATCGACAGCGTCAAAAAACAGTTCGGGATCCTGAAAAAGCTGATGAACCGGCCGGATATCGACCGGATCTACGTCTGCACCGACTCGGGACGCGAGGGAGAATACATCTACCGCCTGGTGGAACAGGAGGCGGGAACGAAGGTCAAAGACCGCCGCCGCGTCTGGATCGATTCCCAGACCGAGGAAGAGATTCGCAAGGGCATTCAGAACGCGAACCCGCTTTCCGCCTACGACGATCTGGCGGCGGCCGCCTACCTGCGCGCGAAAGAAGATTACCTGATGGGGATCAATTTTTCCCGCGTGCTGGCGATCCGCTACGGCGGTCAGATCTCGGATTTTTTGGGCAGCCGTACCAAGCTGGCGGTGGGCCGTGTGATGACCTGCGTGCTCGGCATGGTCGTGCGGCGGGAGCGGGAGATCCGTGATTTTGTCAAAACGCCGTTTTACCGTCTGCAGGGAGAGTTCCTGCCGCAGGAAGGCGCGGACGGCGGCGTCATCCGCGCGGACTGGCGGGCCGTTCCCGGCAGCCGGTATTTCGAAAGCCCTTTCCTCTATAACGAAAGCGGGTTCAGGGAAGAAAAGAAGGCGAAGGAACTGGCGGATTCCCTGAAGGGAAAGCCGGCCGTTCTGGCCGCGGTATCCCGCCGGAAAGAAAAGAATTATGCGCCGCTGCTCTTTAATCTGGCGGAACTGCAGAATACCTGCTCCCGTCAGCTGAAGATCAGCCCGGATAAAACGCTGGAGATCGCGCAGGAACTTTACGAAAAGAAGCTCGTGACCTATCCCCGGACGGATGCCCGCGTCTTATCCACCGCCGTGGCAAAGGAGATCCGGAAAAACGTCAGCGGTCTGGGGAAGATCGCGAACGTCGCGCCGTTCGTTGAGGAGATCGTGAAGAACGACTGGGATAAGGGAATCGCGAAAACGCGCTATACCAACGATAAAATGATCACGGATCACTATGCGATCATTCCGACCGGGCAGGGCCTGACCGCGCTGGCCGGCCTTTCGCAGCAGTCGCGGGCGGTCTATGAGCGGATCGTGCGGCGCTTTCTGTCGGTCTTCTTTCCGCCGGCCGTCTATGAAAAGACTTCGCTGGAGATCACCGTCGATACCGAGCATTTCTTTGCCTCTTACCGGAGCCTCATCGAGGAAGGCTATCTGGCTGTCGCCGCCGTTCCGAAAAAGGAGGACGGAAAAGGGCAGGCGGACAGGGAAGAACCGGATGAAAAGAACGGCGGAAAGGAAAGCGGTCAGCCGGACGGGGAAGAAGAACAGGATGCCGGCGATCTGGGCAGCTTCCTGGCTTCGCTGAAGAAAGGACAGGCGCTTGCGCTCCGCGATATCCGGATACGGCCCGGCGAGACAAAACCGCCGAAACGCTATAATTCGGGCTCTCTGATCCTGGCCATGGAAAATGCGGGACAGCTGATCGAAGACGAAGAGATGCGGGCGCAGATCAAAGGCTCCGGGATCGGAACCTCGGCGACCCGCGCGGAGATCCTGAAAAAACTGGTCGGGAATACCTATCTGAATCTGAATAAAAAAACGCAGATCGTGACGCCGACGCTCCTGGGAGAACTGATCCACGACACGGTGGCGGCGACGATCCGGTCTCTTCTGGTGCCGGAGCTGACGGCGAACTGGGAGATGGGACTGACAAAAGTGGCGGAAGGAGCGTTAAGCGAAGCGGAATATTTGGAGAAGCTCAAAAGCTTCATCATAAGCCGCGTGGAGAACGTCCGGAGCAGCAGCTGCGGGAGCCTCTTGAACGAGCGCTTCCGGCAGCTGGGCCTTGTTTACAGCTCGAAGAATCCTGGACCGCGTACGGCGGTTTCGTCGAGCGAAAAATAAGAAAAAAGAGCCGGATTCTTTAAAATATGAAAAAAATATGTTGAATAATTGAAAATAAAGGTGTAATATGACGCTGAAAGGTGATTCTGCCAGTCCGGCTTCCCGGACGGCGGGATTGGCCGCAGTTTTTTAATTGTTTGCTGACAGTGCCTCCGCTTCGCGGATCGTTTTTCATGGCGGTCCGAATCCCGGAGCCGCTGCGGTAATATAACAACAGAAGATATTCTGCAAACATTAAAAAAGGAGAGGAATACTATGAAAAAAGCACTTGTAGTTCTGCTGGCTGCTGTTATGGTCATCGCCTTAGCGGCCTGCGGCAAGCAGCCGGATCCGACGCAGGCTCCGACTCAGGCGCCGACTCAGGCACCGACTCAGGCGCCGACGGAAGCTCCGACGCAGGCTCCGACGGAAGCCCCGACGGAAGCGGAAAAGGAACTGGCAGATGAAAGCCACGCGATCTGGACGGCTCACGGTCAGTATCTGCTGGCTGACGGCACCCAGAACGCCTGGGGCGGCAAAGATTCGGAAATTTATGAAAAGTCCGCGCTGACCGCGATCAAGCTGAGCGACGTTAAGGCGATCAGCGAAGAGCTGTACAGCGCCCTGTCCGCGAAAGAGGTCAAGTATCTGTATACGATCGATCTGATCTTCGGCACCAACGATGCCGGCTGGACGACCCGCTTCCTCAAGGACGGCAAGCTGTATCTGGCAAACGGTTCCTTTGCCGTTAAGGTTGCTCAGTGCACGGCCGACGTAGACGGCAACAACAAGGTTTATGCGGAAGATCAGTGGATCTCTGATCCTCACAGCGCGCATCTGGAAGCTCTGACCCCGGATACCCTGTTTGTTCCGGTATGGCAGGAAGAGAAGGATGAGAACGGTTTCTCCTGGAGCGACAACCCTGTCGTTACCGGCGGTGCCGGCCTCTACACCCTTGTCATCGCTCAGTACAAGAATGCTTCTTCCCCCGAAGCGGCCGGCTACGGCATGGGTCTTGTTCTGAAGGAAGCAAAGGCTGCTTTTGCCGAGTATGAAGAGATCGTCGAATTCGTTCCGGCCGATCACACCTATGGCATCGTCGGCGGCTTTGCCGGCTCCGGCTGGGGCAACGACGGCGCCGATGTTCCGATGGAAGCTGCCGGCGAAAACACCTGGACGGGCGAAGTCGAACTGAAGGCTGGCGACCAGTTTAAGGTTCGTGCGGATAACGACTGGACCAACAACTGGGGTCCGGAAGACACCGACAACTTCACCGCGGAAGCGGACGGCACCTATGTCGTTACGATCACCTTCGAAGGCAGCAACGGCAAAGTTTCTTATGAGATGAAGCAGCCGGAAGGGCTCGCGGATCCCAACCATGAAGCCTGGGTCGCTCACGGTCAGTATCTGCTGGCTGACGGTACCCAGAACGGCTGGGGCGGAAAAGACTCGGAAGTGTATGAAGCTTCTGCCCTGACCGCCATCACGCTGGAAGATGTCAAGGCGATCGATGAGGAACTGTTCAATGCCCTGTCCGAGAAGGACGTGAAGTATCTGTACACGATCGATCTGATCTTCGGCACCAACGACGCCGCCTGGACCACCAAGTTCTTCAAGGACGGAAAGATGTTCCTGGCGAACGGCTCCTTTGCCGTGAAGGTCGCGCAGTGCAGCGCCGAAGTCGACGGCGACATCAAGGTGTACTCGGAAGATCAGTGGATCTCCGATCCGCACACCGCGCATCTGGAAGCCTTGACGCCGGATACCCTGTTCGTTCCGGTCTGGCAGGAAGAAAAGGATGAGAACGGCTTCTCCTGGAGCGACAACCCTGTCGTTACCGGCGGCGCCGGCCTCTACACCCTGGTCATTGCGCAGTACAGCACGCCTTCCGCTCCCGAAGCGGCCGGCTACGGCATGGGCCTTATTCTGAAGGAAGCGATGCCTGCTTTCGCCGAGTATGAAGAGATCGTCGTATTCGTTCCGGCCGATCACACCTACGGCATCGTCGGCAGCTTTGCGGCCTCCGACTGGGGCAACGCCGGCGAGGACGTTCTGATGGAAGCCGACGGCGAAAACGTCTGGAAGGGCGAAGTCGAACTGAAGGCAAACGATCAGTTTAAGGTACGTGCCGACAACGACTGGACCAACAACTGGGGTCCGGCCGATGCCGACAACTTCGTCGCGGAGGCTGACGGCACCTATATCGTTACCGTTACCTTCGAAGGCAGCAACGGTACGGTTTCCTACGAACTGAAGCCGTAAGATAATTTTGCGGAAAAGGAGCTTCATTCTGATGGAGCTCCTTTTCCTTTTTCCGAATCTCCGCACAGCAGAGGTGTCATCATGAAAAGAAATATCGCCATCGTTATACTGCTGTCCGTTCTGCTGAGTCTGCTCGGCGGCTGCGGAAAAAATGAGCCTGCCGGGAGCAGCAGTCCAGAGACCGCGGGAACCGTGATCACGGAACCTGCGCCGACTGCCTCCGAAATCACGGAATCAACCCCTGCCGGGACCGAAGCGCAAACGGTCGAATACCCGGAATTTGACGATACTTATACCGACAGGCTGCCTGAAAATGCACAGGACGGCCTGACGCTCCATGCGTTTAACTGGACCTACCATGAGATCATGGTCAATCTTGAAAATATCCACAATGCCGGCTTTAAAAACGTGCTTACCATGCCTGTCCAGCAGCCGAAGGGCGGCGGATCCTCCTGGTGGGCGTTCTATCAGCCTTTAAGCTTCTCCATCGGTGACAATTCCGCGCTGGGAAGCAAAGAGGAGCTGACCGAGCTCTGTGCGGAGGCCGAAAAATACGGTATCTGCATTCTGGCCGACCTTGTGCTGAATCATATGGCGACGACGGACAATGAAGGAAAAGAGGCGGACGGGACACCGACGGTTTCCCCGGCTGTCGCCGCGTACGAACCGGTCATCTACGCGAATCGAAACGAAGATACGGACGGCACCGGCCTGACCTTCCATCACAACCGGATGGCGGGGGGCTCCGGTGCGGATACCCAGTACTATGCCTACGGCAACCTGCCCGATCTGAATACGGCGAATCCGTATGTGCAGGAACGCGTGCTTTCTCTGATGAAGGAGTGCATCGACGTTGGCATCGACGGCTTCCGCTTTGACGCGGCCAAGCATATCGAGACCGAGACCGATCCGGAGTATCCGAGCGATTTCTGGAACAATACGCTGGAAAAAGCGAAAGAATATTATCAGAAAAAAACAGGCAAAGAGCTGTACGTATACGGAGAGATCTTAGGGTCTCCGTCCGGCCGCAGCCTGAAAAACTATACCGATCACATGCGCATCACGGATGACGGTTATCTGGCTCAGATCAAGAGCGTGTTTGCGAAGAAAGATCCCTCCCTGATCCTGAATGCCCTGCTGAAAACGGACGATGCGGCACAGCTGATCGCCTGGGTGGAGAGCCATGACGAATACGTCACGACGAACACGCACTATACGGATGTGCGCGTAGCCAAGTACTGGTCTGTCATCGCGGCCAGGAAAGGGCTGGGCGGTTTGTATCTGGCTCGGCCGACCGCCGAGCTGACCGTGGGAGAGATCGGCTCCTACGCCTTTGAAAGTGAATATGTAGCGGTCAGCAACCGCTTTCACAACCGCTTCTTTGACGCGGAATCCTACGAATCCGTGGACGGCAGCTGCTATGTCTGCGAGAAGATCAAGGACGGCGATCAGGGCGTGCTGATCCTGAACGTCGGCGACGTCGATCCGGAGCAGACCGTTCAGGTCGCGGTTCCGCATCTGGAGGACGGGATCTATTACGATTCCCTGACCGGCGGACAGGTCCTCGTGCACGACCATACCGCACAGCTGAAATTTGAGGTGAACGGGATGGCTGTCGTCACCCGCTCCCGCGATGTACATCCGCAGCTGACGATCTCGGAAAGAGACTGTTCCTTTGTCGGGGAGAAGAAGATCAGCCTGAGCGTTCGGAACTGTGACGAAGCTTATATCTGGTTCAACGGAAAAGAGGATGACAAACAGGCTGTAAGCGACTCAGCCGAGATCCTGCTGAAAGACCATACGGAGAACGGAAAGGTCGACCTTCACGTGTATCTGCGCAAGGGGCTCAACGTCTTTGAGCAGGTCTTCACCTATACGCAGGTGCAGCTGATTGCGGGCCGGTTTAATGTGATGGGCCTGGACGAAAAATACCTGAACGGTGAATACGAACTTTATATCTGGAGCTGGAATCCGGGGCTCTGGAGCAAGAACTATGAGATACAGGACGGCGTTCTGCTGGTGGATACTACAGGCATGACCGGTTTTTTGATCGCCGTATTTGAAAAGGGTTATACGATCGGAGACCCGACAAGGTGGGACTCCCACGTCATCAAGCAAAGTGCCGACATCAAAGGAGACATTCTGAAAGAAGGCTTCTTTGATCTGAGCGGTTTCTAAGGGGGGTATTATGAAATCCAGACAGTTCCGTTCTATTCTTCTGGCTGCCCTGCTGCTGGCAGGCATCCTGCTGCTGGGCGCCTGCGGGAAAAAACCGGTGGAGAGCAGCGCTCCCGAGCCGGTACAGACCACTGCCGACAGTCCCGCGCAGACACAGTCCCAGACCGAAGCCCCGACCGAGGCTCCGACAGAGCCGGCGGATGAAGGCCCGGACGACGTCCCGATCAGGCTGGAACCGGCCGGCAACGTCGTGGACCGCTATACGAAAGACGAGACGGATTACGCATCGATGCCTCTTGCCGATACGAAGACCGTGCGCCTTCACTACCGGAGAAACGACGATACCGGCAACGACCGGAGCAGTTACGCGCCCTGGAACGTCTGGGCCTGGGACATGACGAACGGCGGAAACGGCGCGGCTTATGAATTTACGGGCTACGACGATTACGGCGTCTATGCGGATCTGGACCTGATGCTGATCTCCGGCGGACAGGAAATCAGTAAACTGGGTTTCATCGTCCGGACAGACAGCTGGTCCAAGGACCCTGACGGCGACCGTTCGATCGATATCCTTCCGCAGACGGCCGGCGGCATTCAGAATGTTTACGTCCGAACGACCGAATCGACCGTTTTTGACACACAGGAAAATGCGCTGAAATCCATCGTGAACTATACCATGCTCCGGGATTCGAAGACGATCAACGTGTATTTCAAGCCGCTCACCAATGAATTCCGTTCCTATTCCCCCCGTTTCTCCGTGACGGTCAACGGAGAGCCTTATACGGATTTCACGATGGGAACCTACGACACCTCACTGAAAATGGTCACTTTAAATCTGAAAGACGATATCGATATCTGCGATACGGTCACGGTCGCGTACCGTTTCGATCCGACCTGGACCAATCAGGTAGAACTGATGATGACGAATTACTTCGATACGGATGAATTCAATGAACGCTACGGCTATGACGGAGACGATCTGGGCGTAACATTTGATAACGAAGAAAACGTCAGAACGACGACCTTCAAAGTCTGGGCGCCGACCAGCTCCCAGGTGCTGCTGCGCATTTACAATACCGGCGATTACATGAACGACAAGACGCCGGCTGCCGAGTTCCCCATGCAGAAAGAGGACAAGGGCGTCTTTGCCCTGACTGTTCCGGACGATCTGGACGGAAAATATTATACCTACGTGGTGACCAACTCCAAGGGGACCAACGAAGTCGTCGACCCGTACGCGAAGAGCGCAGGCATCAACGGCCGCCGCGGCATGGTCGTGAACTTTACGAAACTGAATGCTTCCCTGGCCGGCTGGGCCGAGGACGCAAGACCTTTTGAAGGCAGCGCCGTGGACGCGGTGATCTACGAAGCGCACGTCCGCGACATGACCATCAGCCCCACCAGCGGCGTGGAAGAGCAGTACCGCGGCAAGTTCCTGGGCCTGGCACAGAGCGGAACGACCTATACGGAAGACGGCGTCACCGTCTCGACCGGTCTGGATCATATCAAAGAGCTGGGCATCACGCATATCCAGCTGCAGCCCTTCTACGATTATTCCTCGGTGGACGAGACCCGCTCCGGAAACGAGATGTCGAAGGACAATTACAACTGGGGCTACGATCCTTTAAACTACAACGTGCTGGAAGGCAGCTATTCCACCGACCCGTACGACGGCTATAACCGCATCCTCGAATTCAAACAGATGGTCATGGCCATGCACGCGCAGGGCATCTCCATCAATATGGACGTCGTGTACAACCACACGAGCGCTTCCGAAAACTCGAACCTGAACCTGCTGGTGCCGTATTATTACTACCGCACCAAGGCGAACGGGACCTTCTACAACGGCTCCGGCTGCGGCAACGAGCTGGCTTCGGAACGGAAGATGGTCAATAAGTTCTTCCGGGATTCCTGCAAATTCTGGATCGATGAGTATCATCTGTCCGGCTTCCGCTTTGACTTAATGGGCCTGATCGACAATCAGACCATGATCGATATTTATAAGGACTGCCAGGCTCTTTATCCGAGCATTATGATCTACGGGGAACCCTGGACCGGCGGCACCAGCAAGCTCAAAGCCGGAACCAGCGATACCAAACTGACAGGCCAGACGACAGTCCAGGCCTCTCTGGCACAGGATTATTTTGGCGGAAACGATGTTCTGGTCGGTGCATTCAACGACGTGATCCGCAACGCGGTCCGCGGTGAAAACAACCCGGCCAAGGGCTTTGTACAGGGCTCCAGCGCCAATGCTTCCCTGATTGCCATGTGCATCGCGGGACGCTTCTCCAAGGAGACCGTCAAGACGCAGGCCATCAACCCGAACCAGGTGCTGAACTATGTTTCCTGCCATGATAATTATACGCTCTACGATCAGCTGATCCAGACCATGAACGAGGACCGGCTTCCCGTCGCCTATCTGCAGGCGGAGGCTATCATCTTCCTGGCCGAGGGCGTGCCTTTCATTCAGGAAGGCGAGGAGTTCCTGCGCAGCAAGCTGGATCCGGATACCGGCAAATATGAAGGCAACTCCTACAACGTCGGCGACTTCATCAACGTCATGGATTATTCGCTGAAGATCAAAAATGCCGACATCTGCGGGAAGGTCGAAGAGCTGATTGAGCTGCGGAAAGCCTGCGCCGAGTTCCGCCTGGCCACGCGCGCGGAGATCAGCGAGAAGCTGTCTGACGTGACCTTCACGAACGGAAACATCGTGTATTCGGTGGATGATCTGACGGTGATCCATTCCCTGCTCGGTACGAAGATCACACTGGACGGTGAGTATGAGATCCTCTTCTCCAACGTCCGTGAAGAGTACGGGACGGTATCCGGGGAGCTGGAGATCCGGACCAATGAATCGATCGTGTTAAGGAAGGCCGATTAAGATGTTCCGGCACGGCGAGATCAGCACGGAAACCGATAAGAAGCCCTTCTTCTTTGCGCTGGCTGCCTTTCTGGGCTGCCTGACCGCCGCCGTTTTGCTCTTTGCGCTCGGCGGGGGAGAGGGACTGGCCATCTTTGCCGGCGTGCTTCTGGCCGTGGTGGCTGCCGCGGCGGGAATCGTCCTTTTCGCGATGCTCTCGGACCGGGCTTATGTGGAAAACGGAGCGCTGCATATGCGCTACCTGTTCCGCCGGACGCAGATCCCTCTGAAGGAAATCGGGAAGGTCTCCTTAACGGATCAGGTCTATTCTGTCTACGACAGAAACGGCCGGCTTGCCGGAACCATAAATGCGCAGCTGAGCGGGATCGGAACGGTCCTGTACGAGCTGGACAAAAACGGGGTACCTTTTGTCTGAGAAGAAGCAGGCGGTGCTGCTTTTTCCGGGCAATCACATAAAGAACATACAAAATGAAGAATAAAGGGAGGAGAATATGGCAAATCTAAAGCTTTCCCACATCTACAAGGTCTACGATAACGGGCATAAAGCTGTCAATGATTTCTGCATTGACATTGCTGACCGTGAATTCATCGTTTTCGTAGGACCTTCCGGCTGCGGGAAATCCACCACGCTTCGCATGATCGCCGGTCTGGAAACGATCACGGCAGGCGACCTGTTCATCGGGGATACCCTGGTGAACGATATGGAGCCGAAGGATCGCGACATTGCCATGGTGTTCCAGAGCTATGCCCTGTATCCGCACATGTCTGTGTATGAGAACATGGCATTCGGCCTGCGGAACCGGAAGATGCCGGAGCCGGAGATCAAGGAACGCGTGCTGAAAGCGGCCAAGATGCTTGACATCGAGGAGTATCTGGAGAGAAAGCCCAAGGAAATGAGCGGCGGCCAGAGACAGCGTGTAGCGCTGGGGCGTGCCCTGGTCCGGGATCCGAAGGTATTCCTGCTGGATGAGCCGCTGTCCAATCTGGACGCCAAACTGCGTGCGGCTATGCGTACGGAGATCACGGCGCTCCACAAGAGTCTGAAAACGACGTTTATCTACGTCACGCACGATCAGGTAGAGGCCATGACCATGGGCACCCGGATCGTCGTCATGAAGCTCGGCTACGTTCAGCAGATCGATACACCGATGAATCTGTACAACGAGCCGTACAACAAATTTGTGGCGGGCTTCATCGGCACGCCGCAGATGAATTTCTTTGACGTCAAGCTGAAGAGACAGGGCGATACTGTCAGCGTGATCTTCACAAACGGCGACAAGGTAACGGTTCCGTATGAAAAGGTCTCCAAGATCCACAGCCATTATCTGAACGGTGACACGCCGGTCATTTTCGGTATTCGTCCGGAACACATCAGCTTAAGCAAGGAAGGTCCCGGCCTGAAATTCATCGTGACCAACGTGGAACGCCTGGGCAACGAGACCAATGTTCACGGCAAGCTGGGCGATCATCTCGGAGAATTCACCATGAAGGATGAAGGCAACGGCATTATCGTCAAGGTCGTCGACAGGGATGACATCGCCGTCGGCGACGTCGTTTATGCCACTCCGAACCCGAACAAGGTGCATTTCTTTGATTCCGAGACCGAGATCACACTGATGAACAAGATTCCGCCTTACAATACGCTGCAGGCGGTATCCGACGGCAGAAGCCTGGAGATCCTCGGAACCAGGATCGCGCTGCCGGCCGTTTATAAAGAGGCGCTCGGCAATGCAGCTTCCGTTGAACTCAGTGTTCCGCCGGCCGCAATCGTACCGGGAAGCGAGTATCAGCTGAAGGTTTCCCGCATCGAAAAGGCCGACGACAAGAACCTTGCCTACCTGGCCTGCGGCGACAGCTACCTCTTCGCGCTGGTGGATGATTCCGTCCGCGAAGGCGATCTCTACAATTTCTCGCTCCTGTACGATAAGCTTACAGTCTTCGCGGGCGGCAAAGAGATCCTGACACCGGTTCCGGACGAAGTGGAGCTTCTGGGACGCTTCTCCAAGACCGAAGTCAAGGAGAACGGCGACCGTGTGCTGCATTTCTTCTACAATATCGGCGATTACTCGCTGGAGGCGGATCCGCAGCAGGGCTATAAGATCAACGCGATCGACGGAGACAGCTGCTATAAGAATACTTACAAGTATTCTGTCAGCCGCGACGCAATCCGTCTGGCGGGAGAAGAGGAAGGCGCCGGCCTGAAGGCAAACGTGAAGGAACTGCTGGATTACGGCAATGTTCGCTTCGCCCGGGTCGAGGCGGACGGTCAGGAATTCCTGATCCGCATTGCCCCCGACTTTAATGCCGATAAAGTCCGCGTCGCCTTTGACAGCAAAGATGTTTCGGTCTATTCGACCAGAATCGACATGAAGCTCTGCTGATATGGAAATCGAAGTCAGAGGCACACAGATCGAGATAGAGCCGAATTCCAAGCCGTATCTGATCAAAAGGATCCTGGCGGACGGCTTTGACACCCTGACGGTATTTCTCCTGTATCTGCTGTTCACGTTCGTGATTCTGCAGACACCGCTGGCGGCCGTGTACCATTCACACTATGAACGGGCTGCCGAGATCGCGGAAGAGACCGCCTCGCGGCTCGGAAACGATGCGCAGGCCATCCGGACGGAACTGCTTGCGAACGGAGAGTACCTGGATGAGAGCTTCGCGGCGAACCTTCACGGTTATCTTCTGAAGGGCCTTGCCGTTTTCCTGGCGGAAGTGATCCTGCTGCTGGCGATCCCCTTGTCCGGCCGTGACAGAACGACGCTCGGCAAGAAGCTGACGGGGCTTCTCCCCTTCAGTGAAACGCGGCAGGCGAAGGCAAAATGGTACCAGATCCTGTACCGTTTCCTCTTTGTCTTTCTGCTGGACAGCATGCTCCTGTTTCTGCTCACCGGAACGCTGACTTTTCTCCTTGTTCCGGTCCTCAGGCTCACGGAAATGCTGATGAACAGGAAAAACAAAACGATCTGTGATTATGTGACGGGTATTATGATCATAGAGAGAGCATCCTATGATGGAATCAACTAATTTCACGGAGGATAAAAGAATGAAAAAACTTACAGCAATCCTGCTGATGCTGGCCATGGTCGTATCGCTTTTCAGCGCGTGCGGTCTGACGGACCCCAACGCAACGGCGACGCCGGCTCAGAACAATAACAGCCAGGCCGATCCCGGCAATACCAATCCGACTCAGAACAACAATACGAACGCGACCACCGCTGGCAGCGTGACACCGGTCCCGATCCAGGGCACCATCCGTTTATGGGTCGGCGATGAATCGGCCGAGTTCTATCAGAAGATCTGCAATCAGTACGTTCAGGATCATCCGGATTTCGGCTATGAGATCGAAGTCAAAGGCATGGATACCGGTTCCGTTGCCGGTACGATCACGAACGACCCGAGCGCGGCGGCAGATATCTATACGGTCGCACACGACAATATCGGCAAGCTCGTCTCTACGCAGTGCGCGAAGCCGATCACCGATCAGGCGCTGATCGACCAGGTGCTGGCCGACAACCCCGCTTCCTTCCAGAACGTCATTTACTCGACGGTCGGCGGCAAGCAGTACCTCTGCGGCGTTCCGTACATCTCCCAGGCGCTGTTCCTGTACTATAACAAAGCGCTCGTGACGGATGAACAGGCCAAGACCTTTGAAGGCCTGCAGGAAGCGGCGAAAGCGGCCGGCACGAAGGCCATCACCGTGACCGGCGACGACGGCTTCAACATGTCTTTCGCGCTGCTCGCCACCAAGGCAAGCGATCACAGCACGACCGTGAAGATCTATCAGGGCGCCGAAGCTGTTGCGGGCGGTTCCAAGGGCACCAGCAACTGCCAGGGCGACGATACCGTGGCGATCGTTCGCTGGCTGCAGGCCTTTGCTGCGGATCCCAACGGCTTCAAATGGGCTTCCCCGGACGGCTGGGATGCTGACCTGAACAAGGAAAATAAGGGCGTTCTGGCCGTGATCGGCGGCGCCTGGCACTACAATACCGCCAAAGCTGCTCTGGGCGAGACGAATCTCGGCATTGCGATGATCCCGACCTTCACGCTGACGGCGGAAGCGACCGAGGGCCTGTCCGGTGTTTCTGCCGGCGACGTGTACCGCGGCGGCACCTTTGCCGACTGCAAGTGCTTCATGATCAACGCCTATTCCGATCAGACCAAATACGTCAAGGAACAGGAGCTGATCCGTTACCTGTCCAGCAAGGAAGTTCAGAACCAGTCCTATCTGGAAGTGCTGAACGTTCCGGCCTATGTCGGCGCGGCGGACTTCATCAAGCAGTGCTATGACGAAGGCAAGGTCACGGAAAGCCAGTACAACCTGGCGGCCATGCAGGTCAGCATGGCGGAGTGGGGCATCCCGCAGCCGTTCCTGACCGGTACGCTGAATACTTACTATTACTCCAAGAACGGCCCTGCCGTCTTCCGTGCGATGATCGACAAGACCAAATATCCGACGACCGGTGATACGATCCTGGCGGAAACGGAATCGGTAGCCGGCATCCGGAAGGGTCTGTACCTGATCGAATATCTGTGGATGCACGGGGTTAATCCGAAATCCTTCCCCGCGACGCTGCCGGACCCGGCCTGATGATCGATCGTTCGTCCTGATTCCTGAACGTTTTTTGGAGGGATAACATGAGTTCAAAAACGAAAGTCCCGAAAAAGAATAAGCTGAGTCTCCCGGAACGGATCGGGAAAGCCTTTTCCAATTTCGGAAAACGCTTTGTGGACGGTTCGCTGGGGACCAAGCTTTCGCATTTTATTTTCGGCGCAGGCAATTTTTATCATAAACAGTATATCAAGGGCTTTCTCTTCCTGGTGATCCAGGTCGCGATCCTTGCTTTTATGATTCTCTGCCCCGAGGTCAACGGTACGCCTTACGGGTGGAAGGCGCTGCGGAATCTGTCGCTGAAATACGCGACGGAAGGCAGCGAATTCGATCCGGTGCTCGGCTTCGTCAGCTTCAACTCCGACTGCAAGCTGATGGTCCTGTTCGGCTTTGTGACGATCGCGGTCGTCGCGATCTATTTCCTGGTCTGGAACATGAATATCCAGTCCTCGTACAAGGCCGACATGGACAAGAAGATCGGCAAGAAGCCGACGACCTTCACAGAGGATCTGAAGGAACTGCTGGACAGAAAGTTCCACGTCCTGATGCTCACGCCTACCTGCATCGCGGCGACGGTCTTTACGCTCCTGCCGACCATCTTCATGATTTCGCTGGCGTTTTCGACGTACAATCAGCAGTTTATGAATGAGAACGGCACAAATCTGTTCCACTGGAACGGCCTGGAGAACTTCAAGGCGGTCTTTACCGGCGAAGGCATTCTGGGCTTTGAGATCCGGAACCGTTTCCTGCCGGTCCTGAGCTGGACCTTTATCTGGGCTATCTTTGCCACTCTGACCTGCTACTTCGGCGGCATCATCCTGGCGCTGCTGATCAACAAAAAGGGCCTGAAGGGCAAGAAGTTCTTCCGGACGATCTTCATCTTAACGATCGCGGTGCCGCAGTTCATTTCGCTGCTGGCCGTCCGGAACCTCCTGGGTGAATACGGACCGATCAACTCGCTGCTGATGAATATCGGCGCGACGACGCAGCCGATCGGCTTCCTGGGCCTTAAACCGGGAGACAGCGAGAGTCTGGCCAAATTCATGGTCATCATGATCAATATGTGGGTCGGCATCCCGTACACGATGCTGATGACATCCGGCATTCTGATGAACATCCCCGCGGACCTTTACGAAGCGGGCCGTGTGGACGGCGCGTCCACCACGAAGATGTTCTTCAAGATTACGCTGCCGTACGTCATCTTTATCACGACCCCGTATCTGATCTCCAGCTTTGTCGGCAACATGAACGCCTTCAACTCGATCTTCCTGCTGACAGGCGGCGGACCGACCTACACGGGATACGCGGCCGGCGGTACAGACCTTCTGGTCACGTGGCTGTATAAGGTGACGATCGATCAGGGCTGGTATAACACCGGCGCGGTCATCGGTATCTTCACCTTCCTGATCACGGCTACGATCACGCTGGTCACCTATCGGCGCAGCAAGGCTTACAATGAGGAGGATACTTTCCAATGAGTAATTCCGGAAAAAAGATTAAATATAAAAGCCAGTCCCGCAGCCGCAGGGTCAGTCTGGGCGTAACCTACCTGATCCTGATCATCCTCAGTGTGATCTGGCTCATTCCGCTCCTCTGGATCGTGCTTTCCGCCTTCCGCTGCCAGTATCATCCGGACGGAACCTTCATCGGAACGGTCACCAGTGACTACTTCCCGAAATACGTCGGCCTGAAGAACTTCAAGGATCTTTTCTCGATGACCTTCGCAGGCGTTCCGAACGCTTTCGGGAAATGGGTCCTGAACACGCTGATCATTGCCATAGTCTGCTGCATCATCTCGACCTTCCTGGTGCTGTCCGTGGGCTACTGCATGTCCAAGCTGAAGTTCAAACTGCGCAAGCCGTTCATGAACATTTCCATGATCATCGGCCTGTTCCCGAGCTTCATGAGCATGATCGCGATCTACTTCCTCTTAAAGTCGATCGGCCTGACCGGCAACCCGGAGCATCCGGAGTATTCGATCATCGGTCTGATTCTCGCGTACAGCGCCGGCGCGGGCCTCGGCTTCCAGATCGCCAAGGGCTTCTTTGACGTCATCCCGAACGCGCTGGTCGAGTCGGCCAAGCTGGACGGCTGCACGAGCTTTAAGATCTTCCGGCAGATCATTCTGCCGCTTGCGAAGCCGATCATCATCTATCAGGCGCTGATGAGCTTTACCGGCCCGTGGATGGACTTCATCTTCGCCAAGGTCATTATCGGCGCGGACAACCCGCGCTACTGGACGGTATCCGTCGGTCTGTACTCGATGCTGTTCAGTGCCTTTGCCGATAAGAACCTCTTCACACAGTTCGCCGCAGGCTGCGTGATCGTCGCGATCCCGATCGTGACGCTGTTCATGTTCCTGCAGAAGTACTACGTGGAAGGCGTAACAGCCGGCGCCGTGAAGGGCTGATCCATACATTCGGCACACAAAAAGCCGGCAGTGACAACCGAACGCGCCCGATCACAACTTTTCGAGGACCCTTGGAACCGTGGTCCGAGAAAAGTTCGTGTCGTGGCAGTGAGGTGTCACTGCCGGTTTTTTGTGTTTCCGCCTGCGCCTTTATGCCAGCGTTCCCATGGGATCCCAGGGATTTAGGTGTTTCGGCTCTTTCGCAAGTGCCGTCAGCTGTTTCCTGCTCAGATATTTCTTCTTGACCACCGCCTGATAGACGAAATAATCAAACCACAGATCTGTCGCGGTATAATAGCCCTTATAGACTTTTTCATCCCCCCAGGAGTTTTCGATCTTCCAGCGGGTCGGTTTTCCGTCCGCCAGATTGACGCCGGTAATCACCATCGCATGGTTCATGGCGCTCTGGGCATAGTCGAGAAGATCGGCTTTATCCATTTTCAGGTCAAATCCGAAAGCAGGCGCATAATCATACTGCTCCGGTGCCCAGACACAGGCGGTGCGGTCGCCGAATTTGCCGCAGTCAGACCCGAACCAGACCGGTTCACCGTCTTTCAGGGAAGCGAGAACAGCCGCTTTCAGCTCCTTCATCGGCAGATTCAGATAGTGGATCGGATCGCCGCCGATCACGTTGCCGATATAATCCACCGTAAAGGTCTCATAGTAAGGTTTGTCGGCGGTGGGAGAGTTGATCAGGGATACGTACTCGTCAATGTCTTCGCCGACGTATTTCTCATAGAATTCCTGCGGGGTCAGATTCGGATCACAGTGGTAGTTCTTATCCTTGTCCCGGTACTCGAAATTGAAACGTTCCGCGGGCAGACCGAAGGCGATCCCCAGCACGCGGAAGAGCTGTGACAGGATCTCCGCTTTCCGGGCCGCCAGCTTTTTCAGCTTTCCGGCCGCTTTCAGGCGGTGTGCTTCTGCCGCGAAACGCCGCAGCGCGGTATTGATGATATAATTGGAATCCATCGTGTGGGAACTGGCCCAGGTCTCGGGCATCACGTTCTTCGGAACGATGCCGTATTTCTTAACCAGAGAGCGGAACATATCCCACTGACCGCCGTCACCGACGGCGGGACGCAGGATCGTCTGCAGGGTCCGGTCGTCCGCCGGGCGGTCGGAGAGTTCCGTAATGGCCTCCAGCGAGAAGTTGATTTTCTCCAGCTTGTCATAGAAGGCAACGAAATTCTGGGACAGCTCAAAGTCTTCGCTTCCGATCTTTTTCGCAATGATCTCCCGCAGAATATTGCAGCCCGCGAAGATCCAGCAGCGGCCGCTGGCCATCTGATCCGTGACCTTCATGGTCTTCAGCTCGAGAGAGAACAGATGATCGTTGCCGATGCGGCTGTCCGCATGATAGACCAGTTCTCCGATAGCGGTTTTTGAAGCCGCGTTCTGCATGGCCTTGGCGCCGGTATCCTTTTCAAAATTCTGCCGGAAATTCGCCAGATCTTCCCGGCTGATGGCTTTTGCCTGTGATAGCATAATGACTCCTCCTGTGTTTATTTTGTAGAAAACAGCTGGCGCAGCGCAGCCTCATCCAGCCTGATATAGTCCCCTTCTTTCAAGTCCGGCGGCAGCGTCAGGCCGCCGACGGCTTCCCGTTTCAGCTGCAGGACCATGAGTCCGCGTGCCGCAAACATCCGTTTTATCTGATGATATTTCCCTTCGCAGATCCGGACCAGCGCTTCGCTTTTTTCTCCGCTTTTTAGGATTTCCAGTTCCGCCGGCCGGCAGATTTCACCGCCGTCCAGTTCCAGTCCGGCCGCAAAAGCCAACGCGTCCTCCTCCGTTAACGGTCCGTTTACCTCCGCCCGGTACAGTTTATAAATCCGGGCGGAAGGAGAAATGATGCGGTGACAGAGCGCTCCGTCGCTTGTCAGAAGCAGAAGACCGGTCGTATCTTTATCCAGACGGCCGGCCGGAAAGAGGGCCGGAAAACGGTCTTCCTGACGGATCAGATCCAGGACGGTTTTTTCCTTCGGATCTTCGGTCGCGCTGACGAACCCGGCAGGTTTGTTCAGCAAAAACGTATTGTTTTCGTGAAGGATCCGCTCGCTGCCGTCACAGTCGAGTCTCAGCCCTTCCGGCTCAAACCGGGCGGAAGGATCCAGACAGACGGATCCGTTGACACGGATCCGCCCCTTTTTGATCCGTTCCGAGCCCTCCCGGCGGGAATAGGCTGTATAGACGGAAAGGATCCTGTCCAGACGAAGCATCGGCATACGGCTTTCTCCTTGTTTTTTCTCGGTAAAACAATTATAATACAGAATGGTGAGTTTTTCATCGCTTTTTATGAAAGAACTGCAGGAGAATTGTTATGGGAAAGATCCTTTTGACCGGCGGATGCGGCTTCATCGGTTCGCACACGGCCGTGGAACTGCTTCAGGAAGGATATGAGGTTGTCATAGCCGATAATCTGTCCAACAGCAGTGCGGACGTGATCGATAAGATAGAAAAGATTACCGGGATCCGGCCTCTGTTTTATGAGATCGACGTAGCGGACGCGGCGGCTCTGACGGCTCTGTTTGCCGAGCAGCCCGTCGAGGCGGTCATTCATTTTGCGGGGTTTAAGGCGGTAGCCGAGTCCGTGGAACGGCCGCTCGCCTATTACCGCAACAATCTGGACAGCACACTGACCCTTCTGGAAACGATGGCGCGCTACGGCACAAGCTGCATCGTCTTCAGTTCTTCCGCGACGGTATACGGAGACGGGGTGCCGCCTTTCTCCGAAGACCTGAAAACCGGCGGCTGCACCAATCCTTACGGCTGGACGAAATATATGATCGAACAGATCCTGAAGGACGCGGCACACGCCGCCCCGTCTCTGTCTGCGATCCTGCTTCGGTATTTTAATCCGGTCGGAGCGCATGCCAGCGGTCTGATCGGGGAGAAGCCCAATGGGATCCCGAACAATCTGATGCCGTTTATTTCACAGGTGGCCGCTGGGATCCGGGATCACCTGAATGTTTTCGGCAGCGACTATCCGACGCCGGACGGAACCTGCATCCGCGACTATATCCATGTGGTCGATCTGGCCAAAGGACACGTGGCGGCGCTTCGGTACGGACTGAATCACAGCGGGGCGGAGGTCTTCAATCTGGGCACCGGAAAGGGCAGCAGTGTTCTGGAGATCGTCCGCGCTTTTGAGAAAGCCAACGATCTGAAGATCCCCTATGAGATCGCGCCGCGGCGGGCCGGAGATCTGCCTTTCAGCTTTGCCAAAACGGAGAAAGCGGAAAAGCTGCTCGGATGGAAAGCCGAAAAAACACTGGAAGATATGTGCCGTGACGCCTGGCGTTTCGAGCAGAACAGCCGCTGAATCCTCTGTTAATCTGTACAGAGAAGGAATGCTTTATTGCAAAAAGGTGTTCCTTCTTTTTATATATTCATATTTTTCTTGAATTTTGCATATTTCTTCCTTGATATTTACCGGATTTTGTTGTATAAAGTAACTCGTATATCTATGCACAGATATGCCTTTTTGTGATATGAGAGAGGAATGTGAATGATATTCTGGGCAGGAAAGCAGGATAATATCCGTCAGAGCATGCTGCAGCAAATGTGGAATCTGCTCTGTCCCTGGCTGGTTTATGAAGCGGTCAGCATACTGGTCATGACATTTTATATGATCTTTCGGATGATGACGGACCCTTCGTTGCTGACCGGTCTGAATGACACGGATACGTATATCAGGCAGATGACACGGCTGATCAATGAAAAGTATGTTTTGATCGCGCTCTTTACCTGTCTGATCTCTATCCCGCTGATGCTGCTCTTTATGTCTCTGGACCGAAAAAAAGAACGGCGTCTCGGCATGGTGCTGGAAGGCTGGGAGAAGCCGCAGCCGATCTTCTTTGTGCTGTGCTTCCTCTGCGGTGTTTCTGTCTGTGTGGTCTTTAATCATCTGCTGATCTTCAGCGGACTGTATGATCTGCTGAGCAGTGATTTTGAACCGGTCGCGGATCTTCTGTACACGGGCAGTTTCTGGCTTGAACTTGCCGTCGTGGGACTTCTGACCCCGCTGGTGGAGGAGCTGATCTTCCGCGGGCTTATCTACCGCAGGCTTCGCTGGGCGCTGGAGGCGAAATGGGCGGCCGTGCTGTCCGCTCTGATCTTTGCCTTCTTTCACGGCAACCTGCTGCAGGGGATCTATGCGTTCGGCATCGGGCTGCTGATGGCTTTCGTCTATGAGAGGTATCATCACATTCTGGCCCCTGTTCTCGTACATGCCGGAGCCAATCTCATTTCCGTTTTCCTCTCTGAAAACGAAGCGCTGCAGAAGATTTACGAGACAAGCGAAGCATTTTTCCTGACGACGCTGTGCATGATGATCGTTTTCATCGCCAGTTTCTACAAGATCCTGACAGTACCGGCTCCCGCGAAAACGGGAGCGGCGGCGGATCCTGACAGCATACAAGAAAACCATGAGGAGGGTTTTAATGGAACGCGAGCAGTTTAATCAATACATGGAACGCCTGGTCGAGGTGGCCCGTTCGAAAAACAACATTCTGGATGTCAACGATATCTCCGACGTCTTCGCGGATGCCTATCTTTCCCCTTCCGAGCTGGATGAGATCTATAATCAGCTGGAAAGAAGAAAGATCGACGTGCTCCGGATCATGACGGACGATCTGAATCCGCTGGATTCGATCAGCCTGGACGACGACGATTTTATTCCGGAAGACGATGATGCCGAGCCGGTGGAAAATATCGACCTGGAGATGGAGACCGCCGACCTCTTAAGCGGGATCGGAACGGAAGATCCCGTCCGGATGTATCTGAAAGAGATCGGGGCGGTGCCGCTGCTGACGCCGGAAGAAGAACTGGATCTGGCCGTGAAGAAATCGCAGGGAGATGAAAAGGCCAAGAACCGTCTGATCGAAGCCAATCTGCGTCTGGTCGTCAGTATCGCCAAGCGCTACACCGGACGCGGGATGAGCTTCCTGGATCTTGTGCAGGAAGGCAATCTGGGGCTGATCAAGGGCGTTGAAAAGTTTGATTATACAAAGGGATATAAGCTTTCGACCTATGCGACCTGGTGGATCCGTCAGTCCGTTACGCGCGCGCTGGCCGATCAGGCCCGTACGATCCGTGTTCCCGTTCACATGGTGGAGACCATCAACAAGATGTCCAAGATGCAGCGCAAGCTGACGCTGGAGCTGGGGTACGAGCCTTCCATCACGGAACTGGCGGATGCGCTGGAGATGAGTCAGGAACGAGTCATGGAGATCATGCAGATCGCGAGGGAACCGGCGAGTCTGGAGACGCCCATCGGCGAAGAAGACGATTCCAACCTGGGTGATTTCGTGGCGGACTATAAGGGAGTCACACCGGAAGAAAACATCGATGCGGTCATGCTTCGGGAACAGATTGACGAGCTGCTGAACGATCTGAAGGATCGTGAAAAACAGGTGATCATACGGCGCTTCGGGCTGGATGACGGACATCCCCGTACCCTGGAAGAAGTGGGGCGTGAATTCGATGTGACCCGTGAACGGATCCGGCAGATCGAATCCAA
Organism: Lachnospiraceae bacterium; assembly: GCA_017619975.1. GTDB lineage: Bacteria > Bacillota > Clostridia > Lachnospirales > Lachnospiraceae > UBA6987. Next base: position 3,901 of record JAFZRH010000033.1, on the reverse strand, counting down.
AGCGATCCGCAAACTGCGCAATCCGGTCCGCAGCCGGAAAATCAAAGAGTTTCTGGAGTAAATGAGCATGAAAAAAATAGGAGCTTTGATACTGGTCATTTGCCTGATACTGAGTCTGACCGCCTGCTCAGGCGATCAGAAAGAAACGACGGTGACACCGTCCTCCACCGCGGAGATCCTTTATCCCCAGTTCGGTGATATGGAAGCAGTCGCCCTGTCCACCGAGCATTTCAGCCTGAACAAAGGCGAGATGGTATATCTCTACGCAATTTCCGTGAGTGAGTTTTTCAACGACTACTACGACTATATTTCGTATATCGGACTGGATCCGACGCAGTCGTTTAAGAAACAGAAATCGTTTTTTGCCACGACGGAGGAAGAAACCTGGTTCGACTTCTTCCTGGCTGATGCGACAGAGTACGCGCAGGATTATCTTTTGTTCTGCGAAGCGGGCCTGGCAATGGGCCTGACGCTGGACGAAGAGGACGAGACCTTTATCAATACGCAGAAAGAACTGCTGGAAAAAGAAGCGGCCGCCAGCGGCTGGGGGATCGATACCTATCTGCAGCAGATGTATTCGACGACGCTGGAATGGAAGTATATGGAATCCGCCCTTCGTCTGACCCGTCTGGCACAGAAGACCTATACGGCCCTGGTCGGATCGCGTGAGTTCACGGATGAGGAGATCGAAGCCGAATATCAGAAAAACAAGAAGGATTATTCGCTGGTCGATTTCTATGCCGTGGATTTCGGAGACGGGGAGAACATTCCTGACGAGGTTCTTGAAAAGGTAAGGACTGATCTGGCAAACGTTTCTTCTCTGGATGATTTTACCGCTGTCGTCCGGGATTTCGTAGCGGCGACCCGTACGACCGCCGCGATCGAGGATGCCGGCGGCCTGGACAAATATACGACGAAATATCTTCTGGAAGGCTTCGCAAGCGGAAGATCCTACCAGAACAACTACCTTTTCAACTGGGCGTTTGATGAGGAGACCAAGGAAGGATCCGTCTATATAAAAGAGAATGAATCCACGCACGCCCCGATCGCGTATTATCTTGTTCGGGGACCTTACCGCGACGAATCGGTCACGGTTGACGTCCGGCATATCGTTTTTCTGACCAGCACATACGGCGGCAGCTATACGACTTCGGAACTGGCGCATGAAGCGGCGGAGAAAGTCTATCAGCAGTGGCTGAAGGAAGGGAAAACGGTAGAACGTTTTATCTCGCTCTGCGCGGAGTATTCCGCTGACGGAAACGCTGCCAGCGGCGGGCTGTACACCGGCGTGGAACCCGGAGAGATGGTCACGGCTTTCAATGACTGGTGCTTTGACGAGACGCGGGCTGTCGGGGATCACGGGATCGTTGATACCGAATACGGCTCACACATCATGTATTTTGAAGGCCGCAACATCACATGGCAAAAGAAAGCAAGAACCGCGCTGTCGCGCGCACTGTACGATTCGGTCCGCGATGCACAGGCTGAAAAGACACCTGTAAAGGTAAGAGATGAGATACTGCAGTCCATTAACTGGTGATGACCGGACGCCTTCCCTGTCCATCCCCGGGAAAACCGTCATCGGGATGACAGGCGGTGTCGGCGCGGGAAAGAGCTTTGTTCTGACGATCCTGCGGGAAAGATACGGCGCTTTTATTCTGGAGGCCGACCGGGTCAGCAAATCGCTGATCGAAAAGAACGGAAGTGCCTACGATGCCGTGATCGGACTGCTCGGCAGCGGGATCCTGGATCCGTCAGGCGAGATCGACAAAGGGAAAATGGCTTCCCTGATCTTTCAGGATCCCGGCCTGCTTTCTGCCGTCAACCGGATCCTGCATCCGGCTACGTTTGAAGCGGTTGTAAGGCAGATCCGTCAGGCAGAAGAGACGCTGATCGTTTACGAGTCGGCGCTTCCGCACGAAGCACGTTTTCCGGAACTTTGCCGTCATGTCCTTTACGTTTACACGCCGAAGTTTCAGAGAATCGAAAGACTTCAGGCATCCCGCGGCTACAGTCGGGAAAAATGTGAATCCATCATGCGGAACCAGCTGACGGAAGCGGCTTATCGCAGCTGTTCGGATGCTGTTCTGTACAACAACGGAACACCGGAAGAGACGGCAAAACGGCTGGAACGCATTATGAAAAAATGGGGGCTCGCGGAAAGATCATGAGCTTCCGGATGTGTACTTTGGCAAGCGGCAGTGAAGGAAACGCCTGTTACGCGGAGTGTGACGGGGTCCGGCTTCTGATCGATGCCGGGATCTCGTACCGTCAGCTTTGTCAGTTTCTGCATGAACTGGGAACGGATCCCGCTGCGCTTCAGGCTGTTCTGCTGACGCACGAGCATTTCGATCATATCGGAGGTCTTTCCGTACTGATGCGGAAACATAACCTTCCGATATTTGCCACGGCCGGCACCTTTGAAGGCCTGTCCGAACTGAAACTGTTTGAAAACCTGCCGAAATCCGGTTTCCATCTGATCCGGAGCGGCGAATCGTTTGAGATCGGCCCCCTGCAGATCACTTCCGTCCCGATTTCTCACGACGCAAAAGAGCCGGTCGCCTACCGCCTGGATGCGCCTGACTGGCATTTTGCCGTGGTAACGGATCTTGGCGTTTATACCGATCAGCTGATCCGCCAAATGCAGGGACTGAACGCTTTGCTCCTGGAGGCGAATCATAACCCTGCCATGCTGGAGACGGGACCGTATCCATATCCTCTGAAGATACGGATCCAGGGAGAACGAGGACATCTGTCAAATGAAGCGGCCGCAGGCTTCCTGAAAGCGGTCTGCCATCCCGGTCTGAAGGCGGTCCTTCTGGGTCACCTGAGCCGCACGAACAATTACCCGCTGCTTGCACTGGAAACCGTGCGGCGTATCCTGAAGGAAGAAAACACTTCGGTCATCCCCGAACTTTACATCGCACCACCGAGGGGACTGTCTGAGATACTGATGAGCTGACACAACTGTCGGAGGGAAAACATGAGTCCAAGCAACAATACGAAAAAAAGACGGGAGATTATAAAAAACCTGATCCTGTCGGAGAAGATCGGAACACAGGAAGAGCTGGCAGCCCGCTTGCGCGAGATGGGGCTGAAGGCGACGCAGTCTACGGTCTCCCGGGACATTCAGTCGCTGCGTCTGTCAAAAGCAGGCGCTCCGGGAATGAAGCACTATGTTCTGCCGGCTGCCAAGGCAAGACTGAAAATGGATGATACGATCGTAGCCATGTTCCGGCAGCTTTCCAAGGGAACAGATCAGGCGACGAATATGATCATTCTTCATACAGACCCCGGAATGGCGCAGGCTCTCTGCGCAATTATGGATAAACTGAAATGGAGCGACGTACTGGGAACGCTGGCCGGGGACGATACCGTTCTGCTGATTGCCAGAAATGAAGAGGCGGCTGCCGAAATCTATCAGGTGCTGCACGATCTGTGATAGAAAGGGGAGGAATCATGGCGAATATTCTGGAACTGGTCAATGTGTCCAAATCGTTTGACGGCGAGCTGATTCTGGATGATCTGAATCTGGAGATCAAGGAAAACACGTTTATGACGCTCCTTGGTCCTTCCGGCTGCGGAAAGACGACGACCCTGCGTATCATCGGCGGGTTTACGACCCCCGATACCGGCAAGGTGCTTTTCGAGGGGCGTGACATCACGAACCTTCCGCCGAATAAAAGACATCTGAACACCGTGTTTCAGAAATATGCCCTGTTTCCTCATATGAACGTCGGCGAGAACATCGCCTACGGCTTAAAGATCAGCGGAAAGACGCAGAGCTATATCGACAGCAAGATCGATTACGCCTTAAAGCTGGTCAATATGGACGGCTACAAGAAGCGGGACGTGACCCAGCTTTCCGGCGGTCAGCAGCAGCGGATCGCGATCGCGCGGG
>JAFZRH010000032.1 GCA_017619975.1 Lachnospiraceae bacterium | reverse complement strand
TTTCGCCCAGATAGCTTTCCGCGTCGTCTTTCATCTTATGCAGGATCATCGCGGAGATCTCATGCGGCGTGTAGCTCTTGGAATCGATGCGCACGCGGTAGTCGGTGCCCATCTTCCGCTTGATCGATGAAACGGTGCGGTCCGCGTTGGTAACGGCCTGCCGCTTGGCGGATTCGCCGACCAGACGCTCGCCGGTCTTGGTGAAGGCCACCACGCTCGGGGTGGTCCGTACGCCCTCGGTGTTCGCGATGACGACGGGCTTGCCGCCTTCCATCACGGCCACGCAGGAATTGGTTGTACCTAAATCGATACCGATAATCTTACTCATTTTTATATCCTCCTGATAGATTGTTGTTATATTTTTATCCTTGCCCTCCCCCGGGCGCGGGGGAGGGTGGCCTGTAAGGCCGGGTGAGGGCGGCTTGCCCCCGCCAAGGTTAATTCACTACTTTTACCATGCTGTAGCGGATCACGGTTCCGCGGTAAGTGTATCCCTTCTGGAATTCTTCCGCCACCGTGTTTTCCGGTTGGGACTCATCCTCTGCGTGCATGACCGCATTGTGCAGATCGGGGTTGAACGGCTTGCCGACGGCTTCGATCGCCTCGACGCCCAGGTCATCCAGCATCTTCTTTAACTGCTTGTAGACCAGGTCCATCCCCGCGGCGAAAGGCTCCGCTTTCTGTTCCTCCGAAAGGCCGCCCAGGCCCCGCTCAAAGCTGTCCACCACCGGCAGCAGCTTTTCGATGACGCTGCGGGCTCCCATGTCGAAGGACGCCGCTGTTTCCTTCTCGGTCCGCTTGCGGTAATTGTCAAACTCCGCCAGCTGCCGCTTCATCCTGTCCGAAGCATACTCCAGCTTCGCCTCGGCTTCTTTCAAGGCTTTCTCCGCCTTCTCCAGCTTGTCGTTCTTCCCGAAAAATTTCTTCTTTTCTTTTTCGGGCCGGCTTTCCGGCTTTTCCGCTTCGGCGTTTTCCGCCTCCGCTGCTTCGGCATCCGGCTTTTCTTCCGTCTGCCCGCCGTTCTTTGCGGTTTCCGGCTCCGTCTCCGGCGCCTCCTTCACGGCTTCTTCCTCCGTTTCGGCTTCCGCTGTTGCTTTATCTTTTTCTTCCAAGGTTTTATTCCTCCGGTTTCGCAAATACTTGATCCAGCTGGTTCATGGTATCCTTTAAGGTATCCACGACCTTCTGGTAGTTCATTCTCTTCGGCCCGATGATGCCGATCTTGCCCTGCACGCCTTCGCCGAGCGAGTAGGTCGCGGTCACAACGCTGCAGTCCTTCATGGAATCCACCGGGACTTCGTCGCCTATGAAGACCTGAATGTCCTGCTGGCTTCCGCTCTCGGAAAGCTGTCCGATCGCCGTGCCCAGCTCCTTCTTTTCCTCCAGCGTACTGATGAGCTCGCTGGCCTTGTCGCCGCCCGTCAATTCCGGATAGCGGAAAATGTTCGGCGCGCCGCTGGTGTAGATGGGGTAGCTCTCCTCCTGCGCGAAGGTCTCCGCGACTGCATCCAGGATCTTCGTGACCAGCGCGCTGTGGCTGCCGGCTTCTTCCTTGATCTGGCTGATGAGCCCCAGGTTGATTTCCTCCAGGCTCAGGCCGTTCAGCTTGTTGTTCAAGAGGAAGCTTAAGTTCAGCAGCTCCTGCGGATCCAGGTTTTCCTCCACGGTCAGGATGTTGTTCTTGACGATATTGCCTTCCAGCACCACGACCGCCAGGATCTTCCCGTCCTCCATCCCGGAAAGCTGCAGGAATTTCAGCTTGTTCTTGCGGTAGTGCGGGCCGGTCACCATGGTGGTGTAGTTGGTGTTGGAGGCCAGGATCTGCGCCATCTTCACGAGGAGCTCTTCTACCCGGTCGATCCGCTTGCTTAAGAGGTTCGCCATGGGCAGCGCCGGCAGATCCTTCTTCTCTTCCTTCTGCTCCTCCAGCATCTTGTCCACATAGAGACGGTAGCCTTTATCGGTCGGGATGCGGCCCGCGGAGGTATGCGGCTGCACGATCAGCCCCATCTCCTCCAGGTCCGCCATCTCGTTGCGGATGGTCGCCGGCGAGAACTTGAAGTGCTCCAGCTTGGAGATGGTCCGGGAGCCGACCGGTTCGCCGGTCTCCTGGTAGTTCTCGATGATCGCATACAGGATCGCTTTTTTTCTGCTGTCAAGTTCCATAAGCTCTTCCTCTTCCGTTAGCACTCAAGCGCTATGAGTGCTAACATCTATGCATAAGATACCACCCGCCCGCCTTTCTGTCAACAGGTTTTTCCGTTTTTTCGCAAGAATTTTGTGAGGATTTTGTGAAGAGGCCCGCTCCTTTTCCGACAGGGCTTCGTGAAAAAGACTATCCACAGCAGATTTTATCTGTTATAATACAACTAATTCTATTCCGCATGGAGGTTTTTTATGAAGATCGTGGTTCTGGATGCCGTCACCCTCGGCTCTGATATTTCCTGGGATGTCATGAAAGCTTTCGGCTCTCTGACCTTATATCCGGTCTCGGCCCCGGAAGAGATCCCGTCCCGCGTCGCGGACGCGGACGTCGTCGTTACGAATAAATGCCGCCTGAACGAAAAAACCCTGGCCGGCGCGGGGAAGCTCCGTCTGGTTCTGGAGGCCGCTACCGGCTTTGACAATATCGACACCGCCTACTGCCGCGATCACGGAATCGCCGTTGCGAACGTCAAAGGCTATTCCACGACTTCTGTCATGCAGCTGACGCTGGCGATGGCTTTTTCGCTCTCCACGAAGCTGGGTGAATACCGGGAATACTGCGCAGACGGCCGCTACACACGGGCCGGTCTGTTTACGCAGGTAGAGCCTGTCTGGAATGAACTGGCCGGCAAGACCTGGGGCATCGTCGGTGCGGGCACCATCGGCGGCGGCGTGGCAAAGGTCGCGGCGGCGCTCGGCTGCGAAGTCATCACCTGGCAGCGGCGTCCTTCCGCGCTGTACCCCACCGTTTCTATAGAAGAACTGCTCTCCCGCGCGGATGTGGTCAGCCTGCATGTACCGTTAAACGACGGGACCCGCGGCCTGATCAGCGCCGAAAGACTCACACTGATGAAGCCCGGCGCCATCCTGATCAACGTCGCCCGCGGACCTATCGTAGACGAGGCGGCCGTCGCACAGGCGCTGCTGGACGGCAGGCTCGGCGGTTTCGGCTGCGATGCGTTCTCGCCCGAACCGTTCCCGGAGGATCATCCCTATCAGGCGATCAAAGCGCTGCCGAACGTGATCTTGACGCCTCATATGGGCTGGGCTTCCCGGGAAGCCCGCGAACGTCTGATGGAGGAACTCGTCAAGAACCTGAGCGATTTTAACGAGGGAAAAGAGCGGAACCGCATCGTATAGACCAAAAGCCGCTTTGAATTAAGCGAAAACACTGTTTCACTTAAGAAAATGAGCAAAAGGGCTTGCATTGGGCCGAAACGCGTGTTATAGTAAAGCCAAATAAATACCATAGAAGGAGTGTATTTTATGGGTAAATTCGTGATGGGACCTACCAAGAACGGTGGTTTTCGTTTCAATCTGAAAGCCGGCAACGGCGAAGTTATCGCGACCAGCGAGACCTACAACAGTGAAGCTGCCTGCAAGAACGGCATTGAAAGCATCCGCAAGAACGCCGTCGAAGCCAAGCTGGAAGACCAGACCGTGGAAAACTTCGAGAAGGTGACCAACCCGAAGTTCGAAGTCTATAAGGACAAAGCCGGTGAATTCCGCTTCCGCTTAAAAGCCCGCAACGGCGAGATTATCGCGACCGGCGAGAGCTACAAAGCCAAGGCCAGCTGCCTGAACGGCATCGATTCCATCCGCCGCAACGCGCCGGATTCCCCCGTTGTCGTAGAAGAATAATCACCGCCAGACTTTGACCGGGGCTGCCGAGGGGCAGCCCCTCTTCTTTTCGGAGGAATCTCTATGGAACTGATTTTTCAGAAAGAATACTGCATCGAAGCGACCGACGTGAATATGTTCGGAAAACTGCGTCCTGCGCGGCTGCTGGAGATCATCCAGACCGTCTCCGGTCTGCATGCCGAAAAGCTGGGTTTCGGAAGCGACGTCCTGAATCCGAAAAACCTCTCCTGGGTCGTCGTACGGCAGCGGATCGAGATCAGCCGCATGCCGGGCCAGGACGAGATCCTGCACATCACGACCTGGCCGGGGAAAGGCATGCACGGTCTTTTCCCCCGCTATATGGAGATCCGTGACGCTGCCGGGGAAAGCCTGATCCGCTCCTGCTTCCTCTGGGTGATCCTGGATCTTAAAACCCGCGTGATGATCCAGCCGGCGGCCTTAGGGCTGGAAATGCCGATCCCGGAAAAAGAAGCCCTGATGCCTCTGCCCCGCCTGCCGAAACAGCTGCTGCCGGAGATCGGCCGCGCTTCCTTTACCGTTCCGTACAGCTTTATCGACGTGGTCGGGCACATGAACAATACCCGCTACGTGGAGATCGCGGAAAACTGTCTGGCCGCGCCGCGGCAGGGAAAAGAACTGCGCGAGCTGATCATAGAATTTACCCATGAACTGAAACTGGACGAAAGCATGGAACTTGTGATCGGACAGGAAGAAAACCGGTATTCCGTCCGGGGAAGCAAGGACGGCGCACCGATTCTCACGCTGTTTATAACGTATGAATAACGAATGCCATTAGCAGATCGTTCTGCAAAAAAAAAGATTCTTCGACGACGGCGGAAGCAAATGCTTCCGCCGTCGCTCAGAATGACACCCCTGGACGCTTCTTGACAGCCTCCGAATTTCTATTCAAACAAAAGATCGCTGAACGAGAGCTGGTTGCTTTCGGCCATATTGCCCAGGATCCCCAGCTGATACATCGTATCCACCATTGTCGAAGACAGCTTGCTGCGCTGCAGCAGATCTTCACGGGAAAGGAACTTTCCTTCCGCCGCCGCCTCTTCCAGACTGACGGCCGCCTGCTCGCCCAGACCGGCGATGCTGACGAAGGACGGCATGATCTTTCCGTCCACGATCTGGAAGCGTTTTGCTTTGGCTTTGTAAATATCGATCGGGGTAAACGCAAAGCCCCTCGCGTACATTTCCTCCACCAGCCGCATATCCCGAAGGACCAGCTTTTCCTTGTCGGAAAGTGTATCCTTGTTGCGGCGGAACAGTTCCAGGTTTTTCGCCAGTTCTTCCCGGCCGCGGCACATCAGCGCGTAATCGAAACCGTCCGCGCGGATGCTGTAATACGCCGTATAGTATTCCAGCGGATAATGGACCTTGCAGTAGGCCACGCGCAGCGCCATCATGACGTAGGCGGCCGCGTGCGCCTTCGGGAACATGTACTGGATTTTCTCCGCCGAACCGATATACCAGTCCGGTACGTTATGTTCTATCAGCTGTTCTTTCCAGTTCGGCCAGTTCGGTTCGCCCTTCTTCGCGACTTTTCCTTTCCGGACGCTTTCCATGATCTTGAACGACAGCGCCGGATCCATTCCTTTCGAGATCAGATACAGCATGATATCGTCTCGCGTGCAGATGGATTCCTTTAAGGAAGCCGTCCCGTTTACAATCAGATCCTGCACGTTGCCCTTCCAGACGTCGGTGCCGTGCGCGATGCCGGCGATACGGACCAGGTCAGCCACGCTTTCGGGCTTTGCGTCCTGCACGATGCCCATGGCGAAGTCCGTCCCGAACTCCGGGACCCCGAGCGTGCCGAGCGGACAGCCGCCGATATCCTCGCTGCGGATACCCAGGGATTCCGTTCCCTTAAAGAGCGCCAGGACGTCCGGATCGTTGATCGGCACCTTGGTCATGTCGATGCCCAAAAGATCCTCCAGACGCCGGATCATGGTGGGATCGTCGTGTCCCAGGATGTCCAGCTTCAGCAGGTTGTGGTCGATCGAATGATAATCAAAATGCGTCGTGATGATGTTGCTGTTCACGTCGTTGGCCGGATGCTGGATCGGGGTGAAGGAATAGATATTTTCACCCCGCGGCATCACCACGATGCCGCCCGGATGCTGGCCGGTCGTGCGGCGCGTGCCCACGCAGCCCGCCGCAATGCGGTCGATCTCGCAGCGGCGCTTTACGATTCCCTTCTCTTCAAAGTATTTTAACGTATACCCGTAGGCGGTCTTGTCCGCCAGCCCGGTAATGGTTCCCGCCTTGAAGGTGCAGCCCTTGCCGAACAGGACTTCGGTATATTCGTGCGCCTTGCTCTGATACTCGCCGGAGAAGTTTAAGTCGATATCCGGCTCTTTGTCGCCCTTGAAGCCCAGGAAAGTTTCGAAGGGGATGTCGTAGCCGTCGCGGATCATTTCTTCGCCGCAGACGGGACAGGTAAGCGGCGCCATATCCACACCGGCGCCGCCGGCGTTTTTCCGCGTTTCTTCGTTGTCAAAGATGCTGTGGCGGCACTTCGGACAGCGGTAGTGCGGCGGCAGCGGATTGACCTCGGAGATGCCGCTTAAAGTCGCCACCAGCGAGGAGCCTACCGAACCGCGGGACCCGACCAGATAGCCGTCGTCGTTGGATTTCTTCACCAGGCGCTGCGCGATGATATACATGACCGCATAGCCGTTGCCGATGATGGATTTGAGCTCTTTCTCCAGCCGCACGGAGACCTGCTCCGGCAGCGTCTCGCCGTACCAGTCGTGCGCTCTTTCGTAGCACAGTTTCTGAAGCTCCTCTTCGGAGCCTTCGATCTTCGGCGGGCACTTGTCCGGCCGCACCGGTTCGATCACCTCGCACCAGTCCGCGATCCGGTTCGGATCGTCGACCACGATCTGCTTCGCTTCGCTGTAATCCAGGAAGGCAAACTCCGCCATCATTTCTTCGGTCGTGCGGAAATACAGAGGCGGCTGGCTGTCCGCGTCCGCAAAGCCCTGGCCCTTTTGGACGATCCGGCGGTAAACTTCGTCCTCCGGATTTAGGAAATGCACGTCGCAGGTCGCCGCGACCGGCTTGGCAAACTGCCGGCCCAGCTCGAGGATCTTCCGCACGAAGCCTTCCAGCTCCGCCTGCGTGTAGATCCGGCCGTTCCGCCCGGTCCGGGTCAGATAGGCGTTGTTGCCGAGCGGCTGGACTTCCAGATAATCGTAAAAGCTGACGATCTTCGCCAGTTCCTCCTCGGACGCGTTTCTGAGCAGCGCCCGGTAAAGCTCGCCCGCCTCGCAGGCGGAGCCTAAGATCAGTCCCTCGCGGCACTCCGTCAGCAGGCTGCGCGGGATGCGCGGCCGGCGCCGGAAATAGTTCAGATGCGATTCGGAGACCAGGCGATAAAGATTGACGCGTCCCGTCTCGTTTTTCGCCAGAATGATGATATGATAGGTCGGCGCCTGCAGGATCTCTTCTTTGCTCATCCCGGGCGCATCGTCCACCAGATAGCCCTCGCAGCCGTAGAGGATCTTGATGTCTTTGCCTTTCTTGCGCAGGCTCTGCCACTTGTGGAACGCATCCGGGAAGGACTGGACCACCCCGTGATCCGTAACAGCCACGGCTTTATGGCCCCATTCCGCCGCCCGTTCGATATATTCGTCCACATGCGTGAACGCGTCCATCTCGCTCATCTGCGTATGGGCATGCAGTTCGACCCGCTTGACCGGTGCCTGATCCTTCCGTTCCTTCTTTTCCGCTGCCTCGGCCGGCCGGATGCCGCTGACGTGGGACAGCGTCAGTTCATGATCGTAGCGGTCGGCTTCCGGTTCGGCCTTCAGGGCTACATAGGTATCTTTCTTTATATACGCTTCCAGATTTTCCTGATCTTCCGGCTTGATAAAGACCTTGACGCGGATGGAGTCGCGGCGGTCGGTCAGAACGAAGCTGTACAGCAGGTTGCCGGTCGACAGGACTCTCATGTCCAGCGCGATGATCTGGCCCTGCACCACGATCGGTCCCATGCCTTCTTCGATCTTATCCAGCGGGACGGGTTCGCCTTCAAAATCATAGCCGAAGCCGCGGGAAGCCGTCAGCTTCGTCTTCTTTTCGTGCTTTTTCTTCGGCGCCGCGGTCTGTTCCGCCGCGCGGCTTGCCCGTTCTTCTTCCTGCTTCTCCCGGTAGAGCGCCGTTACGCGCGCGATCTCCTGCTCCAGTCCCGCATCCGGCTCCGATGCCGCCTGCACCAGCTGTTTTTTGATGCGGACGGAGAGGTCGAAGCCCAGGCGGTCGCGGAAAACGTTCCGCAGATACTCGGCCAGTTCCTCGCCCCGTGTCGCGGCCAGCAGACTGTCCGGCAGCTTCAGCATGAGAGCGCTGTCGGTAAACTCCGGTTCCGCGCCGCGGAACAGGTTGTAAGCAAACAGACTGTTTGTCTTCAGCTCCAGCAGCAGGCTTTCCCGGTAAGCCAGATAGGCTGCGCGCGGTGTCATATCGGCCAGATGAAAGCGTTCCCGCACCTCCACCCTGACCGGCTTGTTGCGGAAGTACTGCTTCTTGACCGCCGCCTCCATGGCGTAGATATCTTTCTTCTGGATCAGGAAAGGCGCGTGAAGATAGATCCGCAGGCGGTCGCGGCTGCGGGTCATCGTCATCTTTTCGATCATGATCCGGTCGGCATTCTCCGTAATAAAAGAGACCGTCCGAAGGTCGGGCATGGTCTCCTGTAAGGTTTTTCCTGTTTCCTTGTCAGCCATGGTACTTGTTTTTCCTCAAAGTGCTTTTTGAGCACATTTTACAGCAGGCAGGGTTCGAAATTTAAATTATTTTCCGTTCCAGGCTTCGATTTCTTCCTGAAGAGCGGGGAGCAGCTTTTCTTCCGGCAGACGCTTCACGATCTCTCCCTTTTTGAAGAGGAAGCCTTCGCCCTTTCCGCCTGCAATGCCCAGATCCGCCTCTCTGGCTTCTCCCGGACCGTTCACCACGCAGCCCATGACCGCGACGGTCAGCGTTTTGTCGTAGCGGGAAGCCAGTTCTTCCACCGCGTTCGCGAGAGGGATCAGATCGATGTTGGTCCGGCCGCAGGTCGGACAGGAAATGACCTCGATGCCCTCCTTCCGAAGGCCAAGGTCCCGCAGGATCTGTTTCGCCACGCGGATCTCCTCCAGCGGATCTCCGGTCAGGGAAACGCGGATCGTATCCCCGATGCCGCGGGAAAGGATCGCACCGATGCCCACGGCGGACTTGATGCTGCCGCCCCGGACCGTGCCGGCTTCGGTGATCCCCACATGCAGCGGATAATCGCAGCGCTCCGCGATGATCTCGTGCGCGCGGATGCTCATGGGAACCCGGCTGGATTTGATGCTGATCACCAGATTGTCATAGCCGAAGGCTTCGATCAGAGCGGCCTGGCCCAGTGCGCTTTCCGCCAGTCCCTCCGCCGTGACGCCGCCGTATTTTTCGATATATTTCTTTTCCAGCGAACCGCTGTTGACGCCGACCCGGAGCGGGATCCCGTCCTTCGCGGCGCGTTCCACAACGGCCTTCACGCCTTCTTCGCTGCCGATATTGCCCGGATTGATGCGGACTTTATCCGCGCCGTGATCCATCGCGGCTACGGCCAGGCGCCAGTCAAAGTGGATATCCGCTACCAGCGGGATATGGATCAGCGGCTTGATCTCCTCCAGGGCCAGCGCGGCTTCCTGAGTGGGGACCGTTACGCGGATGATCTCGCAGCCGGCTTTTTCCAGGGCAAGGATCTGCCGCACGGTCGCCGCCGCGTCTTCGGTTTTCGTATTCGTCATGGACTGGATCGCGATCGGGGCTCCGCCGCCGATCACGCAGCTTCCGATCCGGACCTGTCTTGTCAGTTTTCTTTCCATCGTTTCGTTTACCCCCGGATCAGCCGCAATACGTCGTTGAACAGGACGAAGACCATCAGCAGCATCAGCAGCGCAAAACCGATCAGATGGACGATCCCCTCCGCCTTTTTCGGCACCGGTTTCCGGAAGATCAGTTCATACAGGATGAACAGGATCCGCCCGCCGTCCAGCGCCGGGATGGGCAGCAGATTCATGACGCCCAGATTGACGCTTAAAAGCACCGTCAGCTCCAGCACGTTGATAAATGCGATCTTGGCCCCGCCGTTCTGCACCCCGGTCTCCACCGCCGTACTGATGGTGGAAACGATGCCGACCGGGCCGGACAGATCCTTCACACCGACCTGGCCGGTAAAGAGCATCCGAAGCGTCACCACAACGTAGGACAGCCAGTAGCGCACTTCCCGCAGACTGCTGCCGAGAAGGGTTCCGAGATTGCCGTCCCACTCTTCGTAAACATAATATGCCTGAAAGCCCAGATCATTCGTCTCGTAGGGCTCGGGCGTCATGCTCAGATCCAGGACTTCCTCCCCGCGTTTCACCGTCAGTTCCAGCGTGCTGCCGTCTATCGGATGCTCCGTGAAATAGGCGGCCATTTCGCTGCCGCTGGTGATCCCGCTGCCGTTGATCGCCGTGATCACGTCGCCGGTCTGAAGACCGGCTTCTGCCGCCGGAAGGCCTTCCGTCACGCCGGACAGCGCCGCCGGTGCATCACTGTTCGTATAAGCGATCCCGATGCGGAAGCCGCTGACCTTCGGATCCAGCGTGACCGTCCGTTCTTCGCCGGCCTTGTTTTTCAGGCCGACCGTCACTTCCGAACCGTCCAGCGGATGCGAGAGCGTGTACAGGAGCAGGTCCCGGCCCATCGCGATCTTTTTGCCGTTGATGGAAGTCACCGAATCCTCCCAGGCCGTGATCCCCGCTTTGGCGGCGGCACTGCCCGACGTGACCTGATGCACCGTCCCCGTATTGATGCCGCCCTTCCCGATCAGGAAGAAGGAAAGGATCAGCGCCAGGATCACATTGAAGGCCGGTCCGGCAAAGACGACCAGAAAGCGGGCCCAGGCCGGTTTCGCGTTAAAGGAATTGGGGGTCGTTTCCTCTTCATCCTCTCCTACCATGGCGCAGGAACCGCCGAAGGGGATCGCCTTCCAGGAATAGCGGGTCTCGCCTTTCTGAAAAGACAGGATCCGCGGTCCCATGCCCAGCGAAAACTCCGTCACGCCGATGCCGACCGCCTTCGCCACGATAAAGTGGCCGAATTCATGGAACAGCACCAGCAGACTGAAGACCACGATCGCAATGAGTATACTTACAAACGTCATATTTTACTCCCGAATGCTTCCGCTCTACTGAAGCAGAAGCAGCAGATAATAAAGGATCGGCGCCGTCACGATCACCGAGTCGAAGCGGTCCAGAATGCCGCCGTGCCCCGGGATCAGACTGCCGTAATCTTTGACTTGAAAGCTGCGCTTGATGGCAGAGGCCCCCAGATCGCCGATCTGGGAAACGATGCTGCCGGCCGCGCACAGCAGCGGCGTAAAAAGCAGGGGCTGCCCCAGGATGCTCAAATGCTCCCCGACGATCAGCGCGTACAGAAAGCCCAGAAGAGCGCTGCCAAGCACGCCGCCGACGGCCCCCTCCCAGGTCTTTTTCGGAGACAGCTCGGGCGTCATTTTGTGCTTCCCGATCAGGATCCCCGTGCAGTAGGCCATCGTATCGCAGCCCCAGGAGGCCAGGAAGACCAGCCAGACCAGCCAGATGCCTTCCTCCATTTCGCGGATGCGGTACAGGTAAGAAAGCATCACCGGCAGATAAAGGATGCCGAAGAGGCTGTACGCCGCCTTGGCGAAGGAATAGCGCGGGAAGGTAAACACGTAGGTCCCGAGGATCAGGATGAAGCCTAAAAACAGCACGAATAAAAGCCAGCTGTCCCAGCCCAGCCAGACGGCCTCCAGAAACAGGCAGGCCCCCATGAAGCCGGCCGCGGCCGGCGCCGTGCCCCAGATCCCGCAGACGCGGTAAAGCTCAAAGATCCCGACCAGCGACACGAAGCAGAGCAGCGCAAAGAGGGCGAGGCCGCCGAAGTAAAAGCCGGCAACCGTGACCGCCATCAGGATAATACTGCTGCGCAGCCGGATCCAGAAATCACGCTTCATCCTCTTTCCTCCCGCCGAAACGCCGATCCCGGCTGTTGTAAACACGGATGGCTTCCTCCAGATCCGCGTCAGAAAAATCCGGCCAGAGCACGGTCGGGAATTCCAGTTCCGAATAGGCGCTCTGCCAGGTCATGAAGTTGGACAGGCGCATCTCTCCGCTCGTGCGGATGATCACGTCCGGATCCGGGATGTCCGCCGTATCCAGACTGGCGGAGATCATCGCCTCCGTGATCTCTTCCGGCTCCAGCTCACCGTCCTTTACCCGCTGAGCCAGCTTGACCATGGCGCGGCGCAGCTCGTCGCGGCCGCCGTAGTTTAAGCCCATGATGAATGTGAGGCCGGTGTTGACCGCCGTCGTCTCGATCAAATGCCGCATGATCTTCTGCACGTCTTCGGGAAAGCCGCCGATGTCGCCGATGATGCGCACCTTCGTGTTGCGCTCCATG
The DNA here is from genome assembly GCA_017619975.1 of Lachnospiraceae bacterium. GTDB lineage: Bacteria > Bacillota > Clostridia > Lachnospirales > Lachnospiraceae > UBA6987. The sequence continues at coordinate 44,232 of JAFZRH010000032.1, read as the reverse complement.
GAGCGTTTTTCCAGCCGCGGCAGGTAATAGCGCATCAGCTGGATCAGGGCCTTCACTTCCGCCTGAGAGCGCTTCCAGTTTTCGGTGGAAAACGCATAAACCGAGAAAAACTCGATCTTTTTGTAGTAGCAGGTATCCAGGATATGCTTTAAGGTCTCGCAGCCTTCCTTGTGACCGATCGCCCGCGGCACGCCTTTCTTTTTGGCCCAGCGGCCGTTGCCGTCCAGGATCACCGCGATGTGGCGGGGCTGATTGTTCTGTTCCATAGCAAAACCTCTTTGGTAAAGGGAGGGGCGGCACGAAAGTGCCGCCCGCACTGATTCTTACGGTTTTTTCGGTCTTTAGACCGTCATGATCTCCTTGGTCTTCTCTTCGACGGCCTTGTCGACTTTCTCCACGAATTTGTCCGTCAGTTTCTGGGCGGCTTCTTCGTCCTTCTTCTGATCGTCCTCGGTGATCTCGCCGGCCTTCTGGGCCTTCTTGATGCGGTCCACCGCGTCGCGGCGGATGTTTCGCAGCGCGACCTTCGCGGCTTCGCCTTTCTTGCGGACGTCCTTGGTCAGATCCTTGCGGCGTTCCTCGGTCAGTTCCGGGAAGATCAGGCGAATCACGGAGCCGTCGTTATTCGGATTGATCCCGATATCGGAGGCCTGGATCGCGCGCTCGATCGCCTTTAAAGCCGTCTTGTCCCAGGGCTGGATGACCAGCATCCGGGCTTCCGGCACGGAGACGTTTGCCAGCTGCTGGATCGGGGTCGGAGCTCCGTAATAATCCGCCGTTACACGGTTCAGGACGCCGGGGTTGGCGCGGCCGGCGCGGATCGTTACGTATTCATCCTTTAAGTTGCTTAAGGTTTTTTCCATTCTTTCTTCTGCATCAAGCAAATAATCGGTCATCAGATATCCTCCTCTTCTTTCTTTATCAAACTGTCTTTTGAAACTGTCTTTATACGGTGATCCGGGTTCCGCTGATCTCGCCCTTCAGGGCTCTGTAAATGCTCTGCTCGCCGGCCAGCGAAAAGACCGCGAGCGGCACGCGGTTGTCCGCGCAGAGCGCCGACGCCGTTAAATCGATGACGCCCAGCTTCCGCTCCACCACCTCGTCGATGGAGATGGTGTCGAATTTTTTCGCGTCCGGGTTCTTGTCCGGGTCGGAGTCGTAGACGCCGTCCACGTTTTTGGCCAGCAGGATCTCATCCGCTTCCATCTCGATCGCCCGCAGGACGATGCCGGTGTCCGTGGAAAAGTACGGATGTCCGGTGCCGCCCGCGAAGAACACGACTTTGCCGGCCTTAAAAGCTTCGTTCGCCGCGTCCTTGGAGAAGAGCTTCGTCATGCTGCCGCAGACAAAGGGCGTGAAGATCTCGGTCTCCATGCCGCAGGAGCGGAAGATCTCGGAGACGTAGAGCGCGTTCATGACCGTGGCCAGCATGCCGATCTGGTCTGCTTTCACGCGGTCGATGCTCTTGCTGCTGCGGCCGCGCCAGAAGTTGCCGCCGCCGATCACGATCGCCAGCTCCACGCCTTCCCGGACCGCGGGGAGCGCCTGCAATGCCGCGTCCCGGACCGTGGCTTCGTCATAGCCCGTGCGCTTCTCTCCGGCGAGCGCTTCGCCGCTCAGCTTTAATATGACCCTTCTGCAGGATTCCATACGCCAAATTCTCCTTTCGGGAAGACCCGCAGGATACTATATCATAAAAAACCGGAAATGTAAAATATTTTACGACAGACAGGGAAATAATGTGTCATTCTGAGCAAAGGAGGAGGCAAAGCCTCCTCCTGAGTCGAAGAATCTTATTTATTCAGCACAATCGGTTCGTCCTGCGGGCGAAAGATCCTTCGGCTCCGCTCAGGATGACACGGGAGGATCGGCCTACTCTTTCCTTACCTTCCGGTGGATCGCCTTGCCGATCTCGAAGGCCGGGACGACCGACAGCGCCAGACCGAAAGATATCAGCAGCTCGTGGAACTGGAAGGTGCCGGGCTCGATGCCGAAGACCGTCTGCAGACCGGGCAGATAGATCGCGATCAGGGTCAGCACGGTGGTGATGCCAAAGGCGCCGACCAGCCACCAGTTGATATTCTGCAGCATATGTTTCGAGAACAGCGAACCCTTCCGCGAGCGCATGCAGACCGCGCAGAACATTTCCGCGAAATTGACCGTCAGGAAGGCCATGGCCATGGCGTTGGTGCAGATCTCGCCTTTAAAGAGCCCGCTCATGCTGCCGTTTTCCAGATGATAGCCGATAAAGTACGCCGCGATCTCGATCACGGCCAGATAGACGCCCTGCCAGACCATGTCCGCGCCGGCGCCGCCGGAGAAAATGCCGTCGGTCGTGGGACGGGGCTTGCGCTTCATCAGGTCGCCTTCCGCCTTTTCCATGCCGAGCGCCAGGCCGGGCAGAGAGTCGGTCACCATGTTGATCCACAGAAGGTGCACCGGCGACAGGATGGTAAAGTTCAGCAGCGAGGCCAGGAACATGATGATGACTTCCGCCATGTTCGTGGAGAGCTGGAACTGCAGGACTTTTAGAACGTTGTCGTAGATCTTGCGTCCCTCTTCCACCGCGTTCACGATGGTCGCAAAGTTGTCGTCCGCCAGCACCATGTCCGCGACGGATTTGGTCACATCGGTGCCGGTGATGCCCATGCCGATGCCGATGTCCGCCGCCTTGATGGACGGAGCGTCGTTGACGCCGTCGCCGGTCATGGCAGTCACCATGCCGCGGGCCTTCCACGCCTTGACGATGCGGGTCTTGTGCTCCGGCTGCACGCGGGCGTACACGCTGTAGCGGGTGACCAGCTCGATCATCTCCTCGTCGCTGTAATTATCCAGTTCGGCGCCGACCAGCGCTTCGTCCGCATCCTTGATGATGCCCAGATCCAGGCCGATCGCTACGGCGGTATCCTTGTGGTCGCCGGTGATCATGATCGGCCGCACGCCTGCTTCGCGGCAGGCTTTGATCGCGTCATAGACCTCGGGCCGGCAGGGATCGATCATCCCGGTCAGACCGATGAAGATCAGATCGTGCTCCAGATCCTCCGGTTCCACGGAGGCAGGCATGACGTCGTATTTCCGGTAAGCCGCGCAGAGCACGCGCAGCGCGCGGTCCGCGAAGGCCTTATTGGTCTTTAAGATCTTTTCCGTCAGCGCCGGCGTCATGGGCAGGATCTCGCCATCCTGCAGATAGCCGGTGCAGCGCTTTAAGACTTCGTCCGGTGCGCCTTTGGTATACTGTACGAAATCATCGCCGTCCGAGTGAACGGTGGACATCATTTTGCGCAGCGAATCGAAAGGCGCTTCGCCGACGCGCGGCATCTCGCCTTTCAGCTGATATTTCGGCAGACCGAGGCGGTTCGCGTAATCCACCAGCGCACACTCGGTCGGTTCGCCGGTCGAATGCGCCTCCCCGGGCAGAATCTCCGCATCCGAGCAGAGCGCCATCGCGCGGGCCAGCAGCGGCTCGTCGTTCGTGAACGCATCCACCACGGTCATCTTGTTCTGCGTTAAGGTCCCGGTCTTATCCGAGCAGATGATCTGCGTGCAGCCCAGAGTCTCCACGGCCGTCAGCTTGCGGATCAGCGCCTGCCGCTTGCTCATCGCCGTGACGCCGATGGAAAGGATGATGGTCACGACGGCCGGCAGGCCTTCCGGAATCGCCGCGACAGCCAGCGCGATCGCCGCGATGAAGGTATCCAGCGTTTCCTCGCCCAGCATGGTCCAGCTGAAGGGCTTGCCGGATAAAAAGACGGACTGTACGATCCCGATCACGAAGACCACTACGCAGATCCCGATCACGAGCTTGGTCAGGAAATGCGAAAGCTCCGTCATCTTCTTCTGCAGCGGAGTCTGCTCTTTTTCCGCAAGGGTCAGCGCGTCCGCGATCTTGCCCATCTCGGTGTCCATACCGGTGGCGGTAATGACCGCCTTGCCGCGGCCGTAGACTACGGTGGATCCGCTGTAAAGCATGTTCCGGCGGTCGCCCAGCGGGATATCCGCCGTCGCGTTTTTCAACATCAGCATCTCCGTCATCTTGAGGACGGGCACGGATTCGCCGGTCAGCGCCGCTTCTTCCGCCTTTAAGCTGTGCGCCTCCAGGATCCGGCAGTCCGCGGGGACCGCATCGCCGGCCTCCAGCACGATCACGTCGCCCGGGCAGAGCTCTTCGCTCTTGACCACGCGTACCTGACCGCCGCGCATCACCTTGGAAGTCGCCGCCGTCATCTGCTGCAGGGCTTCCATGGCGGCTTCCGCCTTGCTCTCCTGCACCAGCGACATGATGGTATTGATCACCACGACCGCCAGGATCACGATCACGTCCGCAAAGTCGGACAGCGTGAAGTTCTTTCTTTTTTCCAGCACCGTGACCACGGCCTGGATCGCGGCCGCGACGATCAGCATGATGATCATCGGATCCATTAAGGAATGAATAAAGCGCGAGAAGAGACTCTCCTTCTCGTGCTCTTTCAGTTTGTTCAGACCTTTTTCCTGAAGGCGGCGCGCCGCCTCCTCTTCCGAAAGACCGTTTTCCCCGGTCCCGAGCTCACGCAGGACCGCGTCTTTCTCTTCCAGATACCATTTCATACATTTTCCTCCGTCAATGTATAAGGATTGTATTCTGGCAAAAAAACAGACCCGTAAAGCCGCTTTTTTGCAGCTTCATGAGTCTCGCAATTTAAAACAAACCAGACAGATGTGCGTCGAGATTGTTGGCTTGCTGCGAACCCGCCTTAAAAGCCGGAACGCCTGCTACTCCCTCAAGAGCAGAAGTATTATGACAAAGCCCGCTCCAAAAGTCAAGGGGTACAAAGGAAATCTTTTTTGCCGTTTCCTACTGCCTGTCGTAATAGGCCTTCCCGGCGTTCGGCAGGAAATAGGTGCGGATATACCCGTCGGTCGAGAGGACCACAAATTCATTGGTCGCGACAATATAGAAGACCCAGTCGTTGTCTTCCTTTTCGCGCTTGGACAGGGCGTTCGGATTGTTGATCACGTCGCTGGCTGCTTTTTCATAAGCCGCAGCGCTCTTAAAGCCCATCTCGATCCCGTGCTTCTGATAATGCTCGTTCAGCAGCTTGCTGCTGCGGAAATGATAGGAGGTATAAGCTTTTTCCGTCACCGGCGGCGTCTCTGCCGTCGTAGGAACGGGCTGTGTGGGCTCCGGTTCCGTCACAGCAGGCTGCGTGGGCGCAGGCTGTGTCGGTTTCGGCTGTGTCGGTACGGGCTGCGTCGGTTTCGGTCCGCGGCTGATCAGAATCGTGATCTGCGTCCCCGGATCCTGCAGGCTGCCGGCCGCCGGCTGCTGCGAAATGACACAGCCGGCCGGGACCCGCTGATCGTACTCTTCTTCTGCCTGAACGGTAAATCCCTGCCCGCGCAGCAGCGCCTCCGCCGCCTCTTTGGAAAGTCCGGCCGCGTCAGCCACTTCACGAAGCGGTTCTTTTTCGGAGACGGTCAGCCGAACGGCGTCTCCCTGATACAGAATACTGCCCGCCGGAAGATCCTGCGTCAGGACAACGTCTTCCGAAACGTCCGGATCGATCACATAATCAAAACTGACCGTGATTCCTTTTGCGTCCAGCACCGCTTTGGCCGCAGCGGCCTCCCAGCCTCTCAGATCCGGCAGCTCAAACGGCTCCGGTCCCCGTGAGATTGTCAGTGAGATCACGGAGCCTCTGGTCAGCACCGTCCCGGCCGGAACGTTCTGGCTGATGACCTGCCCCTTCGGCACCGTTTCGCTGTATTCCCGGGACATGATCGGATCGGCCAGCCCGGCCTGTATCAAAGCGTTTCTGGCCTCTTCCGCCGTGATCCCCTCCACGAAAGGAACCGGAACGGAAAGCGGCTCCGTTTCTTTTTCCGCCGTCGTTTCCGGTACGGTGCCCCGGGCGGTTGAAACCGCCGTTTCCGCTTCCGAACCGACAGCCGGATTTTCCCCGGCGCAGCCGGCAAAGAAGATCCCTGTCAGAATCAGAAGAATCGCCGCGATCAGTTTCGTTTTATGAATGGAAAGCATATGCACCTTATACCTGTGTTCTTTTTTGTTATTATACCGGATATCTGCGGAAATAGCAATTTCCCGTCTTTTCATAATTTTTATAAATTCTTTACTTTTCGGGCGGTTTGTGCTATTCTCAAAAAAATTATATACTGCCACACCCGAGGTCAATATGAAACGCGCAGACGGAATCAAATTGAAACATACCGATGTCATGTACCGCATCGCGGCGCAGGTCATGGCCAAGCGGAGCGACGCGCAGAACGCCATCGAACTGTTTATTCCCCACGAGCCCATCAAGGCTTATATGCAGGAAAAGCGGAAGGCCGGCACGCCGGTCAGCCATCTGGCGGTCCTCATGGCCGGCTTCGTTCGGCTCTTCGCGGAATATCCCGCCTTAAACCGCTTTATCGTCAATAAAACGCCGTACGCCCGCAAGGAGATCGCCTTCGGGATGGTCGTGCTCGGCGCCAAAGCGGAGGAAGGGACCGCGAATGAAGGCACCATGTCCAAGATCTATTTCGACCCGAACGACGACATCTTCGAGGTCGACAGAAAGATCCAGGAATATATCGTGAAGAACCGCAAAGGAGACAATTCCACCGAAGAGCTGATGCGCAAGCTGACCGCCATCCCGGGCGTGCTGCGTTTTGCCGTGAATCTCATCAAATGGGCCGACAAGCACAACCTGCTGCCGAAGTCCATCATCGATGCGAGCCCCTTCCACTGCTCCATGGTCTTTACGAACCTGGCCAGCATCCGGACCAACCATATCTACCACCACTGCTACGATTTCGGCACCACGAGCATGATCTTCGCCGCCGGAAACGCCCGGGATATTCCGAAGATGAAAAACGGACAGGTCGTTCTGGAACGGTGCATTCCGCTGGGCATGGTCATGGACGAGCGGATCGCCTCCGGCCACTACTTTGCCAATGCCTTCCGCCGCTTCCGGGAATTCATGGCGGATCCCCATCTTTTGGAAGGACCGGCCCCGAAGATCGTGACGGATCCCGAGATCTGAAGAATAAAACAGGTGCCCCGGCCTTTTTGGTCAGGGCACTTGTTTTTTTATGGTTTTTTCGCCGCCGGCGTTCCGCCCTTGCGAAATCCCCGGAGAAAGTATATGATAGATGGCAGCAAGGAAATCTGTACGCACGCTTCTGCCGCATCCGCTGCGGCGCTGAATAACAAAAAGGAGTGGAGATCGTCATGAAAAACAGAACAGCTCTGACCGTAAAATGCCTGTGGATCGCAGTTCTTCTGCTCTCCGTCTGCTTCTTCCTGCCGGGGAAGCACGCCGCGGCCCTTTCGCTCAGTCTCGACGAACCGGGCACGCAGGTGCATGACGGGACTGTCGGACAAACCTATTTCGGTTCGATCTATCTGGCCAACGGGACCGCGCCTTACACGTACGAAATCATAGAAGGCTCCCTGCCGCCGGGACTGAAGCTTGGCTGTGAAGGCGGCGTCGCTTTCGCCGACATTTCCGGCACGCCCAGCCAGTCCGGCACCTTTACCTTTACGGTAAAAGCCACGGACGTCAACAACAATCAGGGTTCCTGGAAATTCAGCATCCGGATCTCCGGGAAAGAGACCCATTACAATGTTTACGTGACCGGCGGCGAAGCCCAGAACGTGTATTATCACGCGGCCACGACCTTCCAGGCCGGCGAGCACATCACGCTTGCCTGGCAGGGATATGCGCCGGCGGGATATTGCCTGGAAAGGTGGGACTGCCCGGACAGTGTCGATCTGGATCAGTACAACTGCTTCTACATGCCGGCGGAGAACGTCACTATCGAAGCTGTGTTTACGGAGATCCTGAAAGGCTCCTACCGTCTGGTGGATACGACCATTGCCGGAAACGGCGGGCCCTGTGAATTCAGCGCGGACGATGAACACACGCTGGACGCCGCCTGGAAAGCCGGCCTCATCGACCGCAAGCTCACCTACAGTTCCAACAACTACGCCTGGCACCGTGAAACGAACGAGAACCGCCTGTACGATCTGGACAAGGACGGCAATTTTGATCTGCAGCTGGTCCGGGTGTCCTATTCCACCGGCGGCGTCATGCGCTACGGCGGAACAGCCGCCACCAGCAATCTGGCAGACAGCTTCATTCTCTCCCTGCCCGACGATGTGATCGCCGCACAGGAAACGACCGTTTACGAGACGATCGAATTCATCCTGGAGCATAAGCTGCAATCCGTCAGCTTCTCCTATCCCACGTGCACGGATCCGGGCGTCAAGCAGCATTACGTCTGCATCGGCTGCGGCGCCCTGTTCTGGGACGCGAAAGGAAAATACCCCGTCGAGGAACCGGGTGAAGTGGATCTGGCACCGTACGGTCACTCCATGACATATGTGAACGGTTCGAATCCGACCTGCACCGAGGGCGGCCTGCTGGAACACTATGAATGCAGCGAATGCCATAAGTGGTATGAGGATCCGGAAGGAAAATACATCATCAGCGACCATAACGCGGTGAATCTGCCCGCCAACGGCCACGCTATGACACATATCGGCGGTCTGAAGCCGACCTGCACGGAAGACGGCGTCGTGGAGCATTATGAATGCTCCGAATGCAAGGAATGGTTCTGGGATGCCGAAGGCAAGCATCCGGTAACGGATCAGAGTGCCGTTGTTTTAAAGGCTTACGGCCATTCTCTCTCCCGGGTCGAAGCCAAAGCGGCCGGCTGCGCCGAAGAAGGCAATACCGAATACTACGTCTGCAGCGCCTGCCACGAATGGTTCTCGGACGAGAGCGGCGAACACCTGATCACGGATCATTCGGCAGCAGTTCTGCCTGTCCTCGGCCACGACATGACTTCGGTCACTTTCCATTATCCGACCTGTCTGGAGGACGGCATCAAGGAACACTATATCTGCGGCCGCTGCGGCCAATGGTTCTGGGATCAGAACGGCGAGTATCCGATCGAAGATCATTCGGAGGTGGATCTGCCCGCCCTCGGCCACGACATGACTTCTGTCGAATTCCATTATCCGACCTGTACGGAAGACGGAGTCAAGGAACATTTTATCTGCGATAACTGTGAGGAATGGTTCTGGGATCAGGAGGGTCAGTATCCGATCGCGGATCATTCGGAAGTGGTCCTGCCCGCCCTCGGCCACGACATGACTTCGGTCGAATTCCATTATCCGACCTGTCTGGAGGACGGCGTCAAGGAGCATTATATCTGCGGCAACTGCGAAGAATGGTTCTGGGATCAGGACGGCGAAAATCTGATCACGGATCATTCGGAGGTGATCCTGCCTGCTCTGGGGCACAGCATGATCCCAATCAGCGGAAAGGATGCCACCTGTACGGAAGCCGGCGTGATCGAGCACTATGAGTGTTCGGAATGCGACGAATGGTTCTGGGATGCAGAAGGCCTGAACCCCGTGGCCGACCATGCGGATGTAATCCGGGAAGCGCTCGGACACGACTGGAGTGAATGGAAGGTCATCAAGGAAGCGACGGCGACGGAATACGGTATGGCTGAGCGGATCTGCCGGCACGATATCATGCACATCGAGACGAAAGAGATCCTGCCGATCGGCGGTGTTCCGGAGACGACGCCGGGAAGCGATCCGGAGAAGTTCCTCAAAATCGCGAAAAAGCTGCTGACGGTTCCGTCGAACGGAACGGCCTTCACAGACGGCGAAACCGTAAGCTATCAGGTCATCGCAGAGAACAGCGGAAGCGAGACACTGCATGACGTGACCGTAACAGACGAGATCAGCGGAAAGCAGTGGACCGTCAAAGAACTGGCGCCCGGCGAGAAAGAGATCTTTACCGTCGAGCGGGCTTTGAGCGCAGCGGATCTGGCCTCCGGCGAGTTCGTTTACGTGCCGGCCGAGACCGAAGCTGTGCCGCCCGAAACGAGCGCCGCTCCGGCCGAAACGACAAAGGCGGCCGAGCAACCGACGAACGCGGCAACGCAGGCGCCCGAGGAAACGACGGCTTCCGGGGAACCGGAAAAAGGAGGCAGCGGATCCTCCGGCATCCCTGCCTGGGTCCTGATCCCCGCCGTCGGTCTCGGAGCCGTTTCCGCCGGATTGGCCGTCACGCTGATCGGCAAGAACAAGGCACTGGCGGCCGCAAAAAAGAAGGAAGACTGACCACAGGGAAAAATCTTCCGCGAAAAAGGCGACGCATCAGCGCCGCCTTTTTCATGCCGCCGGAGGGCTTGCCAAGCCCTGCTTATTCTATTTTGTCAGGCCGGACCGGCAGCCTGAACAGTCCGTGGCGGTTGCAGAAAGCATAGAAAAATCGGACGCCTCTCCTCTTGAAGCGCGCCTCCGCGCCGCCCTCCGGATACAGTTTGACGAAATCAAAGCCGTCATCCCGCACTGCGGCAAGGAAGGAAAGGTAATGCGTCTTGCTCATCTCATGCGAAAAGCTGACGTAATACTCATCTTCCACGTTTTCGATCCGGGCGGCATGCGCTTCATCCGGCGCCTCCGCTTCCAGCGGCGGCAGCGTGATGCCGCAGCAGCTGACGACGGCTTCGCCCGTGCCGGGAATCACGTTCCCGCAGACCGGGCATACACAGAGCTTCATCCGCTGCATCCGGAAGGAGCGGTTGGTATTGACCACGTCTTCGCCTGAAAAAAGCTCAATGACCGAAACGCCGAGCGCCTTCGCCAGCGGCTCGATCAGGCTGATATCCGGATAGCCTCTTCCGGTCTCCCACTTGGAAACGGTCTTGTCACTGACATTGATCTTCTCTGCCAGCTGCTGCTGCGTGATCCTCTTTTCTTCCCGCAGGCGCCGGATCATGGCGCCGGTCACATATTGGTTCATCTTCTTTTCCTCCCGACGCTGATCATAGCGTATGAAGCGGCCGGAAGCAACCTGCGCTGCGTAGAGAAAAGGCGGCGCCGAAGCGCCGCCCGCTGCCTTTCAATTAATCCAGTTCTCTCTTGCCGGTGTAAAGCTCGTAGTAGCGGCCCTTCATGGCAAGCAGCTCTTCGTGCGTACCGCGCTCGATGATCTCGCCCTGCTCCAGCACCATGATGGCGTTCGCGTTGCGGACCGTGGAAAGCCGGTGCGCGATCACGAAGGTCGTGCGGTCTTTCATCAGGCGGTCCATGCCTTTTTCGATGTGCCGCTCGGTACGGGTATCGACGGAGCTCGTCGCTTCGTCCAGGACCAGGATAGGGGCTTTGGAGACCGCTGCCCGCGCGATATTTAAGAGCTGGCGCTGGCCCTGCGAAAGGTTCGTGCCGTCGCCCTCGATCACGGTATCGTAGCCGTCCGAAAGCTTCCGGATGAAGGAATGCGCGGAGGCCGTCCGGGCCGCCTGCTCCACTTCCTCGTCCGTCGCGTCCAGGCGGCCGTAGCGGATGTTCTCGCGCACGGTGCCGGTAAAGAGGTGTGTATCCTGCAGGACCATCGCGATCTTCGAGCGAAGCTCTTCGCGCTTCATGTCCTTTACTTCCACGCCGTCGATCGTGATCTCCCCTTCTTCGATGTCGTAGAAGCGGTTCAAAAGGTTGGTGATCGTGGTCTTGCCGGCGCCGGTCGATCCCACGAAGGCGATCTTCTGCCCCGGCTTGGCATACACGTTGATATGCTTTAAGACCGTCTTTTCCGGCACGTAGCCGAAGGAGACGTCCTTCATGATCACATAGCCCTTCATGGCCGACATATCCGCGGCGTCAGGCTTGTCCGCGCTCTCCGGCTCGGCATCCATCACGTCAAAGACGCGCTCCGCGCCGGCCAGCGCTGCGAAGATGGTCGCCATCTGCTGCGAGAGCTGGTTGATGGGCATGGAGAACTGCCGCGAGTAGTTCGCAAAGACGGACAGGCCGCCGAGGGACAGGCGTCCCGCCAGGATCAGGATGCCGCCGATGCCGATGGTCACGGCGTACGAGATCTGGGAAGTGTTGCCCATGAGCGGGCCCATCACGCCGCCCCAGAACTGCGCCTTGAACTGTTTCTCGCGCATGTCGCCGTTCAGCTCGCCGAATTCCTCCGAGCAGACCTCTTCATGGTTGAAGACCTTCACGACCTTCTGGCCGCTGACCGTTTCTTCGATGTAGCCGTTGACCGCCCCCAGAGCCGCCTGGTTCGCGCCGTAGTACTTTCGCGAGCGCTTCGCGATCGAAAGACCGCCGAAGAGGAAGACGGGAACGAAGACCACCACGATCAGCGTCAGCACCCAGTTGGTCGTGACCATGAAGATCAGCGTGCCGATCAGGGTCACGGTGCCGGAAATGATGGAGGTCAGCGAGTTGTTCAGCATCGTGTCGATGTTGTCGATGTCGTTCGTGAAGCGCGACATGATCTCGCCGGTCGGGTGTCCGTCAAAGTATTTTAAGGGCAGGCGCTGCAGCTTTTCGAAGAGCTCGTCGCGCATCTTTTTCATGATGCTTTCCGTAACGTTGATCAGGATCCGGGCCTGCAGGTAGGTCATGAGCGCTGCCAGACCGTAGGTCGCGCCGGTGAGGAGCATGGCGGTCAGCACGTAGCGCATGACCGGCCCGCCGGCCGTCAGGCTGTCGATGAATCCGTCGATCGCCTGCGAGATCCGGTTCAGGTTCGAAGGAATGTCCGGATTGACCGTGACCGCCAGCTTGTCGATGACGGGCGCCATCATGTAGGAGCCGATCAGCGAAAAGACAGTGCTGCAGAGCATGCAGGTCAGCGCGACGGCGATCCGGCCGCGGAAGGCCTTCAGATAGGAAAAGATGCGGACGATGGTCTTGCCGCTGTTTTTGGTCAGGGCTTCCTTGCCCGCGCCGCGGGACCAGGGGCCGCCGCTGCCGGGGCCGCGTCCGCGCGCGGCGGTGCTGTTGTAGCGGGCCTGCAGTTCAGAAAGGGACCGTGCCATCTTACGCCTCCTTTCTTTCCATCTGGGATTCGCAGATCTCGCGGTAGGCTTCGTTCGAAGTCAGCAGCTCCTCATGCGTGCCGAGGCCGGAAACGGCCCCCTCTTCCATCACCAGGATCTGATCGGCGTCCTTCACGGAGCTGATCCGCTGGGAAATGATGATTTTCGTGGAATCCTTCAGCTTCGTGCGGAAAGCTTCGCGGATCATGGCTTCCGTGGCCGTATCCACCGCACTGGTGGAGTCGTCCAGGATCAGGATCTTCGGTTTCTTTAAGAGCGCCCGCGCGATGCAGAGCCGCTGCTTCTGACCGCCGGAGACGTTCGAGCCGCCCTTTTCGAGCAGCGTGTCGTAGCCGTCCTTGAAGGTGTCGATGAATTTGGCCGCCTGCGCGTACCCGGCCGCCTGACGGACTTCCTCGTCCGGCGCCTCTTCATCGCCCCAGCGCAGGTTTTCCGCGATGCTGCCGGTAAAGAGCATGTTGTTCTGAAGCACCATGCTGACGCCGTCGCGCAGGTTCTTTAGAGTGTAATCTTTCACGTCGGTGCCGTCCACCAGCACCTCACCTTCGTCCGGCTCATAGAGGCGCGGGATCATGGAGACCAGCGTCGTCTTGCCGCAGCCGGTGGAGCCGGTGATGCCCAGCGTGGTCCCGGCCGGGATCTTCAAGCTGACGTGATTTAAAACCTGATCCTCGCTGTTCTTGTAGTAGCGGAAGGAAACGTTCCTGAACTCGATGCTGCCCTTCTCAACCTTCCGATCCGGATCGGCCCCCGGCAGATCCGTGATGTCGCTCTTTTCGTCCAGCACCTCGGCGATACGCTTGGCGGAGGCCATGGCACGGGAGGAGAACATTAAGAGGAAGGTGACCATCATCAGAGAGGACAGGATCTGCGTCGCGTAGGTCACGAAGGCAGACAGATCGCCGACTTCCATGTCTTTCGCCAGGACCAGCGGGCTGCCGACCAGCACCAGTGCCATGATGGTGCCGTACATGATGACGGTCATCACGGGCTGCATGAAGATCATGACGCGGACCGCGCTGATATTGGCGTCTTTGAGTTCCTGATTGGCCTTTCCGAACTTTTCGATCTCGAAGTCTTCCCGTACAAAGCTTTTCACCACGCGGACATTCGTCACGTTTTCGCGCACCGTGGAGTTGATGCCGTCGACTTTTTCCTGCATCTTCTTGAAGCGCGGAAAGCCCGTCTTGATGATCATCCCGACCGCCAGCAAAAGCAGCGGGATGCTGACCGCGAAGACCACGGAAAGCGAGGGCCGAAGCGCGATCGCCATGATCAGGGCGGCGATCATCATGCCCGGGGCGCGGAGCATCATGCGGAGCATCATGTTCACGAAGTTCTGCAGCTGCGTGACGTCGTTCGTCATGCGCGTCACCAGCGAGCCGGTGGAAAACTTGTCAATGTTGGAGAAGGAAAAAGTCTGGACGCGCGCGTAGATGTCGGCCCGCAGGTCCGCCGCGAAATTGACGGAGGCCTTGGAGCCGAAGTACGCGCCGCCGACGCCGCCGGCCATCATGATCAGCGCCGTGCCGATCATGAGCGCCATGGTACCCAGACTGATGCCGTTGGTCAGCGTGCCGTTGTTCGCCGCGTTGATCACGTTCGCCAGGAGCTTGGGCATGATGACCTCTCCCACCACTTCCACGATCATGCATAAGGGACCGAGGATAAAGAACGGCAGGTAGGGCTTCACATATTTAAACCATCTTTTCATTGAAAACTCCCTGAAAATGCTTTCGAAATGAGGCGGATCCCTGAAGATCACAAAAAATGTTTATACCATAAAAGAAGCGGCAGGGCAAGCCCTGCCGCGGCGTTTTATGCTTCCTTAAGAAAGCTTATTTATTTCGTCATTTCTTCGATGACCAGTTCCCGCAGGACACGCCATTCGGTCACGGCTGCCTGGCGTACGGTCTGGGCTTCCGGATTGATCCGGTTCCGGCTGCAATAATCGCATGTATCTTCCGCCGTTACTTCGATCCCGCAGGCATCCGCCAGTGCGCGGACAAGCAGATACTCTTTGATCTGGGCTATCGTATCATCCGGATTCTCCGTCTTTTCACGAATCTTCCCTTCGTTCAGCCTGAAGCTGCTCGCCGGCAGCAGTTTTTCCAGCACCTCTTCCCAGGCCGCCGACTGATAATCGCGCAGTTCTTCCCGGAACAGTGCTTCCCGCCATGCCTCTACGCTGTCATATTCGGTATTTGTACGGACAAAAGCATCATCCAGAACCGCAGGAGTCACCGTATAAATATATCGGATGGTGACGTCGCACCAGAGCGGTTCGTCGGCTCCGAAGGCTTCCCTGTTCATTTCGATCGTAAACGTTTCACCAACCTTCCGGCCTTCCACGGAGCGCTCGATGACCTGCCGGTAAGGGCTCGGCGTTGTTTCGCCGCAGCGGATCGTCTCTTCCTTCATCATCAGATCTTCATAGATCTTCGTTTCGCTGTAGATCCGCCAGGACGCTTTCAGAAGATCCCCCTCCTCCACCAGCGACTTTTCGGATCGGAGGATCATCGGAGCGTTCTCCACCCTGCGCTGCATGAACCTTTCGATCTGCTCCCGGGAAGGCTCCGCTGCAGGTGTTCTGGCCGCATCGATATTTCCCAACTTTATAAGATGGCAGTCGTCGAAGAGCTCGTTTTTCAGGATTTGATCCAGTTTTGCCCTTTCCAGACTCTCCGGCGTCGTAATGCTGTACCCGTTCTTTTCGGAAAAAATGATCATTCTTTCCGCGTCCGTTCCCAGCCACCGAAAAAAGGCATCTCGCGTCTCCTCGGTCAATTCAGACAAATGCACCTGCACCCGGTTTTCGGTCACATCGAGCTCCCATTCCGCATCGGTATCGGGGAAGGCTTCTTCCTGGACACGTACATTGATGCGTTCATACAGCGCATAGAGTTCATCCGAACTGTAGTCCGCTGCTTTAAACAGGACTTCGTCAAACTGCAGCGCGTTCCGAAACACCTGCCGGATCTCCTCTGTATCCTCCGTCAGGAAGATGACCAGCGTTTTATCCGTATTCAGATAGGCTCCGCCGTATACGCTGCGGTAGGCTTCTCCCGCAGCCTTCCGGTAATTCTTCCGGTTTTCACCTTCTCCGCCGATGAAATCCATCAGGCGTTCATAAGCCTTGTAGGCGTCATATTCCCGTTGCTGTTTGGAACTGAAAAGACGGCTAAGCCCATCTGCCACCGCGGCGCGGGCTTTTACATCCACAGCCAGCCAGCCGCCCAGCAGCAAGCATATCGCCAGCAGCGCGGTTATGATGCGGTAACGGGGATGGGAAAAGAGCCGTTTTTTCCCGGATGCCTGTGCCGCGCTCTCCTGCTGTGTCTCAAGCGCCTGTGAAAGCCTCATTGCCAGGTTCTCCGGCAGAGGCGTGTTTTCTGTGTTCATCTGCTCAGCCAGACTGTACAGCCAGACCTGCTGCACAGCGGCGGCGGCTTCTCTTATATCTCGTTTTGTATATTTTTTTCTCACCTTATTCCTCACTTTCCAAATAGCGGCGGATCTGTTTTCGGGCCCGGTACAGCGTTTTGCGCACGTTTTCCCGCCCGCAGTCCAACATCTCGGCGATCTCGCTTTCGGAAAAACCATCCGCAAAATGCAGCAAAAGGATTTCCCGCTGGCGGGGCGGCAGCGCCGCAATGGCTTCCTCCAGCATCAGCCCTGCCGTCAGGGAGATCTCATCGCCCGGCAGCATCCGCTCCATCAGCTCCGGATCCGTGCTTTCTTCGCGGCGTTTCCGCAGAATATTGATCGACCGGCTTTTAACGATCACCGTCAGAGCCGCTTTCAGCCGGTCTTCCTCCAGCGAGCCGTAGAAATCAGCCCGGCGGAAAACGGTAATAAATGCATCCTGCAATGCATCCTCCGCGTCCTGAGAGTTTTTCAGGATCGCGCAGGCAAGCCGGTACATCCAGCCTGCATGCCGCTCATAAAAAGCTGTGAAATCCATAAACCCCTCCGCGTGTGTGATCTGAAAGCGTCCGGACTTTTGCTTTCGATATATATACAGGAGAAATAAGGGAAATGGGACAGAGTCAGAAAAAAAATCGTGCCATCCCGAATCTGGCGGTGCCCTGTGCCCGGGATGGCACGGTATTCAGAAGCCGAGCGGCCGGCGGATGCGGCGGCGGGTCAGCTCCATGAGCCCCAGCGCCGTAATGTCCAGCACTTTTACGTAGACCGGATCGCTCCCGGTCAGCGAGCGCATGTACGCCATGAGCTCGGCCTGCGCGCCGGCGCGCGTCATGTTGATGAAATCGACGGCGATCATGCCGCTGATGTTCCGCAGCTGAAGCTGGCGCGCGATCTCCCGCGCCGCCTCCCGGTTGATATCTTCCGCCGCCTGCGCGGAGCGGGCGGCTTTATCATCCTTTCCGCTGTTCACGTCGATCACGGTCATCGCCTCCGTCCGGTCGAGGATCAGATAAGCGCCGGAGTCGAGCCAGACTTTGCGGCCGGTGGCTTCCGCGATTCGTTTTTCAGCCGAATAGAGCTGCTTTAAGCCCAGCATCGGATCCTGATACAGGCGGAGCTTTTCAGACGGCAAGCCGCAGCGGACAAAATAGTCCGAAAGCTGTTCATGAACGGCCGGAACGTCCGTGATGACTTCTTCCAGGTCCGCCTTGTTTAAGCCCTGCAGCCATTCCAGCCAGATCGGCTGTCCGGCTTCAATCAGGGCCGGCGCCGGACTGTGCTCCGCCTTCTGCCTGAGCGCGGCAAAGCGGGCCGCAAGCTGCGCCGCTTCCCTTTCGATCGCCTCCGGCTCGGCCTTTTCCGCCGCCGTCCGCAGGATGAAGCCGTTGTTTTCCATCAGCGGCAGCAGCTGTTCGTGCAGAAGCTCCCGCTGATAGCCGTCGAACTCCGCCCGCCGGGAAAAGGCAAGCGAACCGGGTTCGTCCGTTAAGACCACCAATTCACCGGGCAGGCTGATCTCGCTGCTTATGGTCGGCAGCTTCGTGCCGTAGCTTTCCTGTGTGATCTGTACAGTCAGTTCCTGACCGGGTTTTACGCTTTGTGCGCCGGTATTCAGGTAGGCCGTCTGCCCGCCGCCGATCTCCAGAAAGGCGCAGTGCAGACCTTTATTCACAGTCTGTACGCGGGCCCGGAAAATATCCCCGAAGGAAGCTTCGCCTTCCGCTTTCGATAGACTCAGCCGCATAGTCCGGCCGTCTTCAAGGAGGAAGGAAAGCAGGCCTTTCTCATGTTCCGTTACGATCAGTTTCAGCATGATCTAAAGTCCTTTTATACCTCGCCCAGTGAGCTACCGTCTTCGGTCATCAGGTCCAGACGGCGGATCGCG
Source organism: Lachnospiraceae bacterium (assembly GCA_017619975.1). GTDB lineage: Bacteria > Bacillota > Clostridia > Lachnospirales > Lachnospiraceae > UBA6987. The sequence goes on along the minus strand of JAFZRH010000032.1, from coordinate 26,057 downwards.
AGCGGTTTTTCTTCAGCCGGAAGGCCGGCGGTCTTCAGCAGTTCTTCCCAGACCAGCTCCGGCTTCACATTTGCCTTGCTGCCGGCCGAGAGGACAAGAAGAAGTACTGCCTCGCCTCCCCCCGGGAACGCGGGGGGAGGTGCCTGAGCAATGCGAAGGCAGTGGGGGGCGAACAGAGGATCATCCTGCGAAGCAGGCGGATGAGGTTCCTCCCCACTCCCCTCTGCCCGGATCACTGTCACTTCATATAAGCACGGCCGCAGATCGAAAGAAACCGTCTGCGTCTTCGTTTTTTTCTCAATGATGTGCTGTTTTTCAGCCAGCAGTCTGTCCGCGGCCGCCGCAAGCGGCTTGGCCAGATCTTCACGGAAGGTCAGGCGGTATCTGGCCCGGCCCACGCTGGCCATCGCGTTGCCGGCTTTTTCCGACAGGACGCGGACCGCATAGACCGGCAGCTCCGGAGAGGTTGCCGCGCGAAGACGCTTCAAAACCTCATCCACCACCGACTGCGTCGGCGGTCCCCCTTCCCCAAAGGGGAAGGCAACCTCATCCACCACCGCTTGCCCTCCCCCGGACGCGGGGGAGGGTGCTTCGCAAAGCGAAGCCGGAGGGGGCGACTGGACAGCCATCTCTTCGATCTCCGCGTCCAGATACTCTCCTTCCGAAGAGAGCCCCAGGCCCAGCGGCAGCGCAAAGCTCATGATGGGATGCGGCGAGTAGCCCTGCGAATACACCATCGGGATCTCCGCGCGCCGGAAGATCTTCTGGAAAGTCCGGAGCACGTCCAGATGTCCTATGAAGCGCAGCGCGCCTTCTTTTCCGAAACGGACCCGGATGATCATACCGTCACCTCCCCGGCCCCTGCCGCCGTGCTGCCGTCCGCTTCGCCGGCCGGCTTCCCCGCCGCCCCGCGCATGCCGCGCGCCGCCTGCTCCAGCGGGTTTTGATTGGTCGGACAGATGCCGCAGCCGTACGAACCCGCGCCGCAGCCATTGCAACGCTCCAGGCAGTTCGGCGTCACCACGCCTTCCATCGCGCGCTCCCACTCGCGGCGCAAAAAGCGCTTGCTCACGCCGATATCAATGAAATCCCAGGGGAAAAGCTCCTCGGCGGAGCGCTCCCGCAGGGTGTAAAAATCCGGATCCACGCCGCAGTCCTGAAAGGCCTGCTGCCATTTCGCATCGTCAAACTGTTCGGACCAGGCGTCAAAGAGACAGCCCAGCTCGTAGGCACGGCGGATCACCGCGCCGATCTTCCGGTCGCCCCGGGCAAACACGCCTTCGAGCACCGTCACGTCCGCATCGTGATACTCGTAATGCATCACGCGGCCGTTTTTCTGCGCGCGGAAATTGTCCTTCACGAAATGTGCCCGCGCCAGATACTCCTCTTTCTTCTCCATCTTCGCCCACTCGAAAGGCGTGAAAGGCTTCGGCACGAAGAAGGACGAGCTGGCCGTGATCTGGATCTTCCCGCGCCGCTCTTCCTTCGGGATCTCCGCGTAGAAAAGCTCGGCGACCCGCTCGCACAGCTCCGCGATGCCCTTTCGGTCTTCTTCCGTCTCCGTCGGCAGGCCGAGCATGAAATAGAACTTCACCTTCGTCCAGCCGCCGTGGAAGGCCGCCGCCGAACCCCGCAGGATATCCTCCTCCGTGATGCCCTTGTTGATCACGTTCCGAAGGCGCTGCGTGCCGGCCTCCGCCGCGAAGGTCAGCGAGCTCTTTTTAATATCCTGAACCTTGCTCATCACGTCCAGGGAGAAATTGTCGATGCGGAGCGAGGGCAGCGAGATGTTCACGTGTCTGGCCGCGCATTCGTCCATCAGATAAGTCACCAGTTCCTTCAGCTCGCTGTAATCGCTGGAGCTTAAGGAACTCAGCGAGATCTCATCGTAGCCGCTGGCCTTCAAAGCCTCGACCGCGATCTTCTTCAGGCTTTCCACGCTGCGCTCCCGCACCGGACGGTAAACCATGCCTGCCTGGCAGAAACGGCAGCCGCGGATGCAGCCCCGCATGATCTCCAGCGTCACGCGGTCCTGGAACGGCCTTAAGTACGGAACGATCGGGCTCACGGGATACGCCACCCGGTCCATTTCCTTTACGATCACGCGCTTCACCTTCTTCGGCACGTCCTCAAAAAGCGGCCGGAAATCCGCCAGCGTCCCGTCTTCCCGGTAAAGCGGCTCGTAGAGCGAGGGCACATAGATGCCTTCGATGCCGGCCGCCGCACGCAGGAAGTCCTGCCGGGCCGCGCCAGCCTTTTTCATGCGGATATACAGATCGAAGAGCTGATCATAGACGACCTCGCCCTCGCCGATGTAGAAAAGATCAAAGAAATCCGCGATCGGCTCCGGGTTGTAGGTGCAGGGCCCGCCGCCGATCACGATCGGATCCGCCGCCGTCCGGTCCTTCGCCAAAAGCGGGATCCCGGAAAGATCCAGTACCTGCAGCACGTTGGAATAGCACATTTCGTACTGCAGCGTGATGCCGAGGAAATCGAAGTCCCGGATCGGATCCTGTGACTCCAGCGCAAACAGCGGGATCTTCTTCTCCCGCATGACCTTATCCAGATCCGGCCAGGGCGAATACACCCGCTCGCACCAGACGTCCTGGCGTTTGTTGAACTGGTCGTAAAGGATCTGCAGCCCGATATTGCCCATGCCGATCTCATAGACGTCCGGAAAACAGAACGCGAAGCGAAGGTCCGCCGCGGAGGGGTCCTTCATGACCGTGTTCAGCTCGCCGCCCACGTAGCGGGCGGGCTTCTCGACCGTATTCAAAATGTCTTCCGACAAGGCTAAATTACGCATAATCATTATTCACGGATTCTAAATGTCCTGTTCCAAGCCTCGCTGCCTCGACAAATGCTTTTCTCAGCCCGCTTCGGCGACCTTCCTGAACATAAGAATTGTCAGGTCGCCTCAAGGGGCATTCGAAAAGCATTGTCGGGCGCGCTCGGCATTTATCCGTTATTCTCTCTCATCCAGATCCTTCTGCAGGAGCGGCAGGAAGTGCGCCGGCGTGCCGTCGCCGTCGCGAACCACATAGTCCTTATCGAGCTCCGCATACAAAAAACTCTTCCGTCCGCCCTTCTCGGCGCGCTCCCAGAAATGCCTGAGCTCCCGGAACGGCAGGTAGATCATCTCGTCCCGGCCGGTAAAGAACAGAAGCAGAAAGGCCACACCGTCCTGCGCCTCGAAATCGCGCATGAAACGGTACTGATGCTCGTGGATGTTCTGCAGGGGGAAGGTATCCACCTTGCACTCCTTCGCGTCGAAGCAGACCGGGATGCCCTGCACCGTACCGATGTAGTCCACCGTGCTCTTGGCGTCGAAGTACGCCAGTGTGATATGCCGCGTCTCTTTTTCGATATTGATGGGCGTGATGGGCGTCGGGATCTTCTGGATCACCGCCAGCCCGTCCTCCCGGTATCGGTCGATGGTCATATTCACCATCGCTTCCAGCGTGGAGCCGCGCAGACCGTGATTATTCGCCATGGGAGCCTCCTCCCAGCGCCTTTATGACGCTGATAAAGACCGGCGGCAGCGGCGCCTGAAAGCTTTTGCCCGCGACCCGTTCAAAAACCTGCCGGGCTTCTTCCGAGAGCCCCGCCTCTTCCGGCAGCGCAGCCGGAAAGACGGCTTCAAAGCTGTGCAGCAGCTGCACGCGGAGCGTACCGCCCCAGAGAACGGCCAGTTCCCGGTTGACGTCGGCGCTGCCGTACTTGGCGTCTCCCGCGATCGGGAGCCCCAAAAACGCGAGCTGCGCGCGGATCTGATGGCTCTTGCCGCTGATCAGCCGCACCTTCAGCAAACTGTAACCTCTCTCCAGCGACCGCTCCGTCCGGGCCGTCAGTTCCACCTTTTCGGCACCGGGCACCGCTTCTTTCCGGATCGTGACCGTATTGTCCGCTTCGTCCTTCTGCCAGAAAAGCACGGAATGGAGCGGCTTTTCCAGCCTGCCCTTTACCACGCAGAGATAATATTTCTCGAGTTCCCGTTCCCGCAGCAGGAAAGATAATAGCTGCTGCCCGGGCAGCGTCTTGCCGGCCAGGACCAGACCGCTGGTGTTGCGGTCGAGCCGGTGCGCCGGCGCCGGAGTAAAGCCCTGGGAACGGGCGCTTTCCGGCTTCGCCGCGTTCTGCGCAGCCGTGTAGGCCGCGATCCGGTCCGCCAGGCAGTCGTCGTCCCGCCCGGCTTTCTGGCTGAGCAGGCCGGCCGGTTTATTCACAAAAAGCAGGGCTTCATCTTCATAAACGACCGAAAGCAGCGAAGGCGCCTGCTTTGAAAACGCCCCGGCTGTGCCATTCTTCTTCATGGCGGATTCTTCTGCGGAAGCGGCGACCTTCCCGGCCGTCCCGCGGAACTTCTCAAACGTCTCATCGGAAAAATAGACCTCGATCTGATCTCCGGCCTTTAACATCTCATTGCCGGCCGCCTTCGACCCGTTCAAGGTGATATTTTTTTTTCGCAGCATCCGATAAAGGAAGCCTTTTTCAGCTTCCTTAAAGGTACGAACCAGAAATTTGTCCAGACGCTGGCCGGCATCGGCCGGCCCGACGGATAGATTCCTCATACTCTCCTCATCCCATCCGAATGCCGCCTTACAGGCACATCCCCAGCAGGACCTCCTGCGCCTTCTCGACCAGTTTTACCTGATCTTCCGGCACTTCCGGCTCGATCTCTGCCAGCCTTGCCAAGTATGCCTCCCACTCGGTATATACTTTCAGCCGTAGGTTGATATTTTTTTTCTTCAGTCGAACGATGCAGTCCGACTCGAGCGGGACCCGCTCCTCTGCCTTGACCGTCGAGGCATAGGCAACGATCGCGTTCTGATACACGACGGTATGATCCAGGAAATGTCTTTTTCCCTTCTCATCCACATACATCAGATGATACAGCGCCAGACCGTTGTCCTCGAAAACCCGCACCTGGGCGCGCTTTTCTTCCCCGAGCTCTTTCCCCTTCACCAGCGCCAGATAGGTCACAAAAAAGTTCGCCATGGGCAGAACCAGCAGCACGCCGGGGATCGTAAGCAGGTTTTTCGTATTCCCGAACACGATCAGCCCCGCCGCAACAAACGCGGCGACGAAAAAAACGAATACCAGCGTGATCCGCAGCTGCTGGCGCTTGCGCGCAGCAAAATACTCATACTGCCCCTTGGCAAAGGGGTTGGCAAAAAACGCACTCATGAACTCTCTCCCAAAAGAAAGGGGACGGAAAACCGTCCCCTCTGGTCCTTACTCTTCCGGCTCTTCCGCAGGCTTCGGTTCCTCTTCTTCGGCAGGTGCCTCTGCTTCCTCAGCGCCTTGCTGATTCCGCAGTTCCTGACGGTTGGAGGCTACCACCTGATAGCTGGCGTGCATCTGATTGTAGAAGCTGTTGAAGCGGCTCTGCAGGCTGTCCATGGAATGACCCAGGAAATCCTGAAGGCCGGCCAGCAGCGAGTCGGTGTAGTTCATGGCGCTCTGACGGATCTCGTCCGCTTCCATGGTCGCTTCATCGATCATGCGCTGTGCCTTGGCTTCAGTCTCGCTCATCAGCTGCTGCGCGTCTGCGGAAGCGGTCTTCATGATCTCGCTCTGACTGACCATTTCCTCTTTCAGGCGCTTGGCCTCCACCAGCGTATCCTCCGCCTGACGGCGGGCTTCGGTCAGGATCTCGTCCTTATTGGCGATGATCTTCTGATATTTCTTGATTTCTTCGGGCGTGCGCATCCGCAGTTCCACCAGCATATCGTCCATAACGTCCTTTTCGACGACGATACGCTTGTTGTTGGAGAAGGTCTGGGACTTGCAGCCGTCCAAATATTCTTCCATTTCGTTGATGATCTGTTCAATCCTGCTCATATCTTTAACCCCCATCTATATTTCAGCTTAGGTCATTGCTTTTTCTTTATATTTTTCCGCAACCAGCGGAGCCAGACCGTCCGGTACGAAAGCACTCACGTCACCGCCGCCGGAAGCGACTTCCCGGACCATGCTGGAGCTTAAATAGCTGTAATGCGGATCCGTTCCCAGGAACACCGTTTCCAGATCGGGATCCAGCACCTTCAGGCCCTGCGCAACCTTGATCTCCGCTTCAAAATCGCCTTGATCCCGCAAGCCCCGCAGGATGCACCGAATGCCCAGTTTATGACAGAACTCGATCAGAAGACCGCCGAAACTGACCACTTCAACCTGCGGAAGATCCGCTGTTATACGACATATCATTATAACACGCTCTTCCACAGAAAACAACGATTTTTTATACGGATTGACCAGAACGCCCACATAAACTTTATCAAAAATTTTTGCGGCGCGGCGGATCAGATCCAGATGTCCCAGCGTCAGCGGATCAAAGCTTCCGGGGTAAAGGATCGTTCTTTCCTTTTTCTTATTCATCTTCCTCTCCTTTTAAGCCAAGGAATACATGTTTGTTGTTTTTATACTCTTTTACGCGGCGGATGGCGAGCCCCATCTCCTCAAGACCTTCCAGCTCTTTCCGGATCCGCATTTCGGCAATGATCAGCGTATCCGGCGTCACCAGCGAAGAAGCCGTCAGTTCCTTCAGCACTTCTTCCTCATAGCCCGCGTCATACGGCGGATCCAGGAAGATGATGTCAAAAGGCTTCCCGTTTAAGGAAAGACGCCGGATTGCGGCAAAAACGTCCGCCGTCATCAGCGTGGCTTTCTCTTTTAGATGCGTCCGGGTCAGATTGTCCTGAATACAGGCGCAGGCCGCCCGGCTGTTTTCCACGAAGACCGCTTCTCTTGCGCCGCGGCTTAAGGCCTCGATGCCGATCGCTCCCGATCCGGCGAAAAGATCCAGAAAACGGCTTCCCTGGACGACCGGCTGCAGGATATTAAAAAGCGTCTCCTTGATGCGGTTGGAGGTCGGCCGGGTCGCCTCGCCCGGACTCGTCTTTAAAAGTATTCGTCTGGCAGAACCGGCTACCACCTGCATGGGAAAACGCTCCTTGTTTTTTATAAAGATACCGCAGAACATCCGTTGTTGTCAATCCGCTTTCCGGGATATTCCGCGCGACGGGCAGCGCGTTTTCAGCGCGTCAAAAAGATCTCGATCCCAATCGCGATCAGGATCAGTCCGCCCAGGACCGAAGCACCCCAGGACAGCTTCGTTCCGGCTTTCCGCCCGATCAGAATCCCGCCCAGACAGATCAGAAACGTCACGCCGCCGATCATCAGGGCCGCCGCATTGGCTTTCCAGAAGCTGTATTCTTCCAGGGTAAAACCGACGGAAAGCGCATCGATCGACGTCGCGATCCCCTGTACGATCAAAAGACGCAGCCCCAGCGGCGGCCTGTCTTCTGCTGCCTCCGCGCCGTTTTTCCGCTCCCGCAGCCCCTCCAGCAGCATCTTGCCGCCGATATAAAGCAAAAGCAGCAGAGCGATCCAGGGAACCAGTTTATGAAACGCCGAAAACAGCTCTTCCACGGTTTTAATCAGCACCCAGCCGATGATCGGCATCGCATACTGAAAGACCGCGTAAACCGCGGCGATCCCGAGCATTCTTTTTTTCGGCATCGTCGGTTCATGCAGACCGTTGGCCAGCGAAACCGAAAATGCATCCATGGCAAGCCCCACCCCTAAGGCGAGGCTGTTCAGGATAAAGACAAGATCCATCTTTATATCCTCCCGTTGTTTTGTTTTTATACCACGGATTGGGCTCTGCAACAAGCGTTTTCGGCGGATTCCGCCAGATTCTTTGAAAAGGGAAGGCCGCGGCGGCACTTGCTTTCTCATCCGTTTCCGTGGTAGGATAAAACTGCTTTTCGGAAGGACCCGAAAGACGAAAGAGAAGGAGGCCTGAAACGGTGTGCTGCCGTTACTGGACAGATGAATCTCCCGAGATACGGGAGATCGTGGAAGAAATGCTGCGTTCTCCGCTGATCGGCCGCTGGCAGCAGACCGCAGCGGTCAAAACTTCCGGCGAGATCCGTCCTGCGGATGTGGCTCCGGTTATCGCGCCGAACCGCCGCGGGGAAAAAGCGGTCTTCCCCATGCGCTGGGGCTTCCGTGAGAAAACACTGCTGATCAACGCCCGTTCGGAAACGGCTTCCGTCAAACCGACTTTCCGCGATGCCTGGGTCCGTCACCGCTGCATCATTCCGGCAGCCCATTATTTCGAGTGGGAGCATCTGACCTCTCCCTCCGGCCGGAAAAAGACCGGTGAGAAATATCGGATCCGCCCGGCCGGCGAAGCGCTGACCTGGCTTTGCGGTCTGTACCGGATCGAGAACGGTCTTCCTGTTTTTGTGGTGCTGACCCGCGACGCGGATCCCTCTCTCCGCTTTCTTCACGACCGGATGCCGCTCATTCTGCCGGAGCAGGCCGCCATGGAATGGATCCGTCCGGATCAAAGCCCGGAAGAACTGCTCGGTGCAGCGCTGACCGCCATGCTGGCTGAGAAAGTCCGGGAGATCACCGCCTGAAGCGGATCTCCCGAAAAATCCCGATCGGAAAAGAAAAGGCTTGCAGGTTCCCGCCAAATGCGGTATAGTCCTGATGAACCATGCCCCCCTTGTTCCCGTAGCTCAGCAGGATAGAGCAGTCGCCTCCTAAGGCAGTAGTGCAGCACGCGCCTTTAGGCAAAAAGCGGGAGGTCAGGAGTTCGATTGGACTCAGTTGTGAAACCAAAATATAATACCGATTTTTAGGGCATTAAAGCCCCTGAAAATACCCTTGTTCCCGTAGCTCAGCAGGATAGAGCAGTCGCCTCCTAAGCGAAAGACCGGCGGTTCGAATCCGCCCGGGAACGGCGAGAAGAGCCCGTAAAACCAATGTTTTTGGCTGTTACGGGCTCTTTTTTGCGTGCCATAATTGTCCTTCTATATACCCTCCGGCAGCCGAATCTGGCTCGCCGATTTTTCATTTTTGCAATCTTTTCGGGTGCAATATTCTGCTTTTCTCATCGTACATTTTACAGCGTTTTCCAGCTAACCGATTAGCTGGAAAAACGTCTTCCAGCTAACAAAAATGCCTTTCCAGCTAACAAAAACTCCAACCTTTTTTCGTGGGCGTCCCAGCTAACAGAAGCGAGTGTTTCGCTCCCCTGTTGAAATCGGCTGAGTTCCGCTAAGGAATATTTTTTCGAAGAGGCCAAGATTAGATATATTTGATTATTCCCGAGGGTGAGATCACAGAGAACACATGATACTCTGTGCCACGTTCTAAAACTACGCAAAAGCAGATTTACAATAGTTTTATCGAAGACTTTATATATCGATTTATCTACCACTTTATCTACCACTTGTGCTATAATGTGGTAGATAATTCATGAGGAGGTCATTCTATGGCTGACTATGCAGAAATCGTTAACGAACTGACGAAATATGATTCGGAAGAAGAATGGTTCGAGTTTAAAGAAAACTGGTTTGAGGCGCATGCTCTTGGAGAATATATCTCTGCGTTATCCAACTCGGCAGCCATGGAGGGAAGACCGTACGGATATTTTGTTTGGGGTGTCAGGGATAAAACACATGAGATCGTAGGAACGAGTTTCAATTACCAGCAGGACTATAAAAATGAACCGCTGCAGCATTATCTGGCCCGTCAAACAGCTCCGGACGTAGGTTTTAGCTTTCACAATGTCATCATTGGCACTAAGAAAGTGGTGGTGCTCGAAATACCTGCGGCGGTCAATGTTCCTACAGCCTTTGATAAGGAACGTTATCTGCGTATCGGTTCCAGCAAAGAAAACGTTTCGAAGTATCCGGAACGAGAGGCAAGGCTTTTTGATGTACTGAAACACGGTCTGCCTTCTGTTGACAATCAGGAGTCGGAGTATCAAGATCTGTCTTTTGAAAGGCTCTTTACTTATTATGCTGGAAGGGGAATCAGCCTGAAACAGGAAACATTCAAGAAAAACCTCGGTCTGCTGACCCGGGATGGGAAATATAATATACTTGCACAGCTTCTTTCAGATAATTGCCACATGCCTATTCGGGTTTCGATTTTTCGTGGGGAAAAGAAATCTTCACCGATGTATTCTATCAAAGAGTTTGGTTATACCTGCATCCTTTCGGCGATGGACAAGATCCTTGAGTACGGTGATGTAATAAACCTGATACAGGTCGATGAACAGAACAGGGGGATGATCAGGAAAGACATCAGCTTATTTGACATGGACGCCTTTCGTGAGGCAATCATCAATGCCTTTGCCCATAATAAGTGGACTGATGGGAATGCTCCCATGATCACGGTCTACAGCAACAGAATCGGGATCCTTTCAAGAGGAACGCTGGCACCGCTGCAAACAATAGAAGGCTTTTTTCAGGGAGAATCCATACCGGTTAATCAGAAGCTGTCGGATGTGTTTTTACAGCTTCATATTAGTGAGCGTTCCGGAAGAGGCGTTCCGAAAATCACGGACGTTTATGGCAGAGACGCATTTGAATTCAGAGAGAATTCCATTGTGGTGACGATACCTCTTCGGTATTTATCTGCCAGCCAGAATATAGAAGTGACAGATAAAGTGACAGATAAACTGATAGATAAAAGTAAAAGCTGGCCGGAGAAAATCCTGGCAGAGATCAGAAACAATCCAAACATTTCACAGCCGCATCTTGCAATAGCTTTGGGGGTTGGGAAAACAACGATACAAAAAGGAATCGCCAGCCTGAAGGAAAGAGGTATTATTGAGCGAATCGGCTCAAATAAAAACGGATACTGGAAAATCAATGATGAAGTTTAATGCCGAGTATACCTAAGGCACAGAGAAAAATGACCACTTGAACGGGAGGAAGTGGCTTCATAAAACACCAATACATCGCATCAAAAGGCAACACATATTCGTAAAAACGTTGCATTCTCAAAAAGTGTCCTATGTATTTTGATCAATGTGAGATAAAATGTGATCGGTTTCAGAAGGTGCGAGCCACCGATTTCAAGCCGCTAAGGCGGGATCCCCATGGAAATGAAAAAGATTTGCGAATTCATCAGACAATTACGAAAAGAGCGAGGTCTGACACAGGAGGAGGCCGCAGAGCAGCTTTTTGTTTCCTCTAAAACGCTGTCCCGCTGGGAAACCGGAAGGACTATTCCCGATTTGGAAACGATTCTCAGACTTGCGGATTTTTATAGTGTAGACGTGAAAGAGTTGCTGAATGGTCAGCATGCTGCCGAAACACCCGAAGAGGAAACACTTCAGAAAGAACCGCCGTTGAAGCTGGTTGCAGAATACAGTAAAAAGAAGGAAAAACAGGCTGTCCGCAGGGCGGTCTTTCTATTTGCCGCAGCAGCTCTTCTTGTAATAGGTGTGTATATTCTGATTCAGCATTTGCAAAGACTGCAAGGAGAAGAACAACAGTTTTTCCGGGGAAATATTACCTGGTACACAGTCGAAGAGGCGACGAACAATACACTGATTTATTTGGATTGCGATACCTATAATGTGCGGATCCTCATAACACCCGATACCATTATCTCCTCAGAAGAATTAAGGGAAAGACTGGCATCTCAGGAAGATCATCTTCCTGTCAGCATCGTAAGCATCTATCAAATCAGAGATGCGTATAATGCGACAAAGCACGGGGGACGGTTTACTTATCCGGCTTATTCGATAGATCTCTGGGGAGAATAAATGTTTCGACAGAAATCCAGCTAACAGAAACGGCCGATTTCTAACAAACTCAGCTGATTTTAACCGCACGCACCGGAATTCGAACTCGAAAGAAATATAGGTGTATCAAGGGAAAACGACCTTGAAAAATGCAAAATTGGGAATTGAACGCCCCAACTCCTAAGCGAAAGATCGGCGGTTCGAATCCGCCCGGAAACGGCGAGAAGAGCCCGTAACACCAATGTTTTTGGCTGTTACGGGCTCTTTTTTTGCGTGCCATAATTGTCCTTCTATATACCCTCCGGCAGCCGAATCTGACTCGCCGATTTTTCATTTTTGCAATCTTTTCGGGTGCAATATTCTGCTTTTTCCTTTGCACATTTGGCAGTCTCTCCAGCTAACAGATGAGCTAAAAAACGACTTCCAGTTAATAAAACGCAAGACTTGTTTAAACTTGTGCAAGCATGCTTGCACAAAAAGAGGTTTTGTGCTATTCTGTGCAAGGAGGTGAGCACCATGCGGCTGAAGAGAGAGTTGTATCTGGAACAAATACGTCCCTATTATGAGTCTGATATCATCAAGGTCATTACCGGTGTGCGCAGAGCGGGCAAGTCCGTGATGCTGGAAACCATCAGAGATGAACTGCTTGCACAGGGGATCAGGGAAGACCATATCATTTATCTGAACCTGGAAGACCTGGATCTAGCCTACATTGAGAACGCATCGGATCTTCATGCGGATATCAAGCGGCAGATCGCGGATACCGAAAAATATTATATTTTTCTTGATGAGATCCAGCACATCAGGGAATTTGAGAAGGCATTGGCTTCTTTCCGGGCGACGATGAATGTTTCCCTTTTTGTTACGGGGAGCAATTCAACTTTGCTGTCAGGGGAACTGGCTTCGCTGCTCACCGGAAGGACCGTGGAATTTGAAGTGTTTCCGTTTTCTTTTGCGGAGATGAAACAGTATTATGAACTGAATCAGAAGCCCTGGACGGATGACCTGTTCTTTGATTATCTGAAATGGGGCGGGTTTCCGCTGCGCTTTGATTATCCGGACGAAGTCTCCGTCAAGAGATATCTTTCCACACTGTATGAGGGGATCGTGAATCGGGACATTATCGGAAAGAGCAGGAGCGCGGACAAAAAGGCCTTTTTAGATTTTTCACAGTACCTGCTGGCCAATGCCGGGAAAGAACTGTCCATCGACAATTTGCTGAAAGAGTATGGAAAGAACCATAAGGAGATATCCCGCAGGACGGTGTATTATTATCTGGAACGGATGAAAAAGGCCTTTCTGATCCACGGCGTAGGACGATACAATATCAGCGGAAAAACAGCGCTGTCCAATAAAGAAAAACAGTACGCCGTCGATATGGGATTCCGGACGATCAACACCAATACGATCAATTACGAAGACACCTTCTTCCTGGAAAATATCATTTATAATGAATTGGCAGCGAGAGGATATACGGTATTCGCGGGAAAAACCTATAAAGGCGAGGTGGATTTTGTTGCGGTCCGAAACGGAAAGAAATGCTTCATTCAGGTTGCCTATCTGCTGGCGGGTGAAGAGACGGTCAGGAGAGAATTCGGCGCATACCGGGGAATCACGGATGCGTCTCCGAAATATGTCATGTCTCTGGACCGGCTCGACATGAGCCATGACGGCATCGTTCATCTGAACATATTGGATTTTCTGCTCGGACAAAGAGATCTGATGCTCACATAAACGAATAGTTTCGGGTTATATAATTGAAGCAAACCTATATAGGCAAGTTTGAAAAGAACATGAAGCGTTGGTAAACTTGGGGTTTGCAGAGGAGCTGTGGAATATGCCAAAAGTAAAGATTACTGTTGTTGAAAGTAAATGCAGAGGCGGTTATTTTACCAGGGGACAAGAATTTATTGTGGAAGATTTATGCCCCCCCTATATGCCATGAACTTTGGAACAGCATATATCCTTCGGTATACACACTTTTAAACGGTGGAAGTCTGGATCATGGGGAAGGCAAAGCAAAAATGTTTGATGTAAAATGTCAGGATGGAGGACGTGTTTTCATTCACGGTGAAGTCGTTGAATAAGATGGCAGATATCGTTACCGGCAGCCGGATTGTTTGCAGTATCGCATTGCTGTTTTTTCCTGTGTTTTCACCCGCCTTTTATATGCTGTACATCGCTGCCGGCGTCAGCGACATGATCGATGGGGCCGTTGCGAGAAAAACGGGAACCGTAAGTAATTTTGGATCGAAGCTGGACACGGCGGCGGATTTTGTTCTGGCGGCAGCCTGCCTGATAAAGATGATTCCCGTGCTTGATATTCCGACATGGCTGATCATCTGGACCGCTGTCATAGCGCTGATCAAGATAATCAATATTCTGTCCGGATATGTTGTGCGAAAAGAGTTTGCGGCCGTACATACCGTGATGAATAAACTGACCGGCATCGCGCTGTTTCTTCTGCCCTTCACGCTGTCGATGATTGATTTGAAGTACAGCGGACTGTTCGTCTGTGCCCTGGCAACCTTTGCTGCGGTACAGGAGGGCCATCTGATCAGAGCGGGAGCATGACAGAAATCAAAAACACATGACTTTGCACAAAAAACGGCTTTATGCTATTCTGTGCAGAGAAGTAAGCGCCATGCGTCTTAAAAAGAGAGTTCTATGCGGCTTGGGCGCGGGGTGACAGGAGGTTCAGATGGTAACGCACAATCAGCTGGTATACCTGGTGGAAATCGTGAATCAGAAAAGCTTTACCAAAGCGGCGGAAAAGCTTTACTTAAGTCAGTCTACGTTAAGCAAATCCATGAAAGCGCTGGAGGAAGAGCTGGGGGTTGAGATCCTCAACCGACGCGGCAAAGAGCTTGCCTTAACGGAAGAAGGAAAACTGGCTTATACGTATGCGCAAAGAGTCCTGAATTTCTTTGCCACCGAGACAGAAGCGCTGAAACAGCATTTTCAGGGACTGGGGGGCAGCCTGAGCGTAGGGATCCCGCCCACGGCAGGACCGGCGTATTTCTATTCCCGCATCTACACTTTCCGTCAGGAATATCCGAACGTGAAGCTGAGGATCGAGGAGACGCCGTCCAATACGCTGATCGAAAAAATGGACATGGGCCAGATCGACATGGGCATCGTTCTGGAACCGTTTGAAAACGCAAACTACATAAAAAACCCGGTGTACCGCTCACAGATCGTGAGCTGCGTTTCGGAGAATCATCCGCTGGCCGGGAAAGAGGCCATACAGCTCTGTGAGCTGAAAAACGAGTCATTTCTGATGCTGACGCCGGACTACATGTTTCGGGGGATCGTGGATGATTTCTGCAGAAAAGCCGGGTTCCAGCCGAAAGTCGTATTCGTAAGTTCTCAGTGGGACATGCTGTACGATATGGTGGCGGCCAATTTCGGGATTACCTTCCTGCCCCGCTGGCTTGTGGAAAAATGGGGAAAACCCGAAGTCAGGATGCTTTCTGTGGAAGATCCGCCGATGCCGTGGGTCTTGTCTTTATGCTATGCCAAAAACCGACATTTGACGGAACCGATGAAAAAATTTCTCGAAATCTGCCTGCGCGGCCAGGAACATGAATTCAATTCATAACAGATGAAAAAGCGCTATTTTCGTTTTGCCCAAGGATATGCTACAGTTTTTTCAGAAAATTGCCGCATCGATTCATCAAAAACAAGGGGGAAAGGCCTATGAAGACCGCTCAGGAACTGTATCAGGAGAAAAAAATGTCTGCTGAACAGGTTCTGGACCACATTCAGAGCAAAGATTTCATCGTCTGCGCCCAGGCGGCGGCTGAGCCGGCAGCGCTGCTGAAAAAAATGGAATATTTAAAAACGACCGGCGTGCGGGACGTTCAGTTTGTGACCTGTGTTCCGGCACAGGATTATTCTTTCTTTCACGATCCCGAGATGAAGGGCATCGTGAATCATATCAGCTGGTTTTTCTCGGCCGGCGTCCGTCAGGCCCATAAAGAAGGCCTGGTGACCACCGTGCCGCAGCGTTCCCAGTTCTGCCTGGGAAAAGCGCTGGACAGAGCGGCTTATGAAGGCCGCCGGCCGGTCCTTTTCGCCACGGTTGCCCCCATGGACAAACACGGCTATCTGTCCCTGTCTATCAGCGCGATCTATGAGATGGATCTCATCAAGAAAGGCGCTGTCGTTTTGCTGGAAGTCAACCCGAACTTCCCGCGCACCTTCGGCGATACGATGGTCCATATCTCTCAGGTGACGGCGCTGGTCGAATCGGACCGTCCGATCCCCGAGGCAAAGATCCAGCCGTACACGGAGAAGGACGCCGTCATCGGAAAATATATTGCCGATCTGGTCGAAGACGGCTCGACGATCCAGCTGGGGATCGGCTATATCCCGAATGCCGTAGCGCATGAACTGCGCAATAAGAAACACCTCGGCATCCAGACGGAGATGTTCACCGAGACCATGCTGGATCTGATCGAATGCGGCGCGGTCGACAATTCCCGGAAGGGTTACTATGACGGGGTCTCTCTTTGCTCTTTCACCGTGGGAAGCAAAAGACTGTACGACTTTCTGGACGACAATCCTTCCGTCCTGTTTAAGTCCTGCCTGATCACCAACAATCCCGGAGAGATCGCCAAGGTCAATAAATTCGTTTCCATCAATGCGACGCTGGAGGTCGACCTGACCGGCCAGTGCGCCTCCGAATCGGTCGGTTACCGGCAGTATTCCGGCAGCGGCGGACAGGCGGATACGGTCATCGGTTCCCAGCTCTCGCCGGGCGGCAAATCGATCCTGGCCATGCATTCCACCTATTCGACCCGCGATTCAGAAGGAAAAGAGGTGCTGCATTCCAAGATCGTTCCCATGCTGGCTCCCGGATCGGTCGTGACGACTTCCCGCAACGATGTGGATTACGTGGTCACCGAATACGGCGTAGCCTGGCTCAGAGGGCTGGACGTGAAAGGGCGCGTGGAAGAACTGATCAAAATCGCGCATCCGGACTTCAGGGAATGGCTGCGGACCCAGGCGGACCGCATGGAACTGTTTTGATGTAGCATGATCGTGAAATCATAAAAACCGAAATGACAAAAAGGAGAAAAACCATGAAAAAACTCAGCATTATTCTGGCTGCTGTCCTGATCTTCACCCTGGCAGCCTGCGGGAATTCCGGCAAGGAAAGCACGGCGGCACCGACGCAGACTCCTGTCGAGACGAAAGCTCCGGAAACAACAAAGGCTCCGGAGACTACGAAAGCCCCGGAAACGACGCCTGCCGCTACAGAACCTGTCACCAAGAGCGTGAATGAGATCCTGCGGGAAACGATTCCCGGCATCTGGCAGATCACGGCCTGGGATCTTATCACCGGCGGTTACGTCAATGTCGTGGACAGCTGGTTCCTCAAGTACACGGACGACACCATCTGGTTCTATCAGGACGGGCAGGAGATCAATGAAGAAGGTTACGAGTGGAAAGACGACGTGACCATGCACTTCTGGTATAAGGCCGATCCCAGCTACGTCGGTGATTGGGCCTACGAACTGAAGGATGACGGAACCCTCGTGATCACCTATGCGGAGTACGGCGTAATCTATCTTTGCGAGAAAAGACCGGACGATACGGATCCGCTCGCCTATAAACCCAGCGAATCGCAGGAAAACAACGGCAAAGCCATTGCCGCAGACGAGCTTGTCGGAACCTGGGATCTGAACAGCATGACCGTGGCCGGTGTGGAGACGTCTCTGGCGGGACAGGGACAGACCTTTGTCTTTACCGGGGATTCCGTTCAGTATATGATCGCCGGTATCCAGATCAATGACAACACCTATGTGTTTGCCGATGCGTTCAACCTGACCGTTACCAGCAAGGCGGATACGTCCAATGTCGTCAACTGGAACCTGGCGCTTCAGGAGGACGGCAGCCTGATCATCACCGATACGACCAACGGCTGGATCTATGGCTGCAGCAAGCAGAACTAAGCGGTTTTCCGGGAGCGCTCTTTCAGGAAAGGAGCGCTCCTTTCCTGCAATGAGAGGATCACTTTATGAAAGCAAGCAAAACCCCCCGTATCATCGCCGTTGTATCTCTTGTTATCGTGCTGGCGGCGAGTATCCTTGCCGGCTGCATCAGCTCTGACTGGGGGAAAGTTTCGGTCAGCGAGGTCCGCCTGGTCACGGAACAGAACGTCTCTCTTTATGCAAAGCTGTGGATGCCGAAGGATGCTTCTCCGGAGAATAAGCTTCCGGCTATCGTGATGGCGCACGGCTATTCCGCGCATTACAATACGATGGTAGGGGTGTCTCTGGAATTTGCCCGCCGCGGGTACATCGTGATCGCTTTTGACGCCTATGCCATGGGATATTCCGGAGCCAATGATCCCGTCGCCTATCCGGAATGGGACGACGGCGCCTACGCAGCCCTTCAGTATCTGGGGTCTCTGCCGCAGGTCGATCAGAATAAGATCGGCATGATCGGCCACTCCCGCGGAAACATGTGGAATCAGAACGCGGCGGCGACGGCCTGGAAAGCGCACGATACGGATCCTTCCGTCATCGTCCCCCGCTCCCTGGTCATTGCTTCTTTCTCTTTTAATCCGATCGAAAAGCTTCCGAACGGATCATACGGCTATGCGCTGACGGCTTATCCGGTCAATGCCGCCACGATCTTCGGCTCGAAAGACGAATTCGGCCAAACTGTCTGGAATACGGATCTGGACAATTATAACTATACCCATTCTCCCCAGTTCGTAGCCGGTGCCGGCGTCCGCGATCTGGACATGGATATCTATTTCATGTACGGAAACAAGGCGCCGCTGGAACGGAACGCGGCGATCGCCATTGCGGGGATCGGCAAGCTGCGGGCGGCGTTTACGTATCCCAATATCCATATCCTGGCTGTTTTTGACAAAAAGCCGGTCGGGGACATGATCGATTTCATGGATATTACGCTCCGGGGCGGCGCGGCGACGCTGGATCGGGACGATCAGATCTGGGGTCTGCGGCAGTTTTTCCTGTTCTTCGGCTTCTTCGGCTTCTTTGTTTTTGTGATATCGCTGGCGCTCTCGCTGGCGGATACCCGTTTCTTTGCGACGATCAGACGGCCTCAGCCGGCCAGCATGAACGAGATCCACAACTGGAAAGAAGGCGGGCTCTTTGCTCTTCTGTTTCTGTGCCTGCAGCTCCCCATGCTGCTGCTGTATTTCAAAGTCAGCGGCTGGCCGGGCATCTACAAGACCTGGCAGCTGCTGCCGCAGGGCCTGTATTTCTCTGCACCCGGACTCAACCCGACGGTCGTTATGAATCTGATCACTTCCGCTATCCTGATCCTGGTGGTCGTTCTGGTCTATTTCTTCATCGGGAAAAAGAGAGGTTCTACCCTGGACAATCTGGGCTTCAATATCCCCGGAAAGCAGATCGGAAAGGCGGTCCTTCTGGCGCTGACGACGTTCGGCATCGCCTACCTGGTGCTTTGCCTCTTCTACGACCTGACAGGGACGTTCGTTTCCTTCATGCAGTTTGACATTACCCCGATGAATCATCTGCACTGGATCAATTTTCTGAAGTACCTGCCTTTCTGGCTGCTGGCTCATCTGGTAAATGCGGTCGTGTTCAATTCTGTAACGCGGGTGAACAATGCAAAAGAATGGGTCAATTACCTGCTGATCATCCTGGGCTCGAGCCTGGCGATCATCATTCTTTTGGCGATCCAGTATACCAGCCTTTACACGACCGGTCATCTGGGGATCGAAAACAGCGGATGGAAGGATCTTTCCACAAACTTTTCGACGCTGGAACTGCTGTCCGCCATCATCATTACACCGACCTGCGCCATTACCAACCGGTTGATGTACAAGAAAACGGGATCAGTCTGGGCAGGCGGGATCCTGTCTGCGCTGCTGGCACTGCTCTTCGGCATCTGCCACGTCATCATTGCGTCTGTATAAAGACCGGCAAATTTAAAATGATTCATTCCTGAGCAAAGCGTCTCCGGGGGAAACCTCCTGCGAGACGCTTTTTTCTCCGATTCAGGGCACTGTGCGCCCCGGGCTTTCCCGCAAAACCTTGTCTTTCCCTGGCTGAATGTGCTAATATGGACCGGGAAAACTCAAAGGGGAAAAATATATGAACAAACTGTCGAAATACAACAATACAACAGTCCGGATCCTATGCGAAAGCGGCGAGACGTTCACCGGCGCCTGCGAATGGGATGACGCCGAGTACAATCGGGATGAATTCGGCGTGGAGAAGGAAAGCCTGCGGATCGGAGAATACATCTTTTTTGAGGACAATATTCTCGAAATCGAGCTGCTGCGCGGGGAGGTCTGTATTCCCGTCCGTGACTGGCCGGAAGCATGGGAAGAGATCGCCGTCTGGTTTCATGAAAGATGGCATGTGCCGCTGGAAGCGTATCGGGAAAGCATCCGCAGCTGCCTGGGGGAAGAAAGCGGAATCCCGCAGTGGTACGTCGTGGTTCGGAAGCATAAGATCATTGCCGGATGCGGCGTGATCGAGAACGACTTTCACGAGCGGAAAGATCTGGCGCCGAACGTGTGCGCCGTCTATGTGGATGAAGAATACCGGAATCAGGGGATCGCGGGATTTCTGCTGCAGTACGTCTGCGACGATATGGCGGCGATGGGCATCGATACGCTCTATCTTTTGACCGACCATACCGGTTTTTACGAAAGATACGGCTGGGAGTTTTTGTGCATGGTCAAAGGAAGCGACGAGGAACTCTCGCGCATGTATGTGCATAAGACAGGTGTTTCCTGAGGAAAATCTTCTGTTTTACCGTCTCAGATATGCCGACGAGACTGGGAAATTGAAATAAGTGTCAGGGTAGGGCTCCTCTTTCAGGGAAAAGTGCCACCACTCACAGTCGATAGGCAAAAACCCGCTGCGGACCATCAGATGCTGAAGAAGCATCCGGTTTCGGTACTGCTCGGCAGTGATATCCCGGCAGTCCGGGTGGGACAGCTCGCTGAACAGATCGAAGGGGCTGCCCATGTCCAATTCCTTGCCGGTCTGCATGTCCAGAAGCGTCAGATCAACCGCACTGCCCCGGCTGTGGCTGGACTGTTTGGCGATGTACCCCCTGCTGAACAGCTCCTGCTTTCTCAGACCGGGATAGAAGTATGGCTTCATGCGGATATCCTGATCTTCAATACCCCAGAGAACGAACTGTCTGACCGCGCAGGCCGGACGGTAGGCGTCAAAAATCTTGAGGCGGTAACCCTGGACAAAAGCTTCGTTGCTGACGGATTTCAGCGCCCGTGCGGCCTCTTTTGTAAGAATCGCGCAGGGCTCCTCATAACCGTCTATCCGTTCTCCGATAAAATTGTACGTGGAATAGTACCGGATCTCCTGTACGATGTGCGGCACAAAGTCCGCCAGCAGCACAAAGCCGGAGGGATCCATGGTGATGTCGTTTTTGTATTCGGTCCTCATTTCTCACTCCTCATCCCGCCGGATCAAGGCAATAAATATCGGCTTGCGCCGTCATATCCGGATCGTCAGCACGTTGAGTCCAAGGATGTTCTGATACTGCACATCACGTGCGGTTTTAAAGACCAGGCGGATCCCGATGTTTTTGGCGGGATCGTCATTCTCGGCGATCTTCTGGCGTTCGCCCGGGTCAAAAGGAACACAGTCATCCTTGATGCACAGGATCACGTCATCATTTTTATGGGCTACGCGTACGTCAATGGAATGATTCTTTTTGTCTTTCGTGAAACCGTGATCCACGACATTGCCGGCCATCTCTTCCATCGCCAGGCCCGCCAGATTGGCACGCCTTTTGTCGATACCGTGCTCCAGGCAGAAGCGTCTGATCTGCGCGGAAATGCTGACGACATCTTCGATACTTCTGACGCTTAAATCCATGCGGTCGCTTTTGGACGCGCCGAAGCTGTCGGGGATCACCATCAGATCATCCATGTTCCGCGGGAATTTCTTTTTCCGCACCCAGGCATAGACAAGAATCGTCAGCGTGGTAACCAGACCGTTGAGCGGGTTGGCGATATAGACGCTGTTCATCCCGAGGACGGGGATCAGCAGCGCCGTAAAACCTGCCACGCAGACCACGCCGTCCAGCAGGCCCAGCAGATGCACCAGGAAATGCTTGCCGGAGGCCTGTCCGTAACAGGTAAAGTGCATGCAGATGATGCTGAGCGGCATGCAGGTCGGCAGGATACGGAGGCCCCACACCGTCATCATATAGACAGACTCGGCAGGATCCTGGAAAAAGATCCTCGTCAGAGGGACCGCGCAAAGGATGATGACAGCGGATATTGCCGTCTGCAGCGGCAGAAAGCGTTTGAACATGACACGCATCACGTCTGTCAGGGTCTGCCGGTCCTCTTCTCCCACGCTGACACTGATAAGCATACGGGACACGGCCAGCATCCCCACCGGGACAGACCAGAAAATGCGCATGACATTGTCTGCTGCGGCAAAGGCCGAGATGCCCACGCTCCCGACGAAGCTTGTCAGGAGGTTGTTGACGATAAGGCCTCTGACAGTCTGATAGACGTTGCTGAGCGCCCCGGGAATGCCGATACGCAGGATCTCTCCGATGTCGCTGAAGCTTAACGACCTGACCCGAAGCCGCAGGTGGGACTTTCCGGAAAAATAGAACTGCGCCTGCACACCCATAAAAACCCACATGCCCAGAGAAGACGCCAGCGCAAGTCCCAAAGCTTCCAGCTGAAAAATCTGGACAAGCAGGAAGTTCAGCAGCACGTTTATCAGTATATAGATCAGGCTGGCGGCAAAAGTCCGCCGGCCTTTGTTTTCAAGAGAGAGGAACGCGGCAAAGGAATTGCCCAGCATGAGCGGAAAGATCCCGATCGCCTGTCCTGTCAGATACCGGTTCAGGATCGGACGGACCGTTCCGTCCTTTGTCAGAAACCCGCTCAGGTCAAAAACCCCCATGGCCAGGACAAGGACTGTAAAGAGCAGCGCGATCAGAGCGGAGGTGACAAGATTCAGGGAAAAGACATTCTGCATCCTGTCTTTCCGGTTTTCCCCCATGTACTTCCCGCACAGGATGACCGAACCGCCGACCAACACCGTGCTGACGGAAGAGATCAGCATATTCAGCGGGCTGTATAACCCCACTGCGCTCATGGCGTCGATGCCTACATAATTGCTGGCAAAAAAGCTGGACACGAGGCCGTTTACCGCCCCTACCGCCGCCAGAAGGATCTGGATCGGCAGCAGCCGGAACAGCAGTTTGGTGACCATCCTGGCGTTAGCCGCCTGTTCTTTCATACCGATATCCTCTTATGTTTCCTGTCCTCTTTGCTTCCTGACGTCGTTCAGGAATCTTCGCAGACCGTCCGGCCATTCGTCGGGCCCGCCCAGGCCGGTATCGCCCAGCGAGACCGTTTTATTTTTTCCGTGGTAATCGCTGCCCGCGGTAACGTAGAGATCGTAGCGCGCCGCCAGGGAAAGCATCTCTTTCCGGAGCTTTTCGTCAAAGCCGGCGTAGAACGCCTCCACGCCCTGAAGCCCCATATCCATCAGCTTCCGTAGGCGGCGGTCCATTTCTTCTCCGACGATCAGCTCCTCTCCGCTCCCAAAGGGCGGATGCGCCAGAATGGGGATGCCGCCCCCTTCCAGAATGCCGCCTATGGCCTCTTCCGGATGGAAATAGACGTCCCCGAAACGCAGCTGATTGATGTAGTTCCGGATGGCTTCCTCTTTCGTTCCGGCATACCCCTCGCGGACCATCATGTTCGCGATATGCGGTTTCCCCGGATTGTCCAGCGAAAAGAGCTCCTCCTGTTCCTTCTTCGGAAAGGAAAAGCCGTATTTTGACTTCAGGAAATCCAGCCGCGCTTTGAGCTTGCGGATGCGGAAGCGATGCCCGCTCTCTACGAGCTTTCGGATCGGCGCGGCGTCCGGATCATAGCCGTAGCCCAGGATATGATATTTTCCTTCCTGATCCCGGCAGGAAAACTCTACGCCGGTCAGAAAGACCGGATCGCCTTCCGCAAGCATCGGAGGAATGATCCGGCCGGCCTTTACCGCATCGTGATCCGTCACGGAAAAAAGCGCGATTCCGGCCTCCCGGACCCGCGCTGCGATCTCCTGCGGCGTATCCGTGCCGTCGGAGACCGTCGTATGCATATGCAGATCGATTTTTCCCGAAAGATCCACGTCTTCTCTCCCGCCCGTTTACAGATTTTTGGTCAGCGTCAGAATGTTCTGACCATCTTTGTAGGTATAGCTTACGTCATCCATCAGCTTCTTCGTTACGAAAATACCCAGACCGCCGATCTCGCGCTCCTCCGCCGAAAGACTGATATCGGGATCTTCCTTCGCCAGGGGATCATACGGGATCCCGCGGTCCGTAAAGGTGACCGTCGCCGCAACGGGATCCTCCGACACCTCCACGCGAACGGTGGCTTTTCCCTTTTCCGGCGCATACGCATAGCTGGCAATGTTGATGAAGATCTCTTCGACGGCAAGATCGATCTGCCGTTTTACTTTCAGCGGGCAGCCGGCCGCTTCCAGATGTTCATTCACGAAGGCATGCACCTCCGCCAGATTCTCCTTTACGGCGTCGATCTCCATTTCCTGAAGGCTGAAAGTCAGCATATCTGTTTTCTCCAGCAACGCCAGCAGCCGTTCCTTCCGGAAGGCGATCTCCTCCCGGCCCGCCTCGGTTTCCAGGCCGCCCCGCCGGATAGAGCGGCGGATCAGACGCGTATAGCCGAGGATGCGGGCTTTGTCTTCGACTTCCCGGATCTTTGTCCGGCAGTTTGTTCCCAGATAAGCCGCGAGGACCTTGTGCCAGAAAACGGAGGCAGTTTCGTAGTCGAATCCCTGAAATTTCTTGATGATCTCATGATCCTTTTCGGAAAATCCCTGAAAGGCGTTAAACATAAAGGCCAGCTCGAAGATCGGGTGACCGACCGACAGCGTATCCATGTCGATGAGCAGGACCTCGTCGTTCTGCAGTACCACGTTCTTCGTATGGTAATCGCCGTGGATCATGTGGTCGTCATGCGGCACCGCCTCCACCAGGGAAAGGAGCTTCCAGCCGGCTTTCTTCGGCAAATAGTCCTGCAGGAATCCGGCCCAGGACAGGACCTTTTCCTTCATGTCCGGAAGCTTCCCCGCCGGAACGACGGTACCGTGGATCTTCTTGAGCAGATCGACGTATTCCTTCACGCACCAGTCCATTTTTTCCGGCTCTGCCGCCAGGATCGCGGAGAAGGATCTGGCGTTCAGCAGCTCGAAAACGGAGCCGTAGCTATCTCCGACTTTAACGACATCGTAGGATATGGCCGTGGGGATCCCGAGGATCAGCGCCAACCGGGCCACCTCCCGTTCATGCTGAATATCGGCCAGCGCATCGGCGTTGTTGTAGACCTTGACGACGTTGTCCTGATCGATGCGGTAGATCGTCCCGTTGGCGCCCCGTCCGATCTCCTCACAGCCTTCGACGGAAACGACGCGGTACGCTTTTTCGACCGTCATCATCTCCGTGAAGCCGGTCATGTCGAAGATTTCATAAACTTCGGGCTTCACGCCGGTGATCCGCATGTCCGGGACCTTTTTCCGGATGCGCAGCAGCACCCGAAGGCCCGCGGAAGAAATATAGTCGAGCGCGGAAGCATCAAAAATGACAGCAGCGTCCCCCTGTGCTTCCAGCTGCGCCAATATCTCCTTTTCTGCGAAAGCCGCATTGTTGGAATCGATCTGACCGCTTAGTTTGATCGTCATGCCGTCAATTTCCTTTTCCGTTGTATTCCAGGCAGAGCATCGTCAGATCGTCGAACTGCTCCGCGTCTTTTACAAATTCGTCCACCGCGCCGCGCACGTTTTTCAGGATCTGTTCCGGTGCGGCGTCCCGGCTTTCGTTCAGCGCGGCCAGCATCCGTCCCGTACCGAACTGCTCTTTCGCTGCATCCTGCGCTTCCACGACACCGTCCGTATAGACAAAGATCTTATCGCCCCGAGAAAGCTGAAGCTCGTACTCCTTATACTGCACGTTTTCCATGCCGCCGGCCACAAAACCGTGTTTGTCCTTAAAAAGTTCAAAGCGCCCGTCGGCCCGTTTTAAGACCGGGTATTCATGTCCGGCGTTGGCTGCCGTCAGTTTTCCGGTGGAGATCTCCAGGATCCCGAGCCATACCGTGATGAACATATCCTCCGGGTTATTGGAGCAGATGGCTTCGTTGGTCCGGGTCAGGATCGCCGCCGCGGAATTGCCCAGCCTGGCGCAGCTCTGCAGGATGATCTTGGAGGCCATCATGAACAGCGCCGCAGGAATGCCCTTGCCGGATACGTCCGCGATGACCAGACACAGATGGTCGTCGTCGATCAGGAAGAAATCGTAGAAATCGCCTCCGATCTCCTTGGCGGGATCCATGGAAGCATAGAGATCGAATTCCCGTCGGTCGGGGAAGGGAGGAAAGACATGAGGAAGCATAGCTGCCTGAATCCGGGTAGCCAGAGACAGCTCCGCTCCGATGCGCTCCTTCTCGGCCGTGACGCGGGTGAGGTTC
>JAFZRH010000031.1 GCA_017619975.1 Lachnospiraceae bacterium | reverse complement strand
GCTTCTGGCCGCCGGAGAGCTGTGAGGGATAGGCGGCGGCTTTATCGGAAAGGTCCACGAGCGCCAGCATTTCCGTGACGCGCGAGAGGATCTCTTCCTTCGAAAGTCCGGTAAACTTCAGCGGATAGGCGACGTTGTCAAAAACGGTGGAACGGTCCAGAAGATTGAAATGCTGGAAGATCATGCCGATGCCCCGGCGGACGCGGTTCAGCTCTTTGTCCGGAAGACGGACCAGCTTTCCGCTTTCCGTGCGGCAAAGCTCCGTGCCGTCTACGCGGACGCTGCCGGCATCGGGGATCTCCAGAAGATTGAGGCAGCGCACCAGCGTGGACTTGCCTGCGCCGGAATAGCCGATCACGCCGTAGATGTCGCCGTCCGCGATATCCAGGCTGACGCCCCGCAGGGCGTGCACGTCTCCGCTTTTTAAGTGATAGGTTTTATACAGATCTCGGATGTGTATCAAGCTGGCTCCTTCCGCCTTCCCCTTTGAGGAAGAGGTCTGACGCGCCTCATCATACCCCATTCTTTTCGCCCTGGCTAATAGTCCTTTTTTATTCTTGATATCAGATAAAACTATAACAAAATAAAGAAACATTAAAAAACGCGATAGCTGGCGGGGCGCCTTTCTTTTCCAAAGAAGCCGGCCTGTTTGGGTAACGAATCGTAAGTGAAAGAGGGTGAAAAAAGAAAGAAAACGGGAATATTTCTTTTTATTTTCGTAGTGACAAGAAGGCGTTCCTGTGGTATTCTATAGATGAAATTAAAGGCATCGAAACCCAAACTCAAACTGAATAACAGGAGGAAGTTTACCATGAATGCTTATCTTGAAAGAGTTCTGGCCGAAACCAAGGCCAAGAACGCGAACGAGCCCCTTTTCCTTCAGACCGTAGAAGAAGTTCTGACTTCCGTCGAACCTCTGCTGAACGCGCATCCCGAGTATGAAGCCGCCAGCCTGCTGGAACGCATGGTTGAGCCGGAACGCACGATCGAATTCCGCGTTGTCTGGATGGACGATCAGCTGAAGTATCACGTAAACCGCGGCTACCGCGTACAGTTCAACGCGGCCCTCGGCCCGTACAAGGGAGGTCTGCGTTTTGCTTCCAACGTGACCCTTGATACCATGAAGTTCCTCGGCTTCGAGCAGATCTTCAAAGATGCTCTGACCGGCCTGCCGATCGGCGGCTGCAAGGGCGGCTCCGACTTCGATCCCCGCGGCAAGAGCGACGGCGAAGTCATGCGTTTCTGCCAGGCCTTCATGACCGAGTTTATCCGTCACATCGGTCCCGATGTCGACGTTCCGGCCGGTGACGTAGGTGTCGGCGGACGTGAGATCGGCTATCTGTACGGCCAGTATCGCCGCATCAAGGGCGCTGCGGAGCTGGGTGCCATGACCGGCAAGGACATCAAGACCGGCGGTTCCATCCTTCGTCCGGAAGCGACCGGCTACGGCGCTGTCTACTATCTGGAAGAAGTCTTAAAGCACGACGGTCTGAACATGGCCGGCAAGAAGCTCGCCATCAGCGGCTTCGGCAACGTTGCCTGGGGCATCATGAAGAAGGCTGCCGAGCTCGGCGCTGCGGTCACCTATTTCGCAGGTCCCGACGGATACATCCATGATCCGGAAGGCGTCATCACCGAAGAAAAGCTCAACTTCGTGCTTGATATGCGTGCGAAGGATCCTATGCACTGCAAGCCTTACGCTGAGAAATTCGGCTGCGAATTCGTCGAAGGCCAGAAGTGCTGGGGCGTTAAGGACGTTGACGTTTATATGCCCGCTGCCATTCAGAACGACGTCAGAATGCCTGAGGCCGAGAAGATCGCTGCCAGCGGCGTGAAGTACTACATCGAAGTCGCGAACATGCCGACCACCAACGACGCGCTGGCTTTCCTGAAGGAGCAGAAGCATATGCTGGTTGCCCCGTCCAAGGCCGTCAACGCCTGCGGCGTGTCCGTGTCCGAACTGGAAATGGCTCAGAACTCCGCCCGCCTGTACTGGGAGGCCGAAGAGGTCGATGCCAAGATGCACAAGATCATGACCAACATCTACAGATCCTCCGCGGAAGCTGCCGAACGCTACGGCCTGGGCTACGACCTGGTTGCCGGCGCGAACCTGGCCGGATTCCAGAAGGTCGCGGATGCCATGATGTGCCAGGGCATCTTCTAAGCCTGAAACGATCTCACAGAAAGAGCTCCGGGAGACCGGGGCTCTTTTTCTTATCGTTTATTCCGCCGTTTATTGATTTATTCTGCCGCGTGTGATAGTTTTGTAACGAATCCGTTCCTTTTCCCGATATAAGAAGCAGAAAGGACAGAAGAAAACGACTATGACGGATCCCATTCTCGCTTTATTTCAGCTTCACTCCGAAGACGCGATCGCAGAGGCGAAACGCCGGTACGGTTCCGGCCTGCGCGCGTTTGCGGGGCGGATTCTGGGCAGTTACGAGGATGCGGAAGAGGTCGAGAACGACGTGTATCTGGATGCCTGGAAAGCGATCCCGCCGGCCGAGCCCGAAAACCTGAAAAGTTTTCTGTTTATGCTCTGCCGCCGGCGCGCGCTGGACCGGCTGGATGAAAAGCTGGCCGGGAAGCGGGGCGGCGGCGAAGTGGAAAGCGTCCTGGAAGAGCTGGAAGACAGTCTTCCCGGACAGGACGGCCGGGACTGGGCGGAGGCTCTCAGTCTGAAAGAAGCGTTCGAAAGCTTTCTGGAAGATCTGGCAGAGCGGGAAAGAAAGGTCTTTCTGCAGCGCTATCTGTATTTTTACAGCGTTTCCGAGATCGCCGGGATAAACGGCTTAAAAGAAAATCACGTCCGTGTTCTTCTGTACCGTCTGAGAAAACAGCTGAAAGAAAAGCTGATTCGGGAGGATCTGTGGAATGAATAGCTCGGATTTATTGAAAAACATGGGGAATATCGACGAAAAATACTGGCAGGAGGCGGATCCGGAGGCGGCCGGCGCGCTGTCAGAGGTCGGAAAAGAGAGGGTAGTGCGTGAGAAACGAAAACGCCTGTATTCCTGGGCCGGAGCTTTGGCGGCGGTCTTTGTGCTGGCGGCAGGCATCAATTTCTGGATGCATCGGGATCCGAACCGGATACCCTCCGAAACAGAGAGCCTGAACGAAACGGCCGGTGCTTCGGATCCGGGCCGGGCAGGCGAGACAACGGGAGAAGATCCGAAGATAACAGAACCTCATGTCAGTTCGGCAGAGTCTTCCACGGAGACGGCGGAGCAGGCGCAGGCCAAGATCGTCTGGTATTCGGACGAACAGCTTCTGGAAAGAGCCGATCTGATCGTGGTCGCCAGCATTCTTCGCTGGGAAAGCGGGATGGACGGGCGCGGCGCGAAAGGGACGGCGGCGAATCAGGTGACGCTGACCCTGCACCCGATCCGGCTTGTCAAGGGCGAATGGGAAGAGGGGAAAGAACTGACGGCAGTGATGACCGAGTATCCGGAGAATTCTTCGGTGGCGGGGATGAATTTCATCCTGCCGGGAATGAAAAACTGGAGATCGGTGTTCCCCGACGGAGTCAAGCCGCAGGAGGGGATCTTCCTGCTGACGAAGCTGCCTGCGGCCCGGCAGACGGACGGCATTGCCTACGAGCTTCATACAGGCTACGGCGCGATCCTGGAGACGCACGAAGGGACGGCGCACGTACAGGGATTCTTTACGGAATACCCGGAAAGCTTAACGCTCACGCAGGCGGAAAAGAAGATACGGCAGGTGCTGGGCTCTGCCGCCGTGCCGGTCCCGAAGGACGATCCGGAAAAGATCCTGCTTAGGTCGGGAGACGTGGTGATCGGGACAAAAGGCGCTTTCCCTTTCTTGGGCTCGGGAGGTGTTCAGATGTCGTCGGAAGCCTGCCTGGCTTTCCTGACCGAACATCAGCTCTTTTCGGAAGCGTCTCTGGTCGTACGGGCAAAAGTGACGGAGATCAAGGACATTGAGATCTATAACGAGAGATGGGGCCGCTCAAACGGTTACCGTTTGTTTACGCTGGAGCCTCTGTCCGTGATCCGGGGCGAGAGGAAGAGCGACGGCCCGATCCGGGTCCTGATGAATATCGAATCGGAAGGATCTTCCCTGCATGGTCTGGATAAAGCCTTTCGAGGCGTACAGCTTGGGGCCGAAGGGATCCTGATGCTGCATGAGTTTGGGGAAGGCACGCCGTCGTATTTTTCCGAGCTGGCCGATTATACGGTCGGGGACAACGAGCGCTTTGCGATCTGGGCGCAGGCCGGGGAACTGATGATGTCGGGCGACGCCTTCCCGAGCTTCGGGAAGGATACGACGCTGGATCAGGCCGAGGCGCATATTCGAAGGCTCCTGGACGCAGAGCTGCCGGCCGATTTCAGCTTTTCCATCGATTACGCCTACTGCGGCATGGAGGAATACGAGGACCGGGCGTTTTCTTACGAAAGCGAGACCGGCAGCTACAGGAGGAGTCACTGGACGAGCATCGATTATGAGCCGGGAAGCTGGCAGGCGGGGCAGCCGCGCTATCGGCAGGAAGAGACTTCGGGCAGTCAGCTGATCCTGCCTAAAGAGGTAATGAAGGAGCTTTATCTTCAGTGTCTTTCGCTGGAGGATCTTTCCGACGAGTATCAGGGAAGTG
Organism: Lachnospiraceae bacterium; assembly: GCA_017619975.1. GTDB lineage: Bacteria > Bacillota > Clostridia > Lachnospirales > Lachnospiraceae > UBA6987. The sequence continues at coordinate 63,465 of JAFZRH010000031.1, read as the reverse complement.
CGGGAAGCGGGCGTACGTCTTTTGAAATAAGCCTCCATTTTTCATACGGAGACCGGGATCGGACCATCCGTTACCGGGGCAGCGAACTGGGGTACATGTCGGGGCTGGATCCGCAGCTGCGAAAACTTGCGGGCGCCGTCTTTGCCATACAAAACCTTATCTGGAACCGGCTGCCGTAAAAGACGGGCGGGGATTTGACAACGGACCTTTTGCCCGATATAATGATGCCGTCATGAGAAAGAATCTTTCCAAAGCGGCATCTTTTTTATTGCTGGGGATCGGCGCCGCCCTCCTTCTTTTCGGCGCGCTTTCGGGCGACATGGAGCTGGTGCTCCAGAAGGCGGTCCGGGTCTGTCTGGAGTGTATCGGCATTGGATAGGGGAAAGAAGCAGGGACGGATACGAAAGGTGGTGCAGGCCTTCTGGGGCCTTGCTTCGAATGCGCATCTGGCGGGCTTTTTCAAGGGGACGATCTATGACGGCGCCTTGAAGCGCTTCTGCGTTCCGGGCATGAACTGCTATTCCTGCCCTGGGGCGCTGGGAGCCTGCCCCATCGGCGCGCTGCAGGCTTCTTTTACCGGCCGGAAGGTGAAGTTCCCTTTCTACGTGCTGGGCTTTCTGCTGACCGTCGGCGTGCTGGTCGGCCGTTTTATCTGCGGCTGGCTCTGCCTGTTCGGCTTGATCCAGGAGCTTTTATATAAGATCCCCACGAAAAAGTTCGTGATCCCGGAAAAATGGGACAGGCCGCTGCGGCGGCTCAAATATGCCGTGCTGGTGATTCTTGTGATCCTGCTGCCGATCATCCTGCGGGATGAGATGGGCCTGTCCGTGCCGTATTTCTGCGCCTGGCTCTGCCCGGTGGGAACGCTGGAAGCGGGACTGCCGCTGGTGCTTCTGAACAAGGGCTTAAGGAGCGCGGCGCATTTCCTCTACGTCTGGAAGCTCGGGATCCTGGGGCTGGTGCTGCTGGCCTCGGTGTTTATCCACCGGCCTTTCTGCAAATATCTGTGTCCGCTGGGCGCGTTTTACGGCTTATTTGCGAAGATCAGCCTGTTAAAGATCCGGCTGGACAAGACAAAATGCATTGCCTGCGGCGCCTGTGAAAAGTGCTGCGATATGCAGGTGAAGCCGCAGATGGATCCGAACAGCGCGGAATGCATCCGCTGCGGCAAATGTGTGGCAGCCTGCCCGGCCGGCGCGCTGAAATTCGGCTTCGGGGCGGGAGAGAAGAAAAAAGTAGAGAAGGAAGAAAGATGAAGAAGATCAACGGAAAAATGGAATGCTGGCTGTGCCTGCTTCTGTTATGCCTGCTTGTTTCGGCCTGTTCGGTCCCGCTGAAGGAAGAAACTTCCGGGACGGGGAAGGAGACGTCATCTCAGCCGGCGGCGGAGACGACCAAAGCGGAAGCGGGCACGAAAGAAGCGGCCCCCTCACAAACAGAGACGGAAACGGTGCAGCCGGCGCCGCGCTTTCTGGAGACCGTGGATCTGGAGGGAAAGCAGGTCTTCCTCAGCGAGGTCTGCGCCGCGCAGAAGCTGACCATGGTCAATCTCTGGGCATCCTGGTGTCCGCCCTGCATCCGCGAGCTGCCGGAACTGGAAGCCCTGCATCAGAAATATCAGGCGGACGGTCTGGCGGTGGTCGGGATCCTGCTGGACGCGATGGACGGCGGCTTAAAGGACGGTAAGGACCTGATCAAACAGGCCGGCGTGACTTATCTGAACGTCATGCCGACCGCGGAGCTTTTGGCTTTTGTCTCTTCTCAGTATATTCCGGTAACCTTCTTCTTAAATGAGAAGGGCGAGCTGGTCGGGGAAGCGGTGATCGGCGCGGATCCCGACGCGTACGAACGGCAGATCAAAGAGCTTCTAAAGTAGGACCTTCTTTAAATACTCCAGTGCCTTCCGGTATCCTTCGAAACCCAGCCCGATATAGCTGATCTCGCAGGCCAGGCCGGCGTAAGAAATGCGGCGGAAGGACTCACGGGTACTGATATCGGAAAGATGCACCTCCACGGCAGGCAGGCCGACTCCTTTTAAAGCGTCCAGGATCGCGATGCTGGTATGGGTATAAGCGGCCGGATTGATCACGATGCCGTCAAATTTCCCGTAGGCCTCCTGAATCTTATCGACAATGGCGCCTTCGTGATTGGACTGGAAGCATTCGACTTCCAGATCCAGCGCGGCGGCGCTTTTTTGTATGAATTCGAGCAGGTCGGCGTACGATCTGCGGCCGTAAATGGCCGGCTCACGCAGACCAAGCAGGTTCAGATTCGGCCCGTTGATAACAAGGATCTTCATGAAAGCACCTCCAGGATCTTTTTGAGTGTATCCGTCCGTTCCGGCTGAGAGTCCACGGTGAGATCGGCGAAGCGCTCATAGGCGGCGGCGCGCTCCCGGTAAAGCTCGTCCACGTTCCGGCTCTGGGAAAGCGGCCGGCCCTTGGAAGAAAGCTGGGAGAGCGGGCGGCGGATCCGGACGATCGTGCCGTTCTGATGCAGCAGCGGATAGTTCTCCGGCCGGGTGACGGCGCCGCCGCCGGTCGCGAGCACGATGCCGGAAAGGGCGCCGAGCCGGGTCAGGACGCGGGTCTCGATCCGGCGGAAGGCTTCTTCGCCTTCCCGGGCAAAAAAGTCGGGGATGGAGCAGCCAATCTCTTTTTCGACCTCTTTGTCCGAGTCGTAAACGGGGCGGCGCAAGCGCTGCCCCAGCATTCGGGCCATGGTGCTCTTGCCGCAGCCGGGCATGCCGATCAGAATGATATTTTCCTGCTCCCGGCGAAGGAGGGGAAGGATCCTTTTCGTCTCTGCTTCCGGATCCCGGCAGAGTCCCCAGATGCGGCTGCTTTCGGCCGCCTGCGCGACCAGCATGGGCAGTCCGTTGAAGGCCGGGATACCGAGCGCTTCCGCCTCGAGCAGCAGCGCGGTGCGGGCCGGATTGTAGATCACGTCGATGACGGCGGCCAGCTGCGGGAATACCCTAAGCGAAAGCGGCGCTTCCCCGACCTTCGGGGCCATGCCGACCGGCGTGGTATTGACGATCAGGGCCGCGTCCGCGTGACGGTCCAGATTCGTATAATTGTCCGGGCCGCTGCGGGAGATCACGGCGGTTTCGGCGCCGGCTTCCTGTAAAACGGCCTGCACGGTGACGGACGCCCCGCCGCTGCCGAGGACCAGTGCTTTTTTCCCGCCGGCGTCAAGACCGGTCTGCCGCAGCAGGTACGCGAAACCGTCCCAGTCCGTGTTGCCGCCCCAAAGGGACCCGTCCGCCCGCTTCAGGATCGTGTTGACGCTGCCGAGCCGTTCGGCGCGGGGCGAGAGCTCGTCCAGATACGGAATCACGGTCTTTTTGTAGGGGATCGTGACGTTCACGCCGTGAAACTCGCGGTGCGCGAAAAAAGCGGGCAGATCCTCCGGCTCCAGCTCGATCAGTTCATAGGGATACGCCCCCAGCTTCGCGTGGATGGCCGGCGAGAAGCTGTGCCCCAGTTTTTGCCCGATCAGACCGTAATCACTCATGACATTTGTTCTTCCTGCCGCTCGCGGCTGAGGCGCAGAAGTGTTTCGTACAACGCCTGGGCATAGGGCTGCATTTCTTTCGGCGTGCGTGCCTTGATTCTCTCCAGGAGCGCTTCCTCGCGGGCCGCATCGAAGACCGGCAGCCCGCGTTCTTTCTTATACGCGGCGATGGCTTCGGCCGCCTCCATGCGCTTTAAGAAAGCGGGCAGCAGCGCCTGATCGGCTTCATCGATCGCAAGCCGGAGCGTTTCCAGTGCCATCGGGGACGGTTCCTTTTGGCTCTTTTTCCCGCTTGCCTGCGCCGCCTCTTCGCGTTCGGTGAGCAGCCGGTCGTACAAGGCCGCGGCCGCCGCCGCTTCCACGACCGGCACGGCGCGCGGCACGATGCAGGGATCGTGTCGGCCTTTGCCCTGAACGGTCACGTTTTCCCCGGTCAGAAGATCCACGCTTTCCTGCTCTTTTCCGATGGTCGGCGTGGGTTTGAAGGCGACGCGGAAGATCAGAGGCATGCCGTTTGCCATGCCGCCCAGGACGCCGCCGCAGTGATTCGTTTTGGTGACGACGCGGCCGTCTTCATAACGGTAAGCATCGTTGGCCTCGCTGCCGTGCAGCGCGCTTAGGGCAAAGCCGTCGCCGAATTCGATGCCCTTCACCGCGGGAATGCCGAAAACGGCTTCCGCGATCCGGTTTTCCAGACCGCCGAAGGGGTGCTCGCCCAACCCCACGGGAAGGCCCGTAACGCAGCATTCCACCGTGCCGCCCACGGAATCGCCGGCGGCTTTCGCGGCCGCGATCTTTTCCTCAAAACGCTTGGCGGTCAGGGGATTTTTCGAACTGACAGGGAAGATTTCTCCTTCCAGACTCTCCGTAAAAGGACCGGGATCGTGTACGCCGCCGATGCTCTCGATGCGGGCGAAGACCTTGATCCCTTCCGCCTCCAGGAGCTGTTTGGCGATGCCCCCCGCGATGCAGAGGGGAGCCGTCAGGCGGCCGGACCATTTGCCGCCGCCGGGCGCGATGCGGCCGGTCTTGACATATGCCGGATAATCCGCGTGCCCGGGCCGCGGGGCGCTGCGGAACGCGTCGTAATCCGCCGAGCGGACGTCCGTATTGCGGATCACGGCCTTAAGCGGCGCGCCTGTCGTCAGGCCGTCTTCCCCCAGTCCTTCGGTGAAAAGGACTTTGTCGGGCTCGCGGCGCGCGGTCGAATATTCGTTTTTCCCCGGCGCGCGGCGGCCCAGAAATGCCTGCAGGGCCGCCGTATCGATCCGGATCCCGGCCGGCAGACCTTCCACGCACACGCCGATCTCGGGGGCATGCGACTCCCCGAAAACGGTAAAACGGTAGCTTTTTCCGAATGTATTGCTCATACTTATCCTAAAGTCAGTTCTCCGAAATCCTTCCAGAACGCGGTATAGGATTTGGCCACGCAGCCTTCGTTGTCCAGCGAGATATTGCCTTCGGCCCCGCAGGCCGCGACGGCCGCCGCCATGGCCAGACGGTGGTCTCCCAGCGTCTTTACTTCTCCGCCCTGCAGCTTTCCGCCGTAGATCAGGATCGCATCCTGCTTGGTTTCGGCCTGAATGCCGAGCGCTTTTAACTGCGCGGCGATGCCTTCCAGCCGGTCGGATTCCTTGAGGCGCAGACGGCCGGCCCCGCGGAAGAGCGTATTGCCTTCGGCATTCGCGGCCGCCATGGCCAGGACCGGCGCCAGATCCGGCGTATCGGACAGATTGAAGATGCCGCCCTTTAACTTCCCGCCACGCACCGCGATCATGCCGTTCGCGGAAGCCACTTCGGCCCCCATCTGTGACAGGATATCGAGGATCGCCTTATCGCCCTGAACGGATTCCGGGTCCAGGCCTTCCACGACGATGCCGGTCGGCGAGAGCGCGCCCATGCAAAAGAAGGCGGCTGCGCCGGAGTAATCGCCGCCGGCGCGGAAATCGGCCGGCAGTTTCGGAATATGTCCTCCGCTGATCCAGTACAGCGGATCAAAGACCAGGGAAAGCGGACCGCCGTCGACGCCTTTCGGGGCGGGACGGGAGAGGTCGGTGTGTTCGAGTTTGATACCGGCGGCTTCCAGCGTCCATTCGGTCAGTTTCACATACGGCACGGACTCCAGCGGCCAGTCGATCCGCAGCACGCTGTCGCCTTTCAGAAGCGGCAGGACCAGCAGGAGACCGGAAACATACTGCGAGGAAATATTTCCGGGAAGACGGTACAATCCGCTCTTTAGCCGGCCGGATGCGTACAGCTTATCCCCTTCCTCGCGAAAAATCATGCCGTGACGCTTCAGCTCACTTAAGAAAGGCTCTAACGGCCGCTCGGCCAGACGGCCTTCCCGGATGAAGCAGACCGAAGCCCCCAGCAACCCCGCTACGGGCAGCAGCAGACGCAGAGACGTGCCGCTTTCCGCTACAGGCAGGGACAGGATCTGATTGTCCGAAAAACGGGGCAGCCGTCCCTCGCAGCGGGGGAGCGGCTCCACGGAAAGCAATTCCGCCTCTTCGGAGATCTTCGCGCCGAGCGCCGTCAGACAGCGGACCGTCGCCTGAATATCCTCGGAAACGCCGCGCTTGCGGATGGTTACGGGCTCTTCGCCCAGCGCGGCCAGGATCAGGAAGCGGTGCAGCTCCGACTTGGACGAGGGAATGCGGACCAGCCCGGTGCGGGCACCGGCTTTGATCGTCAGACTCATAACACACCTCCGGCTTTCAGCCAGTCGGCCAGTTCCGCGGAAGGAACCGGCAGGATGCGGCAGCGCCCGATCGCTTCGGGCACGATCAGGTGGATCCTGCCGCCGGAAAATTTCTTATCGGATAAAGCAGCCGCTGCCAGCCGGGCGGCGGAAAAATCCGTGCCCGTCGGCAGGCCGCAGCGCTTCAAAAGAGAGAGCAGGCGGGGCAGGGCGGAAGGCTCGCAGAAGCCTTTCTGAACCGCTGCGCGCGTTATAATGGCCATGCCGGCCGCGACAGCCAGCCCGTGGGAGATCCCGAAGTTGCTGCATTTTTCGATCGCATGGCCGAAGCTGTGCCCCAGATTTAATTTGCGGCGCTCGCCGGTATCGAACTCGTCGGCTTCTACGATATCCCGCTTCATCGTGACGCAGGTCTCGATCACGTTTTCGGCCTGGTCCCGGATCGGCGCTTCTTCCAGCTGACGGAAGAAGGCTTCGTTTCCCAGCATGCCGTACTTGATGACCTCCGCCGAGCCGTCCCGGAAGACGGCCTCCGGCAGCGTTTCCAGAACGTCCGGATCACAGACGACCAGACAGGGCTGATGGAACGCGCCGACCAGGTTTTTGCCTTCGGGCAGATCCACGGCGGTCTTGCCGCCCACCGAGGAATCCGTCATGGCGAGCAGCGACGTGGGGATCTGCAAAAAAGGGATGCCCCGCAGAAAAGTCGCGGCCGCGAAGCCGGCCATGTCGCCGGTCACACCGCCGCCCAGGGCTACGATGACGTCGCTGCGGGAGAAATGCTCCGCCGCCAGAAAACGGAGGATATCTGTGTAGGTGTCCAGGTTTTTCGACGCTTCCCCGGCGGCAAAGACATAACTTTCGCAGCCGAAACCGGCTTTTTGCAGCGAAGCCGTCACCCGCTTTCCGTACAGCGGCATCACATGGGAATCCGCGATCAGCGCGGCCCGGCAGGGCCGCGCTGCCATCGCATCCCCCGGCCGCAGCACATCCCGCAGGAGCTCTCCGGCCTTGTCCAGCAGGCCGCGGCCGACGATTACGTCGTACGGAGCGCCGGTCGCTACGTGAATCGTTTTCACAGACCGTCCACCTCCTCTTTGCGGCGTCTTCCTTCGGCCAGGAGCGCGCGCAGCGTCTCCTTGTCCCCGTCAGCGATCGCCTCACGGTACTTCGTCAGCTCACGGATAAAGCAGTCCAGCTCCCGAAGAATATTGTCGTGATTGTCCAGGAAGAGCTCGCTCCACATCTCGGGATTCAGCCGCGCGACGCGCGTCATGTCTTTATAGCTGCCGGCGGAAAAGCCTTTGTGGCGTCCCGCCGTGGGACTCTTGATATAGGCGGTCGAGACCAGATGCGCCATCTGGGAAGTGAAGGCGATCATCGAATCGTGATCCTCGGCCGTGGTCACGGAAAAGCGGCCGAAGCGCGGCGGCGCCAGCAGTTCCTTCACCTTGTCCAGCAGTTCGATATCGTCGTAGACCGGCGGCACGAGCACCATCGGCGCACCTTTGAACATGTCGCTGTGAGCGTAGCGCAGGCCGGAATACTGATTGCCTGCCATGGGATGCCCGCCCACAAAGGTAAAGCCGTACGCTTTCGCCACGGGGAACAGCGCTTCGCAGACCGCGCGCTTGACGCCGCAGCAGTCGATCACGAACGCGTCTTTTCGGATATACGGCGCCCATTCTTTGATCTTCGCAATGATCCCCTCCGGGTAAATCGCGGCCAGGATGAGGTCGCATTCGCCGACGTTTTCGGCGTTCAGCTCTCCCTGCGCGATATCCAGAAGGCGCGCGGCGTCCAGCACCTCCGGCGAACGGTCGAAAGCCAGGACCCGGTGCCCGGCCTTGGCGTAATCCTGCGCAAAAGATCCGCCGATCATCCCCAGTCCGATAATGCCGACGGTCATGCGTTCACCGCCTTCCGGACGGCCCGGACTTTTTCGGAAAGATCCGCGTACTGTTCGGGCGTTAAGGACTGCGCGCCGTCGCAGAGGGCGTGCATCGGATCGTTGTGGACTTCGATCATCAGACCGTCAGCGCCGCTCGCGGCGCCGGCCAGCGCCATGGGCGGCACGAGTCTGGCGATGCCCGTCGCGTGCGAGGGATCCACCAGGATCGGCAGGTGCGTCAGCTCCCGCAGCATGGGGATGGCTGCCAGATCCAGCGTATTGCGCGTGTAATCGTCAAAAGTGCGGATGCCCCGCTCGCAGAGAATGACCTGCTCGTTGCCGCCCGCCATGATATATTCGGCGCTCATCAGGAATTCCTTTAAGGTGGCCGCCAGGCCGCGCTTTAGAAGCACGGGTTTTCTCAGACGTCCCACTTCCTTTAAAAGATCGAAGTTCTGCATGTTGCGGGCGCCGATCTGCAACAGGTCCACGTCCTCGAACAGCGGCAGATCCCGCGAGGACATGACTTCCGTCACGATCGGCAGGCCGGTTTCCTGCCGCGCGATCCTTAAAAGCTCCAGGCCGTCTGCCTTCAAGCCCTGAAAATCGTACGGGCTGGTACGCGGCTTGAACGCCCCGCCGCGCAGGATCGCCGCGCCGGCAGCTTTGACGGCCTTCGCGATCCCCACGATCTGCTCCTCGCTCTCGACCGAGCAGGGCCCTGCGATCATCACGAAATGACCGCCGCCGACTTTGAGGCCGGAAACGTCGATCACGCTGTCTTCCGGGTGAAATTTTCGGCTCGCGCATTTGAACGGATCGCTGACGCGCTTGACGGAATCCACGATGGACAGGCTCGCGATCAGATCCTGATCGACCGCGCTTGTATCGCCGACCAGTCCCAGTACGGTCTGATATTTGCCTTCGGAAATATGTACGGTCAGGCCCTGCTTTTCGAGCCAGTCGACGAGCTGGGTCCTTTTCTCCGTCTGCGTGTTATTTTTCAATATGATGATCATAGGCTGCCTCGCTGAACAGGAAAGTAAAATAATACTTTATTATAAAACGAAAGAAAGCCGGAAACAAGCGTTTTTTCAGCGTCCGGACGCTGCCCCGCTTTTTTCAGCGCCTGCGCGCGGTTTCGGGCCGGGGGGATTTTTCCGTTGACAGGCGGCGGGGAATCCGATACAATGACCCTGTCTTCAGGGCGGGGCGAAATTCCCCACCGGCGGTCAAAGTCCGCGAGCTTAGGCAGAACCGGCGAAATTCCGGTACCGACAGTACAGTCTGGATGGAAGAAGACGGATACCGCCTTTATTCTGTCTCCTGACAAGCCCGAAGATGACGGGGAAACACCCCGGAAGCTTCGGGACTTTCTTTTGGGAGGAACTCAATGAACAGCAAATTTTCCGTAAAGTACATCTGCTGTACGGCCATGTTCGTGGTGATCGCGTATCTGGCCGTCGTGGCGGCGCGCGGCATTCCCAAGGTCTACGGCTTTTTAAGCTACGAGCCGAAGGATGCCGTGATCGTGATCGCGGGCTTTATCTTCGGGCCGCTCACTTCGGTCATCGTCTCGGTGCTGACTTCGCTTCTGGAATTTCTGACCGTCAGTTCCACCGGCCCTTACGGCCTTCTGATGAACGTGGTCTCTTCCTGCGCTTTCACGGTGCCGGCTGCCTGGATCTATCAGCGCCGCCGCACCAAACAGGGCGCGCTGATCGGACTGGGGGCGGGCGTTCTCGTGATGGCGGCCTGCATGCTGCTGTGGAATTATATCATCACGCCGCTCTACATGGGCGTAACGCGCGAGAAAGTGGCGGCCATGCTGGCGACGGTCTTTCTGCCCTTCAATCTGGTGAAGGGCGGCATCAACGCGGGCCTCGCGCTGCTTTTATACAAGCCGGTGGTCACGGCCCTTCGCAGGAGCGGACTGGTGGAAGCATCGAAAGAGGGCCGAAAAGGCGGCTTTTCCTGGGGCTTACTGCTGCTCGCGCTGGCGCTTCTGATCAGCTTCGGGCTCTGGTTTTTGGTGCTGATCGGCGTGCTGTAAGGACTCGCCCGGAAACGGTTGAAGAAGGCGGCGGCGATGCTGCGGCCGGGAGGAAGAAAAATGGAATATATCTGTGCAAAATGCGGCAGGCGGGAAAGTGTTTTGACCCGGAAGGCGCACTGTGAGTGCGGCGGACTGTGGCAGCTGGACTTTACACCGCCGAAGTTTGATTTGGGTGAGGTCGACCGGGGCGAATGGAGCCAGTTCCGCTACCGGAAATTTATGGCGCTGGCGGATGAAAGCTGGCGGGGCGTGACGCTGGGCGAGGGCTTAACGCCTGTCGTGCGGCTGGATGAAAACGTCCTCTTAAAGATGGATTATTTCATGCCGACGCTGTCTTTCAAGGACCGCGGGGCAGCCGTGCTGATCGCACACTGCAAAGCCATCGGCGTGGACCGCGTGATGCAGGATTCCAGCGGCAATGCCGGCAACGCCGTGGCGGCGTACTGCGCGAAGGCGGGCATCGCCTGCGAGATCTTCGTGCCGGAAGGCACCAGCCCGAAGAAGATCGACATGATCCGCGCGCACGGCGCGGTCTGTACCGTCGTGCCCGGCAGCCGCGATCACTGCGCGGACGTCTGCCGCGAAAAAGTGGAACGGGAAGGCGTGTATTACGCGAATCACGTCTACAACCCCTTCTTCTATGAAGGCACGAAAACGTATATCTACGAAGTGTTCGAACAGCTGGGACGGATCCCGAAGCATCTGGTGATCCCGGTCGGAAACGGCACGCTGTTCCTCGGCGCGGTGAAAGCGCTGGAGGAACTGCTGGCGGCGGGCTGCCTTGCGGAAATGCCGCAGATCATCGCGCTGCAGAGCGAAAACTGCGATCCGCTGCTGAAGGCGGCCGAAGAAGGGCTGGCGTACCCGGCGGCCGTTTCACCGCGTCCGACGCTGGCGGAGGGCATCGCGATCGGCAAGCCGATGCGCGGGGAAGAGATCCTGGCGTATGCGAAAAAATACGGCGTGCGCTTCGTGCATGCCCCGGAAGATGCGATCCTTTCTGCGCGGGCCGCGCTGGCCAAGAAGGGCATTTACTGCGAACATACCACGGCGGCGAATTACGCGGCCTATGAACGGTACTGCGAGCTGTACGGCCCAACCCCGGACTGCCTCATCACCATGTGCGGCGCGGGACTGAAATCGGATCATTGAGCATAAAGCACAGACAGAAGTGAGCCGGAGAGCCGGGCAGCGAGCCGAAGGTGAGCCGGGGGCCGGGAAAGACCGTCCCTGGCTCACTTTTTTCAAAATTCCTCTTGACAGAAAGAAATTGAACTGATATCATAGTGATATCAAAAATTACGCACAGGCAGCGACACGGCTTTCAGCCGTGAAAGTTTCCGGAAAACGTGCGGCAGCATAGCAGGAAGAGGAAAGGAGTTTCCCATGAAAGAAATCGTACTGCACAAAAGCAAAAACGGCCTGATGTTGGCTCTCATCTGGGTCCTTTTGTATCTGGCGGCCCTCGGCGGCTGCATCTACGGCGGCATCCTGATGGACAAGGGGCAGGGACTGGCCCTGTTCATCGCGAGTGTTGTCTGGCTCTGCGTCGGCTGGCTCCCGTTCCTGGGCCTGAAGGTCGTCGGCCCGCAGGAGGCGCTGGTCCTGACACTGTTCGGCAAATACATCGGCAGCATCAAGGAACCGGGCTTCTATCAGGTGAATCCGTTCTGCGTGGCGGTGAATCCGGCGGCGGAAACCAAGCTGTCCCAGTCGGGCGACGTGGACACGCCGAAGCCGAAGACGCTGGTGCTTCCTTCGGCCGAGAACCTGAATCTGAATCTCGGGAAGCTCGGCAATAAGAAGATCTCCTTGAAAGCGATGACCTTAAGCAACACGCGGCAGAAGATCAACGACTGCCTCGGCAATCCGGTGGAGATCGGCATCGCGGTGATCTGGCGGGTCGTCGATACGGCGAAGGCGGTCTTCGACGTGGACAATTACAAGGAATACCTGTCCCTGCAGTGCGACAGCGCGCTGCGGAACATCGTGCGGCTCTACCCCTACGACGTAGCGCCCGGCGTGGATACGACCGGCGACGGCATCGCGGACGAAGGGTCCCTCCGGGGTTCGAGCGAAGTCGTGGCGGCGCGCATCCGCGAGGAGATCCAGTCCAAGGTCAGCACGGCCGGCCTGGAGATCGTGGAAGCCCGCATTACCTATCTGGCTTACGCGCCGGAGATCGCGGCGGTCATGCTGCAGCGGCAGCAGGCTTCGGCCATCATCGACGCGCGGAAGATGATCGTGGACGGCGCGGTCGGCATGGTGGAGATGGCGCTGGAGCGCCTGTCCGAGAACCACACGGTGGAACTGGACGAGGAGCGCAAGGCGGCGATGGTTTCGAACCTGCTGGTGGTGCTCTGCGGCAACCGCGACGCCCAGCCGGTGGTCAATTCCGGCAGCCTGTACTAAAGCAAACCTTGCCCTCCCCCTGAAGAGGGGGTGAAAACCGCCGAAGCGCCGCCGGCGGCGGATGAAGCGAGACGGTTTTCTTGACACCGTCCGAAAAAGCGACCGAAAGGGAAGCTTTTTCGTTGACGGTGGAGGGAGGGATGTCAGCGCAGCTGACTGGGTGAGGGCGACTTGCAGAAAACTAAGAAAGGAGCGTCATTTGCATGAATGATAATCAGAAAAAACAGGTGCCGCTTCGTCTTTCGCCGAAATTGTACAACGCGATCGCGGCCTGGGCGGAGGACGATTTCCGCTCGGTGAACGGGCAGATCGAGTATTTGCTGACGGAGTGCGTGCGGCAGCGCAAAAAGAACGGAAAGTATGTGTCCGAGACGCTCGATGAGCCGATCGAGCTGGACATCCAATAGAGGTAGAGGCGCCGAGCGGCCGTTGAGCGTCTTGTGGCCTGAAATGATTTGCTAAGCGCCTCGCTGCCTCGATAAAACTTTTCTCAGCCCGCTTCGCTTGCGCTCAAGGGGCGTTCGAAAAGTTTATTCGGGCGCGCTCGGCGCACCAATCGCACGAGATACATGATGGAATAGATATCTGGCGTGCGGACCGAAACTGCGCCGAGCGCGCCCGACAATCCTTCTGGAGTGCCCCTTGAGGCGACCTGACTGTGATCTTTCAATTCCGGAAGGTCGCCGAACGAGGGCGATTCGCGTGGTTCACGCAGTGGGGCACGCGTTTGACAGAAGGATTCGTCGAGGCAGCGAGGCGCATATGGAGACAGTTGAGAGAAATCTATTTGACTATATCAGAAGTACATAAGAGGAGAGAGTTATGCTTCGTATCGAACATTTAACGAAAAAGTACGGTGAGAAGGTCGCGGTCGACGACCTGAACCTGCACATTGCGCCGGGCGAGATCTACGGCTTCATCGGCCACAACGGCGCCGGCAAGACCACGACCTTAAAGTCTGCGGTGGGCATCCTGCGCTTCGACGAAGGCGAGATCTATATCGACGGCGTCTCCGTCAAAGCGGACCCGCTGGAGGCGAAGCGCCGGCTGGCGTACATCCCGGACAATCCCGACCTCTACGAATTCATGACCGGGATCAAATATCTGAACTTCATCGGGGACGTTTTCAAAGTCCCCGCGGAAGAGCGGAAAGCGCGCATTCATGATCTGGCGGAGCGCTTCAAGCTGACTGCGGACCTGGCGCAGCCGATCGCGTCCTATTCCCACGGCATGAAGCAGAAGCTGGCCGTGATCAGCGCTTTTCTGCATGAGCCGCGGCTGATCCTCATGGACGAGCCCTTCGTGGGACTGGATCCGACGGCCGCGCATCTTTTAAAGCAGATGATGCGCGAGCTCTGCGACCGGGGCGGCGCCATCTTCTTCTCCACGCACGTGCTGGAGGTGGCGGAGAAGCTTTGCGACAAGGTCGCGATCATCAAAAACGGCCGCCTGATCCGTTCCGGCACCATGGAGGAAGTAAAAGGAGACGATTCCCTGGAAGAGGTCTTCCTGGAACTGGAGGAGAAATAAATGCTCGGCCTGCTTGTCAAAAAACAATTAACGGAGATCTTCCGGGGCTATTTCTACGACGCGAAGAAAAACAAAGCCCGCTCGAAGGCCGCGACGATCGTGCTGATCGCGCTCTTTGCGGTGCTGATGTTCGGCCTGCTCGGCGGCATGTTTTACGCGCTGGCCGGCGCTCTCGCCTATCCGCTTGCCGCGTACGATCTCGGCTGGCTGTATTTCGCCTTAATGAGCCTCATCGCCATCGTGCTCGGCCTCCTGGGAAGCGTCTTTACCACCTATGCCGGCCTGTATCTGGCCAAGGACAACGATCTTTTGCTCTCCATGCCGATCCCGGTGCGGACCATCGTGACCGCCCGGATCGTGGGCGTGTACCTGATGGGCCTTCTGTTCTCCGGCATCGTGATGGTCCCGGCGCTGATTGCGTACTGGAAAGCCTTAAAGCCCGGCGCGGCTGAAATCATCGGCGGGATTGTGCTGCTGCTTTTAGTCTCGGCGATCGTGCTGGCGTTAAGCTGCCTTCTGGGCTACGGGGTGGCCCGGATCAGCGTGAAGCTCAAGAACAAGAGCTATATTACGACGGTGATCGCGCTGGTATTTATCGGCGTTTATTATTACTTCTATTTCAAGGCGCAGGAAAAGCTGCAGGAATTCATGAGTCACCTGGATGAATATACCGGGAAACTCAGCGGCTCTCTGGGGTTTATGAAGACCTTCGGGGAAGTCGGAGAGGGCAAAGCGATCCCCGTGTTGGTCTCGGTGGCGGTGGTCGCGCTGCTCTGCGCGGTGGTCTGGCTGATCCTCATCCGGAGCTTTACGAAGATCGCGACCGCGGTGGACGGCGGGACGAAGACCGTTTACCGCGAAAAGACCGCGAAGGAGCGCAGTCTGTCCCGGACGCTTATTGCAAAAGAAATGGGCCGCTTTACGTCCAGCGCCAACTATATGCTGAACTGCGGGCTGTTTTCGGTTCTCTCGATCCTGGCCGCCGCCGCGCTCCTCTGGAAGGGCCCTGAATTCATGCCGGTGCTTCAGATGGTCTTCGGTCAGATGCCCGGGGCCGTGCTGGTGCTGCTGACAGGCTCCATCTGCGCCCTGGCTGGTATGAACGACATGGTGGTCCCTTCCGTTTCCCTGGAAGGAAAATCGCTCTGGATCGTCAAATCGCTGCCGGTTACTGCCTGGGATGTCTTAAAAGCCAAGCTGTCGGTGCAGCTTCGTCTGACTTTGGTCCCGACGCTGCTCTGCGCCGTCTGCGCGGTCATCATCTATAAACCCGGCGCGGCGGAGCTGATCCTCATGCTGCTGCTTCCGGTGCTGACGGTCCTGTTCGGCGCACTCTTCGGTCTGATGCTCGGCATCCGTCACGTAAATCTGACCTGGACCAACGAGCTGATGCCTATCAAGCAGAGCCTGTCGGTGCTGATCTATCTGTTTGCGATGATGGCGTACGGCGCGGCGCTGATCGGTCTGTATTTCCTGATCGGTCAGGAAATCGGCGCGCTCTGGTATCTCACGATCGCTGGCTGTGTGATTGCCCTGATCGATGTTCTGCTCTGGCAGTGGCTGAAGACCCGGGGCGTGAAGCGCTTCGCGGAACTGTAACGAGCAAGTCGCCCTCACCCGCCCCTTCGGGGCACCCTCCTCCGCGTCCGGGGGAGGGCAAGACGAAAGGAAAATATTGTCATGATTTCAGTTCAGAACCTGAGCAAGGTCTACAAGCTGAGTGCGAAAAAAATGAAGGAACTGAAGACCTCCGAAGGCCGCAAGATCGCGGTAAGCGGGGTCAGCTTTGAAGCCAGGCCCGGCGAGATTTACGGGCTGCTCGGCCCGAACGGGGCCGGCAAGACCACGACGCTCCGCTGCATCGCCACGCTCTTAAAACCCACGGAGGGGAGCGTGAGCGTAAACGGCTTCGACACGGTGGGTGAAGGCGAAAAGGTGCGCGGTGCCATCGCCTTCCTTACCAACGAGATCAATCTGGATCCGCATTTCACGCCGTCCTACCTGTTTCACTTCTTCGGACAGCTGCACGGCATGACGGAAGAGGAGATCGCCCGCCGTCGGGAGGAGCTCTTTACCATCTTCGATATCGGGGGCTTCGCGGACAAAAAAATCAGCGAGCTCTCGACCGGCATGAAGCAGAAGGCGGCCATCGCGGTCACGCTGGTGCACGATCCGCAGGTCGTCATCTTCGACGAGCCGACCTCCGGCCTGGATATCCTGACGGCCCGCACCGTGCTGGATTATCTGCGGGAGCTTCGGGATAAGGGCAAGACCGTTGTCGTCTCGACGCATATCATGAGCGAAGCGGAAAAGCTCTGCGACCGCATCGGGATCCTGATCGGCGGAAAGAAAGTCGCGGAGGGCACGCTGCAGGAGCTCTTGGCTGAGACCGGCACGGACGATCTGGAGGACGCGTTCTTCCGCTTATACAAAGAGTACGGGGAGGCTTAACGAGTGAGAAACATTCTTCTGGTCCTGAAAAAAGAGCTGTACCGTGTTTTCAGCGACAAAAAGCTTATCATTTCTCTGTTTATTCTGCCGGCCGTGCTGATGTTCGGGCTGTACGGGCTCATCGGGATGCTGGAAAGAAACATGTCCGAAGACATTGAAACGCACGTGCCCGTCACCTATATCGTCAACGCGACGGACGGCTTAAAGGCCGCGGCCGCCGCGGCGGGCTTTGCGCAAAACGCCTCGATCGACTATCTGTCGGAAGAAGCGTTTTTGACGATGGAAGGGCGCCTCACAGAAGATCTGCGGGAAGGCTTCGCGGATCTGATCGTGGTGCTGGATGCGGACTTTGAAGACGTCTTTTCGGCTTACCAAGGTCAGGGCGACAAGATCCCCGGGATCCAAATCCTTTTCAACAGCGCGGAGAACTATTCGCAGCAGGCTTACGCCGTCTTTTCCGGCGTGCTGGAGACCTACCGGATGATGCTGCTGCAGGAACGGCTGGGGAATCTGGAGCAGATCGTGGTCTTTGAACAGAAGGACACAGAGATCGTGAAGGAAGCCAAGGCGAATTCCCGCTTCATCGCGACGATGTTCCCGTACATGATCATGATCATGCTCTTCTCCGGCGCCATGAGCATCAGCGTGGACGCCTTCGCCGGCGAAAAGGAACGCGGCACGCTGGCTTCCATGCTGATCGCGCCGGTGAAGCGGACCGATATTGCGGCCGGCAAGGTGATCGCGCTCGCGATCATCGCGGCGCTCTCCTCGGTGGTCTATGCGGTCTCCATGATCCTTGCCATGACCATGATGGGGAACGCGATGGGCGGCGAAGGCGGCTTCGGCGGCGTCTCGTTCAGCGCGGGGCAGATCCTGGAGCTGGGCCTGATGCTGATCGTGGTGGACTACCTTTTCGTGGCGGTGATCGCCGTGCTCTCCTCCGTCTCGAAGGACGTGAAAAGCGCAAGCACGCTGGTGACGCCTGTCTACATGGTGGTGCTGGCCTGCGCGCTGATGACCATGTTCAGCGGAGGCGCGAAGAACTCGCTGACCCGCTACGCGATCCCGCTCTACGGCAACGCGCTGGCGCTGCAGGATATCTGCACGGGCGAGCTTTCCGCCGCGGGCTTTCTGGTCAGCTTCGGCGTGACAGCGCTTCTGGCCGCCGCCCTGACGGCGCTGCTCGCGAGGATCTTCGACAGCGACAAGCTGATGTTCAACGCGTAAGGAGGCTTCCCATGCGCACGGTATTTCTGATCGGCGATTCGATCCGCTACGGTTCCCATAACAGCCCGGGCTACGGCAGCATCGTGGCCCGCCGCCTGGAGGGAGAGTACCGGGTCGTTCAGCCGGACGCCAACTGTGAATTCACGCTGTACACCCTGCGGCATCTGCGCGACTGGGTGAAGAAGCTTCCGGCCGAAAAGGTCGACCTTGTCCACTGGAACAACGGCCTGTGGGACTGCGCCTTTGTCGACGGGGACAGCGAGCCCCTCGTGCCGCCCGAGGTCTATGCGCACACGCTCGTCCGCATCCACCGCACGCTCCGGTCCTACTTCCCCGAAGCGAAGATCGTTTTCGCGCTGACCACCCCGATCGTCGAGGCCAGCTACGGACCGGAATTCGTGCGGAAGAACGCCGTCATCCGCGAATACAACCGGATCGCGGCCGAGACGCTTTCCCCGCTCGGCGTTATCATCAACGACCTCTATGCGGTTGCAGAATCCATGACGCCGGACGATTACGCGGATCGCAAAACGCACTTTAACGCCGCGGCTGACGAGCTCCTCGCCGACGCGGTCGTCGCCGCGATCCGCAGGGAACTGGAAGAGTAGCCGGGGAGCCAGGGGTGAGTCAGGGGGACGGTTCTTTCCCGGCCCATGGCCGCCCAATCGGCTTATGATTGAAAAAACGCTTGACATGCCTCGAACTTCGATGTATACTCCTCTTGCAAGCATCGAAGTTCGAGGCATTACCATATCCTCAGGAGGAAAAGCCGATGAAGATTAATAAAAGTCTGCTTTCGGGCAGTACGGGGATGCTGATCCTAAGCATCCTGCAGGGAGGCGACAAGTACGGATACGAGATGATCCAGACCTTAAGTCTGAAATCGGAGCACGTCTTTGACATGAAGGAAGGGACGCTGTACCCTGTTCTGCACGCGCTGGAAAAAGACGGATATCTGAAGGCCTATGAGATGGAAACGGAGCAGGGGCGCCGCCGCCGCTACTATCATTTAACAGACAAGGGCCGCCGGCAGCTGGCGGAACAGCGGGAGGAGTGGGGGGCTTTTGCCGGCGCCGTCAACGCCGTGCTTCAGATGGGAGTCTGACATGAACGCACAGGAATGGGTGAAAAAAGCCGTGATCCTGCTGCCTTCCCGTTATGACCGGAAAGCACTCGGGCAGGAATTAGCGGCGCATATCGAGGATCATAAGGCCGCGCTGCTCGCGGCCGGCTGTCCGCCGGAAGAAGCGGAAGAGCAGGCAGTCGCCGCCATGGGTGATCCGAAAGAGACGGCCGAAGCGCTCCGGGAGGCGGTGGCCAGCTGGATGAACTGGGTCATCGTGCTGCTGCAGCTGACCGCGCTGGTGCTGGCGGTCTTCGTGGGGATCCGGCTGTACGCTCTCTTTCAGGAAAAGATCTCTCAGGCTTCCTCCATTGACAGCCAGATTCCCAAGATCTTCTCCCTCTCGGAGATTCCGGGAGAGCTGAAAAACGGCAGCTGCCAGGAGACGGCCGAAACGGCGGGGCATACCGTCTCGGTATATTGGGCCAAAATGTCCCAGGACGGTACAGTGATGGTGCTGCTGAAGGTAGAAGGTCCGGCGGAAAAGTACGGGACGAGCGAATTCATCAATCTGCTGACGCTTCAGACACCGGATGGGAAAGAACCGTACATCTTCCGGCGGAACACCGGCCGGTCGGGCGGCAGTACGTATATCGGCCTGACCGTGATCAACCGGATCGATCCGGAGACCCCCTGGGTGGAGATCGCTTTTGAATACGGCACGGAGCCGTTCTGCCTGCGGGTGGTTTTTGAGGAGGCGAAGCCATGAAGAAGATAGGAACGTTGTCAAAAGCGGTCAAAATCCTGCTTTGCCTCGGCATCTGCGCGCTGCTGCTCTTTTTCTGGTGGGCTTTGCTGCGCTTTCCGGCGCTGACGCCTTCCGGATGCTTTAAGGCGTATATGCAGGACAGCCTGATTGCGGGCGTGGAAGAAAAGACCGTGATCAAGGTCGCCGGCAGCAGGGCGATCGTTCTGGGAGAAGCGAACGGGGCGATCTATTCGCTCGCCGTGGGCCGGTACGGGACGAATCTGTACTGGACGCCCGGCATGCTCAAGGTGACGCCGCTCACAGACGGAGCCTATATCGTGCCGCTTGCCAGGGTTTATATCTCCGGGGCAAAGGAGCTCGCCGCCGCGGTAAAGGCGGAGGGCAGCCGGGCCGAGCTGGACCTGGTTCTGGGAGATACGACATATGCTCTGATCCAGGCCGGGGAGCAGGACGGCTGGTTCCTTTTCCGTTATGAGGAGGAAAAGGCGGCGGAGCCGATCGATTATGATGCGCAGGGGTCAGACTCCCGCCGTGAAAATTCTGAAGACCCGGAGATGTTCCTGCAATTTGCGGACCGGGGCGCTTATCTTTCCGGCGCCGATCCGACCGAGCTGCGCCTTCGCGTTTATGATTCGCAGAACCGGCTGATCCGGGAGGTGGTCCGCAGCTTCCCGTCAGATAAGATGGAGTGAGCTGGGGGGAGGCTGTGAAAAAACGGCATCCCGTGTCATTCTGAGCGACGGCAAAAGCAATTGCTTCTGCCGGAGTCGAAGAATCTTTTCTCATGCCACAGTAAGAGAATTCGCCCTTCGGGCGAAAGATCCTTCGCTATGCTCAGGATGACACATTCCGGTGTTTTTTCACAGCCCCCTTGCCTTCTTTATTCCGGCCTGGCATCGGAGGTGGTAGCGGTAACGGTGCTTCCTTCCTCCCTCCCGTACGGCGTGCCGACCTGCTCCAGAAGGCGGATCAGGTTTTCGGCGGAATTCCCGATCTGATACAGGAACGAATACGCCTTTAACAGCGTGATCCCGGACGGCTCCAGCTTGAGGTATCCGCTGCCGTACAGCGTGACTCTCCAGTTGCCGATGCCTTCAATGTCGATGCGGAAAGAAGCGCGTTTTTCGCAGGTCGTGAGGATCGTTTCCTCTTCGGCAGCCGAGGCCGGTCCGTCACAGTCCAGAAGCGCTTTAACAATCGATTCGGCAGCCGCATCATCCGTATAATACGAGCGGCGGCTGATCCCTTTCGCGGAGGCGGTCTCCACAGACAGAGAAGTATAGCCCGTTTCATAGATCAGGCGGAGCCGCTCCGCCGCCTGCGTACCGCTAAAGAAGGCAGAAAGGGTCCCAAACGCGGCGCCCGCATTGAAATGGCTGTAATACCGGTCCGTCGTCAGGACTTCCCCCGCCTCCGAAAACTTAAGGCACACGGCAATTTTCGGCGCGACGCCCCGGATCGCGAAAACCTCAGCATTCAGATGGTCTTCCCCTGCCATCGAAGGATCCAAAATGACCGGATCCACTGTGACCGTCCGGCCTTCATCGATGAAACGGTACCAGCCGCCCCGCACCGTCACATCCCCCAGCTTTTCGCCGACCAGAGCCGGATCGCAGATGCGGCTGCTTTGGTAGGCGGTATACGGCGCGTCATTGATGATGGTTTGATAGGATTCGAGAACGCTTCCTTCCCGGAGCGGTTCATCCGCCTGCCAGATGGCGCTGTAGTCCGTCGGTTTGCGGTTCTTTCCGTTGAACCAAAGCCCGCCGCCGACCAGCAATACGCCCAGCAGCAGGCAGGCGGCCGCGGGGATCCATTTCTTCCGCAGGTCTTTCGCGGCACGGGCTTTCGACGCGGCCTCCGCGGCCGCGTCTTTTTCATATTCCATGGCCCCGGATAAAAGATCGGGGCTTATTTCATTCATCGCATTTTCCCAGAGCTTCATACGGTATAACCTTCCTTTTCCAGTTTGGCTTTCAGATCCCGGCGCGCCTTCTGCAGCTCTTTCTCCACGGTGGAGCGGCTGACAAAGAGGCGCGAGGAGATCTCATCGACGGAGCAGGAAGCATAGTAGCGGAAGAGAAAAACGGTCCGGCGGCGCGGCGGCAGGCCGCGCAGAAAGTCTTCGATGCTCGCGGCCAGTTCCCCCGCCAGCAGCGCATCCTCCACCCCGGAGCGATCCGGCAGCACGTCTTCCAGCTCTTCCAACGCCAGAAGATGCTCCGCTGGCACGTCCTTGGCGCGGGTCAGGCCGCGCAGGCGGCTGATGGCGGCGCGTCTGGTCAGCGTGACCAAAAAGGCGGGCAGATTCTCCGGCCGCTGCGGCGGGATCGCGTTCCAGGCGGCCAGCAGCACGTCGCTTACCGTTTCCTCGCAGTCGCGCGAATCGCTCAGGAAGCGGGCGGCAAGACGCCGCAGCAGGCTGCCGTGTTTTTGCAGCACCGCTTCCAGCACGCTTTCGTCACGTGAAAAAAAGCGCTGCACCAGCTCCTGATCATCCGGCTTTTCGGTACGCTCCGGCCGGCTGTTTAGTTTTTCTTCTTCGTCGTACACTTCAGTACTCCTGTTTTTGAAGGTCCTTCACCTAAGTATGTCGCAAAAAAACGGATCGTCCGTAATCTTTTAATAACGGCGCTATATCGGCGCTAAAAGTCCGACACCGTGCGGAATCGACTTTCGGCGGCCGGATCATCTTTTCGGCTTACAATCCGATTATAGCAAAAAAATGAAAGGGCCCAACAAAAAAAGAAAAAACAAAAACCCGGAGAAAAAGCTGAAAAAACTGTTGCATCGTATGATGGGGGGGAATATAATAAATAAAAACAAAAAGGAACCGGGAAAATGTATCATGTGACGCGAAAAGCCAGTCAAAAAGTGTGGTATGAGTATCTTCGGGATTTTTACCGGGACGACCTGCTGATCGGCCGGCTGGATCCGGAACGGTACTGGAAAAAACTCAGGGATTCTTTTGACTTTTGCGAAATCTCGGCGGAAACAGCCGGGGAGTTATATCGGAGCACCGCGTTTGCCGCATATCCGGAAATGCTGGAAGCAGAAGACAGGGTATGGATCCTGGAAGAGAATGAAAAAAGCGCATTCTTCTATGACTATCAGAAGCGCTTTTTCCCGAAGAGCTGTCCGCCGATTTTTCTGATCCGGTCCAAAGATTTCCGGCGTTTCCGATCGGAAATGCCCCTGTTTCAGGAGTTCCTGCAATACTATCGGGGGATCGGGGAAAACAGTCTGGAACGGCTGGATGCTCCGGCCATGGCCTATCTGCAGAACCTGCATGATTTTGCCTGCGCCGTCACGAACGTATTCGGCCCCGGTGTTCCGGTCAGGCTGGTTGCGGAGGAACCCGACCACAGGAAATATTTCATACAGACATGAAGATGTCTGCACCAAAAAGAGGAGGAAAGAGTATGAAAAGAATGCAAAAAGGATTATTTGCAATTCTTGTCTGTGCAGTGTTTGTCTTTTGCAATGTGTCACAGGTCTTTGCGCAGCCCATGTGGGAGGATCCGCGGGAACCCCAAGCAATTTCTTTAAGTGAACCCGACCGGTATGATGCTCCGACAGGTTTTATCGGACCGGTAACCTTGGCGTATGTGAATAATTATAATGGATATACCATTTACAATATTATTCTGAATTTCGGAGCCAACGATTATGTAAACGCCATTCGGATAAATTCATTTACTTTATCCAATGGATCGTATCTGACACCTGTTGTTTATTATCAGGCAAATTACTTCTTCCAAGACAACTTGAGCCAGACCAGTGGTACCGTGACGATTGGTATGGTGTATTTACCGTCAACGGTAACATCGGTATATGTTACCACATCATATGCAAGAATGTATCTTTATGATACAGGATGGCTTTATGTTGATAATCTACAAAACAATATCGTGAATTTTAATTGACGATATTGTTTTGATTGGTATGTTTTCGCTGGGGAACTGTGAAAGCATGAGTATCTGTGTTATCTTGAACGGATAAGTAGAACACGATCTGGAGTTTTTCACAGTTCCTTTTACATTTCTTTTTTCACCGTCTCATAGATCTCGTCCGCCAGGGCGAGATTTTCTGCTAAGAGGCGGCCGCCGCGGGCGCGATAGTATTCGGCTTTGTCGGGGTCTTTCAGACTGCCGACGTTGATCAGCACGTTCAGCCAGGCCCCCTGCATGGCAGCCTTTAAGGAAAGCGCGGAAACGGCCAGGTCACTGACGGCGTTGGTGTTGGAGCAGCCGACGAGCGAGCGGGTGAGCTTCAGCACTTCGGCGGCCAACTCCATGGTATGAAGCGGCGACTGTGTGCTGGTGATGAGTGCTTCCTGCATGGCGGCGCTGCGCGCCGCTTTTTCTTCTTCCGTGCTCTTCGGCAGGGCGAGCGCGGCCATGAAGCCGTCGTAGGAAGCGGCGTCTTCGTTCATGGCGTCCAGAAGAGCACGCCGAAGCGCCTCGGCTTTCTCAGCCACGGAAGCCGCCAGCTCCTGATATTCCGCGTATTTCGCGCGGCCCAGAGTCAGATTCGCGACCATGGAACAGAGCGCGGCGCCCAATGCGCCGGTCAGTGCGGCCGCCGAGCCGCCGCCGGGGGCGGGGGCATCGGAGCCTAAAAGGGCCATAAAATCGTTGATCGTCAGATTTGTCAGATCCATGTTTTTGATCCTTTCCTGCAAAGATCCCGTATTTCTTTATTCCATTCCGATCAGATGATATTCCATCACCTGCTTATGACAGTCGAAGCCTTCCAGCTTTAAGTAATATTCCGCGCAGTCGATGAGCGCCTTCGCGGGCGTTAAGCCGACCAGCTCGCTGCCAACGATTTTCACGCCGTAACGGTCGGCCAGCGCGCGGATCATCTCGAAGACGTAGAAGAGAGGTGTGCCCTCGTAGTTCACCATATTCATGGAGACCTGTACGATGCCGCGCTCCTTTAAGTCCACGCCGATGGCCTTGCAGTATTTGAAGCCGCCGGAAGAGCCGCGGATCGCCTTCGCGATCTTTTTCGCAACCTCGAGATCGTCCGTGTCCAGGTTCACGTTGAACGCAACCAGGGGCATGCGCGCCCCGATGGCGGTGATGCCGGCTGTGGGGTGGATCTTCCTCTCGCCGTAGTCCGGCGCCCAGTCGGGCTGGAGCAGTTTTTCCGGCATGCCCTCAAACTGCCCGCGCCGGCAGTCGGCCAGGTTCCGGCGCTCCGGCCGGGTCGCGGAATCCTCATATAAGAAGGACGGGATGCCGAATTCCTTCCAGATCCGCTCGGCTACGCGCTTCGAGAGCGCCACGCACTCCTCAACCGTAATGTCCGCGGTCTGCGGCACGAAGGGGATCACGTCGGTCGCGCCCATGCGGGGATGCTGTCCCACATGCTGCCGCATATCGATCTTTTCGGCCGCCAGGCCGGTCAGCTTTACGGCGGCTTCCTCGATCGCTTCCGGCGAGCCGAGGAGCGTAAAGACGCAGCGGTTGTGGTTGCCGTCCGACTGGACGTCAAATAAAAAGCAGCCGGGGACGCTTTTCGCGCAGGCGACCAGCGCGTCGAAGACGGCGGGATCTTTTTCCCGGCTCACGCTGAAGTTCGGGATACATTCGACTAATTTAGCCATGCAGGGCCTCCTTGTATGCAGATGCGTCTTAAAAGGCGGCGTCCTGCCGCCCGTATCAGTATAGCGTTTTTGCGCGAAAGCTTCAAGAGAATTGAGGGAAATGACGGGAAACGGGCGGCTCTGTTTCTTGACGGCATCCGGCGCGGCTGATAAAATGGACTATCATCAGCCGATGACGGAAGGGAGACGGTCAAAAATGAAAGCCGAAATCACAAAAACGATCGCGCTGTTTCTGGCACTGAGCCTGTTTTTGAGTGCCTGCAGCCTGACGGTTCCGACGAAAGCGGAAACGGAAGGCGGGGACAGCACAGCCGCGCCGCGCGAGACAAAGACAGAAACGCTTCCTTCGGAAAATGCTTCCGAAACAGAGACGGCTTCGGCTGACGCTCAGCCGGCCGGAAAAGAATCCGTCTGGGAGAAAAAGATCTCGGGACAGAAGGTGGCGATTCCGGATCAGGCCTTTGCCGCGGGAGCGGAGCGCTGCGCCGCCATGGCGCCGGACGGAGATACGCTGCTGATGTGCGGCGGCGTTTCGCCCTATCTTTATCATCTGGAGAGCCGGCGAACGGTCCCGCTGGTACCGGCCGACACCATGACGGAGGAATATCTGCGCGAAAAGATCGTGATGCGGAACGGCCTGCAGATCAAGGCGAACGAAGAGCAGATGGCGACGCTGCGGGAACGTGTCGCAAAGCTTTCCGGCGCCGCGCTGACGGAAGAACTGTGCATGAGCCAGGGCCGCGTTATGCCGCTCAGAACTTATTCGGTGAGCTTTTACACCCGGGAAAACTATCTGCTGATGACCGACGGCGGCTATACGGCAGTGATGCTGATCGACTGCGAAAGCGGCCGGTATTACAGCTGTTTTGAGGAGATCGGCAATACGCTCTGCGGGATCCATGACGGAAAGCTGCTCTCTTTCCGCCTGCCGGTCCCGACGCTGTATGTGACGGATCTGGCGAGCCTGAAGACGGAAACGGTCGATTTTCAGGATCAGACGCTTTTCCCGGACGGAGGACCCCGCCTGAAGGCGGCGGCTTTCCTGCCGGACGGCAGTCTCTGCGCCGTTTTCTGCAATATGAAACTGGATCAGGCGGCGGGACAGGATTGCGTGCTGGCGGTCCGCCGTCCGGGCAGCACCGCCTGGGAGACGTACCCGCTCGGGAAGATCCTCTATAACCGGGAACCGGAACAGATCCTGGCGGCCTGCCCGGATCAGATCGTTGTTTTCAACAGGACCGCCTTCCGTCAGACCGCACCGTTCCTGATCGACTGCGTTCAGGGACGGGTGTCAAGGCTGACAGTGGAAGCGGACGGCTCGGTGAGCCTGCTCTCTCCGGAGGAATACGGCAGCCGCTATCCGGAAAAGACGGATGAAGCCGTGGGACTGCTGCCGCTCGACAGCTTCGCGGATGATGAAACGCTGCTGTTTCAGAACCTGCGCGACGGCGGTTCGCTGCTCTTGTTCCGTCCCTCGGACGGAAGCTCGAAGGAGCTGATCCCGGGTCTTGGCGCGTTCCCGCTGATCCTGTATTTCGGCGGCAATCATTACGATCGCTTTATGGACGGCGGATATCCGGCGGAGAAAGCCTATTATCAGCTGACGTTCCGTTAAGCTTGCGGCTTTCTGCCGTCTGTGTTATACTGACCGGGACCTTCTGAAAGGAAAAGACAGAATGAGGATGAACAAAAAGAATCTTCTTGTAATATGCGGCGGTCAGAGCGAAGAACACGATATCTCGCTTCTGTCGGCGGCTACCGTTCTGCAGAACCTGGATCCGGATCAATACAGTGTCAGGATCGTCGGCATCACGAAGGACGGCCGCTGGCTGCTTGCGAAAAGCGCACAAAGCATCCGTGACGGCAGCTGGGAGCAGTCGGATACCCGCGCGTTTCTGCTGCCGGACGCTTCGGAAAAAGCGCTGCTGATCCGCCGGCCGGACGGAAGCGTGGAGCACTGGCCGGTCGACGTGGTGATCCCGGCCCTGCACGGCCGTTTCGGCGAGGACGGGACCATCCAGGGGCTCTTCGAGCTGGCTCAGATCCCGTACGTGGGCTGCGGCGTCACCGCGTCCGCCGTCGGAATGGACAAGCTGTATACAAAGGTACTGGTCAATGCAATCGGCGTGACACAGGCTCCCTATGTGGCGTTTGAGAAAAAAGAACTGGAGGATATGGAGGCTGCCTGCCGGAAGGCAGAGGCCGCTCTTTCGTACCCGATGTTTGTGAAGCCCTGCGACGGCGGTTCTTCTCAGGGCGCTTCCCGGGTGCCGGACCGCGCGGCGCTGCCGGAAGCCCTTCGGCTCGCGGCCCGCTACGGGACTCGCGTGATGGCGGAAAAAAACATCTTCGGCCGGGAGCTGGAATGCGCCGTTCTGGATACGCCGGAAGGACCGAAAGCCAGCGGTGTTGGCGAGATCCGCTCCGCCGATGAGTTTTACAGTTTTGACGCGAAATATACCAATCCGGCTTCCCAGACCGATACGGATCCCGTGCTGCCGGCCGGCAAAAAGGACGAGATCCGTGACGCGGCTGTCCGGATCTTTCAGGCGGTCGGCGGGAAAGGACTTTCCCGCGTGGATTTCTTTCTGGAAAGCGGAACGGACCGCGTGATCTTCAACGAGATCAATACCTTCCCCGGTTTTACCGCGATCAGCATGTATCCGAAGCTCTGGGAGGCGGCCGGCCTGCCGATCCCGAAGCTGCTGGACCGCCTGATCGAAAACGCACTGGAAAGATAAGCGAAGGCATCATAAAATAGCTGTAAAACGGATGCTTGTGTCATCCTGAGCGAGCGAAGCGAGTCGAAGGATCTTTTCCTTTACGTACGAAATCCGCTGCCATTACAACAAATCAGATTCTTCGACGAAGGAGGAGGCATTGCCTCCTCCTTCGCTCAGAATGACACGGTTTGCAATTATTCACAGCATCTTCGGCCTCTGTTCCGGACGGTTTCAGATCGTAACGAGCACCCGGCATACCGGCGCATCGGTGAGCGGAACGGTCTTTCCCGCAAGCGCTTTTCCGTCTGCGGTCAGGCCTTTTTCGGGGCCGCGCCGGACCGTGATGTCATAGCGGGTCCCGCGGAAGAGGCGGCTGATCCGGCAGCCGTCCATGTGATCCGGCAGGCAGGGATCGACGGTGAGACCGTCGTAGTCCGGGCGGATCCCCAGGATCCCCTGGCTTACGGCTACGAAGGACCAGGCCGCCGTGCCGGTCAGCCAGGAGTTCTTGGCTTCTCCGTAATTCTGCGCCGCCCGGCCGGCAATGGTCTGACTGTAGCAGTACGGCTCCGTCCGGTGGATCTCGCTCCTGTCTTCGATATACGCCGGCGCATTGCGTGTATACAGATCAAAAGCCCCGTTGCCGTCCTTCAGCGTGCAGTACGCGAGCGTGATCCACGGATTGTGGTGGCAGAAGACGGAGCCGTTTTCCTTGTATCCGGGCGGGTAGGAGGAGATCTCGCCCAGATAGTCGTGATATTCCGAGTAGCAGGGGGCAAGCAGCTCAATGCCGAAATCGTTGCCGAGCTTTTCCTGCGTGGAGCGAAGGGCTTTCCGGCCGTATTCCGGCCCGCCGATGCCGGCCATCACGCAGAAGCCCTGCGGTTCGATGAAGATCTGCCCTTCCCCGTTCAGCCGGCTGCCGATGGGCCGCTCGAAAGCGTCGTAGGCGCGCCGGAACCATTCGCCGTCCCAGCCGTCTTTCAGGACGGCTTTTTCCATGTCTTTCACCGCCGCGCGGACCGAGGCGGCTTCGTCGGCCAGTCCGATCTTCTCGCAGAGCGCGGCGTATTCCGTCCCGTATTTGACAAACATGCCGGCGATAAAGACGCTTTCCGCTTTGCCGCTCTCAAAGTTGGAGCAGGTCTGGAAGCTCTCGCCGGGCTCCCGGCTGAAGCAGTTTAAGTTCAGGCAGTCGTTCCAGTCGGCCCGTCCGATCAGCGGGAGGCCATGCGGTCCCCTGTGCGAGACGGTATAGCCGATGCTGCGGCGCAGATGCTCCATGAGCGGGACTTCCGTGCCGGCTTCGTTGTTGAAAGGGGTCGGCTCGTCCAGAATCGAAAAGTCACCGGTCTCGCGGACGTAGGCGCAGGTGCAGGCGATGAGCCAGAGCGGATCGTCGTTGAAGCCGGAGCCGACGTCGGCGTTGCCGCGCTTTGTCAGGGGCTGATACTGATGATAGGTGCTGCCGTCCTTGAACTGGATCGAGGCGATGTCCAGGATGCGCCCTCTGGCGCGCTCCGGAATCAGGTGCACGAAGCCTAAAAGGTCCTGGCAGCTGTCCCTAAAGCCCATGCCGCGCCCCGTGCCGCTTTCGTAGTAGGAGGCGCTGCGGCTCATATTGAAGGTGACCATGCACTGATACTGATTCCAGATGTTGACCATGCGGTCCAGCTTTTCCTCGCAGCTCTGCAGGCGGAAGCGGGAGAGGAGGCTGTCCCAGTAGGCCTGAAGCTCCTTCCGCGCCATATCGAACTGCGCTTCGGTCTCAAAGGCGGCCAGCATCTTTTCAGCCTTTTCCTTATTCATAACGTTGAGAGCCGTAAACTTGCGGTCCTCTGCATTTTCCGCGTAGCCGAGCCGGTACAGCAGCGTCCGGGATTCGCCCGGCGCCAGGGTCAGGTCCGTCCGAAGGATCGCGACGGGCGCCCAGCCGGAGGCCAGGCTGCCGAAGGATGTGCGCTTTTCGACGGCGAGCGGCTCATTCCAGCCGCGGAAACGGCCGAGAAAGCTGTCGCGGTCGGTGTCGAAACCGGCCAGCGGCGCGTTCACGGAATAAAAGGCATAATGGTTTCTGCGCTCGCGGTACTCGGTCTTGTGATAGACCGTGCTGTCTTCGACTTCAACCTCACCGATGTTCCAGTTGCGCTGGAAGTTGGTCGAATCGTCCACCGCGTTCCAGAGGCACCACTCCACCCCGCCGTAAATCTTAAGCGTTTTCTCGGCGTCGCTCCCGTTGGTGATCACGAGCTTCTGCACTTCCATATCGAAATGTATCGGGACGGTCACGGTGAGCGAAGCGCTCACACCGTTCTTTTTTCCTTCAAAGACCGAATAGCCCAGCCCGTGGCGGCAGCGGTACGCATCCAGCGGCGTCCGGGCCGGCAGAAAAGCAGGGCTCCAGACCGTATCACCGTCGCAGATGTAAAAGAGGCGGCCGCCCTCGTCGGCCGGGACGTTGTTGTAGCGAAAGCGCGTGATCCGCCGCAGCTTGGCATCCTTATAGAAACTGTATCCGCCGCCGGTATTGCTGATCAGCGAGAAAAAACCTTCACTGCCGAGATAATTGATCCACGGCAGGGGAGTATCCGGCCGGGTGATCACATATTCTTTGGAAAGATCGTCAAAATAGCCGTATTGCATGCCTTGCTTCTCCTTTTTCTATCGGAAAAACCGTCACTGTAAACAGATTCGGTAACTTAATCGATTAAGCAACATTATAAAAAGCCCTTTCGAAAAACGCAAGAGCTTTTTCGGGAAAAGACAATATTTTTGTCACGGCAGAAGAAAAGAAAGAGAAAAAAGTAAAAAACTTAATTAAAATTAGCACAAAAGGGCTTGACGAGTCTCTGCGCGGGCGCTATAATGAGCCCAGCGAAATCGATTAAGTAATCATTTTGACAGAAAGGACCCGTCCTGACCTCATGGTGACGATCACGGATATTGCAAAAGCATGCGGTGTTTCCCGCGCCACGGTCAGCAAAGCGTTAAACGGCGCCGCCGACGTCTCCCGGGAGACCACACAGAAGATCCGGGAAACCGCCGCCGCGCTGGGCTACCACCCGAATGCGGCCGCCCGCGCGCTGAAGATGGGGCGCAGCTACAACATCGGAGTCCTGTTCTCGGACGCGACGGGAGGCGGCATCTCCCACGAGTACTTCTCTCTGATCTTGGAGAGCGTCAAGGCGGAGGCCGAACGGCTGGGTTACGACATCACGTTCATCTCGAAGGATCTCGGCCGGCTGTCTGTGGATTACTACGAACACGCGAAGTACCGCGGCTGCGACGGCGTCGTGATCGCCTCGGCAGACTTTCAGGATCCCGCGATCATCCGCCTTTCGGCCAGCGAGATCCCCACGGTGACGCTGGACTACAGCTTCGACAGCCGCAGCTCGATCCTTTCGGACAACGTCCGCGGGATGGAAACGCTGGTCCGTTTCGTCCATGCGAAGGGCCACCGGAAGATCGCCTTCATCCACGGCGAACTCACCTCGGTCACGCAGAAGCGTCTGGCCAGCTTCCGGAAGACCTGCGCAGAACTGGGGATCCCGGTCCCCGCGGAATATATCCGCCCCGCCGTCTTCCACGACCCCCGCTCCAGCGGCCTTCAGACCCGGGCCCTGCTGGCGCTGGAAAACCGGCCGACCTGCATCTTCTATCCGGACGATCTGTCCTATCTGGGGGGCATGAACGAGCTGGAAAAGCACGGCCTTTCGATCCCGAAGGATATGAGCGTGGT
The DNA here is from genome assembly GCA_017619975.1 of Lachnospiraceae bacterium. Lineage (GTDB taxonomy): Bacteria > Bacillota > Clostridia > Lachnospirales > Lachnospiraceae > UBA6987. Next base: position 31,773 of record JAFZRH010000031.1, on the reverse strand, counting down.
GGGCTACGACGGCATCCCCCTTTCCCAGGTCTTACGGCCCCGGCTCGCCACCTACCGGCAGGGAGCGGAGCAGATGGGACGGGAAGCCGCCCGGCTGCTGATCGAGCAGATCGAAGAGCCAGACACCTGGATCCCGCAGCAGATCACCGTGGAAGGCGAGCTGCTGAAAGGCGACACGGTCGCCGACATTGGTTGAAGCGCGAAAGCGTTTTGATAAAAGAATCAAGAACAGTAAAAGAAAGCAAATCATAAGTAAGGAGAGAGAATTATGAAGAAAGTATTTGCTATCCTGCTGGCGGCCCTGATGATCATCGGTCTTGCGGGCTGCTCCGTCCCTAGCAAGGAGACCACCGCGGTTCCCAAGGCAGAACAGGGCAAGGTGTTCAACATCTACGCCTGGAATGAAGAGTTCAAGGGATTCTTCGAGAAGTACTACAAGGTTCCGGAAGGCGTGACCGTCAACTGGATCATCAATCCCAGTGACAACGGCGTATACCAGCAGAAGCTGGACGAAGCCCTGCTGAACCAGGCGAGCAAGCCGGCCGATGAAAAGATCGACATGTTCCTGGCAGAAGCGGACTACATCGGCAAATATGTCGATTCCGAGTACACGATGGACATCACCTCCTTCGGCTTCAAGAATGCCAGCACCATGTATGAGTACACCATCAAGGCTGCTTCCGACTCCAAGGGCGTCTGCAAGGGCGTTTCCTTCCAGTGCTGCCCTGCTGCCGTGATCTACCGCAAGAGCATTGCCAAAGACGTTCTGGGCACCGACGTTCCCGCCGAAGTCCAGGCCAAGATCGACAGCTGGGAGAAATTCGACGCTGTTGCCGCCGAAGCCAAGGCAAAAGGCTACTACATGACCGCTTCCTTCGCGGAGACCTTCCGTGCCTTCTCCAACAACTGCACCTCCCCCTGGGTCGATGCCAACGGCAACCTGCAGTTTGACCCTCAGATCACTGCCTGGATGGATCAGACCGAAAAGTACATCCAGAACGGCTACACCCTGACCGCCGGTGTGTGGGATGCGGAAAAGACCAACGAAATGTTCAAGACCGGCAAGACCATGTGCTTCTTCGGCCCTGCCTGGTACTACAACTTCTGCATGACCAACGCCCAGGATCCTGAAAACGGCTGCGTAGGCGACTGGTGCCTGGTAAAAGGCCCTCAGGCTTACTTCTGGGGCGGCACCTGGCTGCTGGCTGCCACCGGTTCCGACAACACCGCCATGCTGAAGGACATCTTCGAAACCTTCACCGTGAACACCGACGTCCTGAACAAGATGGTCAAGGATGACAGCCAGTACGTCAACAACACCGACGTCGTCAAGGCTTTTGCCGAAGACCCCAACTATGGCAACACCTCCATCCTGGACGGCCAGAACGACATCGCGATCTTCTACGAACTGGCCAAGGACATCAAGTGGGAGAACCACACCAACTATGACCAGCTGCTGAACGAAGGTCTGCAGAACAAGCTGCAGGAGTTCTACAACGGCTCCGTCGACGAAGAGACCGCCATGCTGAACTTCTACAACTACATCGGTGAGGTCTATCCTGAAATCGTCATCCCGGCGAACTAAATCATCCGACCGAACCGGCCGGGGCAGGGGCTTCTGCCCCCCGCCCCGGCCTCTTTTTTTCCCAAACCCGTCGGAGGAGAACCCATGAACAAGAACGACCAGAAAATGCTCAGGCCTCGGAAATCCGTCAGTTACGCCAAATGGGGATACATTTTCATCCTGCCGTTTTTCCTGGTGTACATCGTTTTCACGCTGACCCCGCAGTTCCTGACCATCTACAACAGCTTTTTTGAAAACTACCGGAGCGGGCTCAAACAGATCGGCCCGAACTTCGTCGGCTTAGACAACTACAAGGCCCTGTTTACCGCGGATCCGTCCGGCACGGTCCGCATCCTGAAATACGCGGCCAACACGCTGATCCTCTGGATCGCGGGCGCCATCCCCCAGTTCGTCATCGCGATGCTGCTGGCCATCTTCTTCACCAGCTACCGCCTGAACATCAAGGGACAGGGCTTTTTCAAGACCGTCATCTACATGCCCAACCTGATCATGGCGGCGGCGTTTTCCATGCTGTTCTACACCCTCTTCTCCCGCGTGGGTCCGATCCAGGGCCTGCTGGAATCCTGGGGGGTGATCGACCAGTCATTTGACTTCTTCTCGGTGCGCATCACCGTCCGCGGGATGATCGCGCTGATGAACTTCCTGATGTGGTTCGGCAACACGACGATCGTGCTGATGGCCGGCATCATGGGCATCGACCAGGCCATGTTCGAATCCGCCACCATCGACGGCGCGAATTCCGTGCAGGTCTTCTTCCGGGTGACCCTGCCGCTGCTCATGCCGATCTTCGTCTACTGCCTCATCACGGCCATGATCGGCGGCATCCAGATGTTCGATGTGCCGCAGGTCCTGACGAACGGCAAGGGTGTGCCGAACGAATACACGCGGACCCTGGTCATGTACCTGAACAACTACCTGACCACCAAGAACTACGGCATGGGCGGCGCGATCTCCGTGATCCTGTTCATCATCACCGGCATCCTCGGAGGCTTCGTCTACAAGATGCTCTCCGCCCAGTATAAGGATCCCGAACGCCAGCACCGGCAGAGAAAGGGGAACGTGATATGAAAAAAGGTATGAGCGACAATACGCGCGGCCTGATCAAGCTGACCATCATGCGCGTGATCGTATACGCGATCCTGATCTTCCTGTGCATTCTTTGCCTGTTTTTCTTCTACCTGATGGTCGTCAACGCCTCGCGCTCCAACGCGCAGCTGGCCACCGGCTTTTCACTGGTCCCGCAGGAGAACTTCTTCAAAAACCTGGTCAATGCCTGGAACGATTCGTCCATCAACATCCCGCGCGGCATGCTGAACAGCCTGATCATCGCGCTGTCCACCGCCGTGCTGACCACGTATTTCTCAGCCCTTACGGCGTACGGCGTGCACGCGTATGATTTCAAGGGCAAGAAGTTCGTCTTCACCTTCATCATCGCGGTCATGATGATCCCGTCGCAGGTCTCCGCGTTGGGCTTCATCCAGATGATGAACAAGTTCCGCCTGACCAACAGCTACATCCCGCTGATCGTACCCGGTATCGCGGCTCCCGTGGTCTTCTTCTACATGAAGCAGTACATGGAGAGCGTGCTGCCGCTGGACGTGATCGACGCGGCGCGCGTGGACGGCTCGGGCGAGTTCCGTACGTTCAACACGATCGTGCTGCCGATGTGCAAGCCCGCCATCGCGGTGCAGATGATCTTCTCCTTCGTGAGTTCCTGGAACAACTACTTCATCCCGGCCCTGCTGCTGGATAAGGCGGAGATGAAGACCGTGCCCATCATGATCGCGCAGCTGCGGTCCGCGGACTATTCCAAGTTCGACATGGGCAAGGTCTACATGTTCATCCTGCTGGCGATCCTGCCGGTCCTGATCACTTACATCTTCCTGTCCAAGTCGATCATCAAAGGCGTGACCGCGGGCAGCGTCAAGGGCTAAGCCGGAAAGGATGCGTCGGATCATGATGGAATGGAAAGGCTTCCGGAAAGGCGTCGATCTGGGCGGATGGTTCTCCCAGTGCGATTATTCCGAAGACCGGTTTCAGAACTTCATCCGCGAAGAGGATTTCGCGGTCATCCGCAGCTGGGGCGCGGACCACGTCCGTCTCCCCGCGGATTACAATCTGCTGGAGGATGAGGAAGGAAACTTCCTGGAGTCCGGCTTCGCGCACCTGGAGCGGGCGCTCTCCTGGTGCCGGGCGGCCGGTCTGAACATGGTGCTGGACCTGCACAAGACCCCGGGCTTCTCGTTCGACCCGGACGAGCAGGAAAGCGGTTTCTTCGACAGCGAAAAGTACCAGGAGCGGTTTTACCGGATCTGGGAAGCGCTGGCGGAACGGTTCGGGAAATACAGCGGCCGCATCGCGTTCGAACTGCTGAACGAAGTCACCGAGGAAAGCTACATGCCGGCCTGGAACCGGATCGCCGCGGAATGCATCCGCCGGATCCGCGTCCACGCGCCGGAAGTCCCGGTCCTGGTGGGCGGTTACTGGCACAACAGCGCGCGGTCCGTCAAGGCCATCGACATCCCGGACGACCCGCACCTCGTGTACAACTTCCACTGCTACGAGCCGCTGATCTTCACGCACCAGGGCGCGGACTGGATCCCGACCATGGACCCGGCCTTCCGCATCCCGGTCACCGCGACGTTCGGCGAGATGGCGGAAGCCTCCGAACGGATGGTGGGCGAAAACACCGCCGGCCTGGAGAATTACCCGCCGGAAACGGTGCTGAGCGCGGAGTTCTTCATCGATTTCCTCGCGGAAGCGGCGGAGGCGGCCGAAAAGCGCGGCGTCCCGCTCTACTGCGGGGAGTACGGCGTGATCGACCGCAGCAAACCGGAGGAAGCCCTGATCTGGTACCGCCTGATCCATCAGGCATTCGCGCATTACGGCATCGGCCGCGCGGCCTGGAGCTACCGGCAGATGGATTTCGGCCTTTCAGACGCCCGCATGGACGCCGTCCGGCCGGAACTGGTCCTCAACTTATAAAACAACGACGGGAGCAAGAGTCATGTCTACTGTGCAATTAAAGAATATCAAGAAAGTTTATCCTGTCTCCGGCGGCGACGCCCGGGAGAGCAAAAAGAACAAGAAGGCGAAGAAGGGCGAGGAAGCGCCGCAGCGGAAGTCCAATCTGCAGATCACGGATGAAGGCGTGGTCGCGGTGCAGGAATTCAGCCTGGACATCGCGGACAAGGAATTCATCGTGCTGGTCGGCCCGTCCGGCTGCGGCAAATCCACCACGCTGCGCATGGTGGCCGGCCTGGAGGAGATCTCCGGCGGCGAGCTGTACATCGACGGCGAACTGATGAACCACGTGGCGCCGAAAGACCGCGACATCGCCATGGTCTTCCAGAACTACGCGCTGTACCCGCACATGACCGTGTATAAAAACATGGCGTTCTCGCTGAGCCTGAAGCATCTGCCGAAGGAAGAGATCGACAAAAAGGTGCGCGAGGCGGCGGAGATCCTGGACATCACCGAGTATTTGAACCGCAAGCCCAAGGCCCTGTCCGGCGGCCAGCGGCAGCGCGTGGCCATCGGCCGCGCCATCGTCCGCGCCCCCAAGGTCATGCTGATGGACGAGCCGCTGTCCAACCTGGACGCGAAGCTGCGCAACGAGATGCGCGCGGAGATCATCAAACTGCGCAAGCGCATCGATACCACGTTCATCTACGTCACGCACGACCAGACCGAGGCCATGACGCTGGGCGACCGCATCGTGGTTATGAAGGACGGCTTCATCCAGCAGATCGGCACGCCGCAGGAAGTGTTCAACCACCCCGCGAACCTGTTCGTGGCCGGCTTCATCGGCATGCCCGTCATGAACTTCTTTGACGCGGAGCTCGTTGCGGAGAACGGGAAGTACTTCGTGGATCTGGGCGGCATCCGGACGGAGCTTTCTCCCGAGAAGGAAGCGCGCCTGAAAGCAAACAATGTGGTCTCTCAGCCCATCACGCTGGGCGTCCGACCGGAGCACGTGGACCTGAAGGACGGCGGCATCGCCGCCACCGTGGACGTCAGCGAAATGATGGGTTCCTCGGTCCATCTGCATTTAACGGCGGAAGGCCGCAGCATGATCATGATCGTGCCGACCGTGGACATGAAGGACATCCCTTCCATGGGCCAGACGGTCCGGTTCGGATTTAACGGCGCCGTCGCGCACGTTTTCAGCAAGGAAACCGAGAAAAACCTGGAGTTCTGAGCGTAAGCCCCTTGACAGGGGCTTTTTTTTGTGCAGAAATGAATATGACAGGGGGGACTTAAGAAATGAACTCGGAGATAGACGAAAGATATAGTTTTCATAATTTCGGTTATTTTATTTTTCCGCTGAAGATCGCTAAGCCGGAAGTCTTTAAGACCTATATAGAGGAAACCCCGGACTGGCAGTTGGTTTCGGAAGGGATCAAGACCGATTATATCCTGAACTACGCGCGGTCCATGAATAATCCGGATGACCGAAGGATGCAGACATATTCCTTCCGGGACCGCACCGGTTTGGCGCTCTATCTGTTTGAACAGACGGCTGTTTCAAAGGATGACCCTTATAAACAAAGATCCGGCTTTGTCCCGCAGCTGGAGGATATCAGTCTGTATGTTTTCGGCCTGAACATCGCGTTTCTGGAGTTTCATTTCCTGTACGACGGGATGTTCCTTCACGAGATCGAGCGCTTTAACTATTATTTCCGCAGTCTTCGAAACGATAAGAGCGACGACAAAAAATACCTGAATTATCCGGCGGATAAGGACAGTGTAAAAGCCGTACTTGAAAAGATCCTACCGAATGAGCAAAGCGGCACAGAGGTCTGCTTCAGCAATTCCTCCGACGTCAAGCAGCAATCGCTGGTCTATACGGCTGTCACTGTCAGTCCGGATGAAGATGTTCAGCGTGCGCTCTTTCTGCTTTCCCACGGTCTGGCCCCTAATTTCCGCGGAGCACAGACCCGCAGCAGATATGAAATGCAGGAGGATTTCGGACCGAAGCACGTTTGGGCAGGCTGTCAGGACGGCCTTGCCTGTGTCAGGACCGACAAGCAGCCGTATCCTTTTCAGTATGACCACCTCCGCCGCGATTATCACTTTATGTACCTGCTTCTCCTGAACCAGCGTTATTCCATCATCTCCTATCTGGATGATTTCCGGAAAACGGGCCTGTCTGCCAAAGAAGAGCAGGATAAATACGATGAGATCGTTACGCTGAAAACCGGTTATTCCTTCCGCACGGTTTCCGACGACGCTTATATGCAGACGATCTACAGCGACATGTACAATGTTCTGGAGATCGACAATATGATCAAGGACCTGGATGACGCCAATGAAAAAATCAACAAACTGGTCCAGCGCCGCTCTGAGCGGAGCCTGTTCGCGCTGTCGGTCCTGGTCATTTTCTCGGCTCTGGTCGATCTGAGCGACTATCTGGATAAATGGCCCAAGGGGATCTTAACGCCCCTGATCAGTCTGGCGGTGATCACCGGCATACTATTTTTTGCATGGGGCAAGATTTTCAGAAAGAAATAGATCAGGCCCGTTTTCGCCGTTTTGCATTGACTTTCCGCGGAAAAAGCGGTAATATATTAGTGAAAATTATCGGTTAAAAATTTAACAATTTTTCCAGGAGGACACTATGGATTTTGCACTCAGTCAGGAACATCTGATGGCCCGGGATCTTTTCCGCAGTTTTGCGGAAAATGAGGTGAAACCCCTGGCCCAGGAAGTGGATGAGGAAGAGCGCTTCCCGCTGGAGACCGTCGAAAAGATGGGCAAGCTGGGATTTCTGGGCATTCCCATCCCGAAGCAGTACGGCGGTCAGGGCTGCGACTATCTGACCTATGCCATCTGCGTGGAAGAACTGGCCAAGGTCTGCGGGACCACGGCCGTCATCGTCTCCGCCCACACCTCCCTGTGCGAGATGCCCATCCTGCATTTCGGCACTGAGGAACAGAAGCAGAAATTCTTAACCCCCCTGGCCAAGGGCGAAAAGCTCGGCGCGTTCGGCCTGACCGAACCCGGCGCCGGCACAGACGCCTCCGGCCAGCACACCAAGGCCGTGAAGGACGGTGACGAATACGTGCTGAACGGCTCCAAAGTCTTCATCACCAACGGCTATTACGCGGACACCTACGTGGTCTTCGCCATGACCAACAAAGCGGCGGGCAGCCGCGGCATCTCCGCCTTCATCGTGGAAAAGGGCACGCCCGGCTTCACCTTCGGCACCAAGGAGAAGAAAATGGGTATCCGCGGCAGCGCGACCTACGAACTGGTCTTCACGGACTGCCGCATCCCGGCGGAGAACCTGCTGGGCAAGGAAGGCCAGGGCTACGGCATCGCCCTGCATACCCTGAACGGCGGCCGTATCGGTATCGCGGCGCAGGCGCTGGGCCTGGCGGCCGGCGCGCTGGAAGTTTCCACGGCCTACGTCAAGACCCGCAAGCAGTTCGGCAAGACCCTGGACCGCTTCCAGAACACCCAGTTCACCCTGGCGGAAATGGCCGTCCGCACGGAAGCCGCCCGCCTGCTGGTGTACAAATCCGCCTGGGAGCATGACGCCGATCCGAAGAACGACGGCACCTGCTCTTCCATGGCCAAGCTCTACGCGGCCGAGACCGCATCCTACGTCACCAACCGCGCCGTCCAGCTTCACGGCGGTTACGGATACATTCGTGAGTACGACGTGGAGCGCATGATGCGTGACGCGAAGATCACGGAGATCTACGAGGGTACCTCCGAAGTCCAGCGGATGGTCATCTCCCATAACTTACTCAAATAACAAGGAGACCGAGCACATGAAAATCGTTGTTTGCATCAAGCAGGTACCCGATACCGCCGGCGGCGTGAAGTTCAATCCGGACGGCACCCTGGACCGTTCCGCCATGCTGGCGATCATGAACCCGGATGACAAGGCCGGCCTGGAAGCCGCCCTGCGTCTGAAGGATCAGTACGGCGCCGAAGTCACCGTGGTCACCATGGGTCTTCCCAAGGCCGACGCGATCCTGCGCGAAGCCATGGCCATGGGCGCCGACAAGGCCGTCCTGGTCACGGACCGCGTACTGGGCGGCGCCGACACCTGGGCCACCTCCCAGACCCTGGCCGGCGCGCTGCGCGGCCTGGAATACGACCTGGTCATCACCGGCCGTCAGGCCATCGACGGCGATACCGCGCAGGTCGGTCCCCAGCTGTCCGTCCATCTGGGCCTGCCGCTGGTCAGCTACACCCAGAACCTGAAGATCGAAGACGGCTACGTGATCGCCGAGCGTCTGTTTGACGACCGCCATCACGTCCTGAAGGTCAAGATGCCCTGCCTCCTGACCGCGCTGTCCGAACTGAACGAGCCGCGTTACATGACCCCCGGCGGGATCTTCGACGCGTTCCAGAAAGAAGTGACCGTATGGGGCCGCAAGGACCTGGTGGACACCCTGGACTCCGACCTGGGCAAGGTGGGCTCCCCCACCCAGATCGCCAAGGCTTCCGACAAGGTCCGCAAAGGCGCCGGCACCCAGCATGTGGCGGAAGACGGCCGTGAAGGCGCCGCCTACATCCTGGAAAAACTCAAAGAAAAATTCATCATCTGAGGGGGAACACAGATATGGCTTTATCCGATTACAAGGGCGTATATGTATTTGCCCAGCAGACTGATAACAAAGTAGACGGCATCGCCCTGGAGCTGTTAGGCAAGGGCAAGGCGCTGGCGGCGGACCTCGGCACGGAAGTCGTGGCCATGCTGCTCGGCTATGAGATCGGCGACCAGGCCGACGTCCTGGCGGAATACGGCGCCGACAAGGTAGTGCTGGTGGACCATCCTTACCTGAAGGATTACATGACCGAGCCCTACACGCAGGCCATTTCCGCCATCATCCGCGAACTGAAGCCCGAGATCGTGCTCTTCGGCGCGACCGCCATCGGCCGCGACCTGGCTCCCTGCGTGGCGGCCACCGTGCACACCGGTCTGACCGCGGACTGCACCAAGCTGGACATCGGCGATTTCCCGATGAACCCGATCCCCGGCAAGGAGACCCTGCACAACCAGCTGCTGATGACCCGTCCCGCGTTCGGCGGCAACACCATCGCCACCATCGCCATTCCGGACTTCCGTCCGCAGATGGCCACGGTTCGTCCGGGCGTCATGCAGAAGATCGCTCCCATCGCGGACGCGAAGGCCAACGTGCTGAACTTCGACGCGCATCTGGAGAAGAACGACCGCTACGTGGAGATCCTGGACGTCGTGAAGAAAGTCAGCGACTACGTGGACATCCAGGACGCCAAGATCCTGATCTCCGGCGGCCGCGGCATGCAGAACAAGGAAAACTACGAAAAGTACCTGCGCCCGCTGGCAAACCTGCTGGGCGGCCAGGTCTCCTCTTCCCGCGCGGGCGTGGACGGCTTCGGCATCCCGAAGGAACTGCAGGTCGGCCAGACCGGCAAGACCGTGCGTCCTAAACTGTATATGGCCTGCGGCATCAGCGGTGCCATCCAGCACCTGGCCGGCATGGAGGAATCCGATCTGATCATCGCCATCAACAAGGACGAGACCGCCCCCATCTTCGACGTGGCGGACTACGGCATCGTGGGCGACCTGTTCCAGATCATCCCGCCTCTGACCCAGATGGTGGAGCAGGAACTGGCGAAGAAGAAAGAAGTCTGATTCCGGATCTTCCGCAAAAAGCCGGGGAAGGATCTCCTTCCCCGGTTTTTGATTGGCGGACCGCGGCGGCCGGACCCGCCCGCAGACCCGTTCCGGGCATTTGACATCGAGTTCCTTCTGTGTTATATATATTAGGATGTTTTAAAAATAATCATCATGAAGAAGGAGAAACATATGAAAAAACTTATGGCAATGCTGCTCTGCGCAGCGATGATCCTGAGCCTGACCGCCTGCGGCGACGGCTACAAGACGGACAAAAACGCGAAAGCGGAAGACATCTTTTCCGCCGCCATGACGAATCTGTCCACCACCGTAAAGACGATGCTGGACAAGGACGCCGAGTCCTCTCCGTTCAGTTTTAAATTGAACGGCAGCGTTTCCGCTGCCCTCAAGATGCCCGCCGAAGCGGCTGCAGCGGCCGGGGACGCCGATCTGTCCATTACGGCTTCCGGCGAAGCGAACGGTCTGGTCGACAACAAGAAAGGCGCTTCCGTAACGCTGAAGGCTGAAACGAACGCCATGAAGGTGCTGGGTTCCCTGTTCGGTCCCCTCATGCCCGCGGGCAAAGAGGCCGAAGACATGAAGATCGAAGCCGGCGCCTACGTCGACCTGGAATCCGGCAGGACCTATGTCCAGGATCCGGACACCAAGAGCTGGAGCTGGACTTCCTTCGATCCCAACGATCTCAAGAAGATGGATCTCAAGGAAGTTGAGACCGCGACGCTGGACAAAGTCTTTGAGACCTATACCTTCACCGTGGAGAAGGAAGCCTACATTTTTGAGGGAACCGCCAAGGCGGAAGCCGTGAACACCGACGCGCTGGACAATGAGATGGTCTCCGAGATCAGCGGCATGATCAAGGATCTGAAGCCGGCTCTGAAGCTGACCGTCGATCCCGACAAGCGGATCACCGGCGCTGTCATGACCGTCAAGGATTACACGCTGGATCTGGGCGAGATGCTGGGCCTGTCCGCCGTGATCAGCGACCTGTCGCTGGATCTGGGCATCACCTACGGTCCCGTCAGCTACCAGCTGCCCGACGACGTGAAGAACGCGCCGGAGAAAGAAGACTGATCTGCGGACGCGATCCTGAAACTTCTGTGAAAAAGCCGGGGAAGACTTGCATCTTCCCCGGCTTTTTGCTACCATTCAACGGGGCGGACGTGAGCCGCCCGCAGCGAAAACACACCGGAGGGGGGCTCCCCTCGAAAGGATACGCTTATGGGCGGTTTCTTCAACAATCTGATGATGCGCTTCCGCCGCTTCATGCAGGGGCGCTACGGCATCGACAACCTCTCCCGCTTCCTGATGGCTTTTGCCCTGATCCTCTGGGCTGTCAACATCCTGTTCGGCTTCCGGAACGTGATCCTGTCCGTTCTGGTCGCGGTGCTTCTGGTCCTGGTCTACGTCCGCATGTTTTCCAAAAACATCCAGGCGCGGTACAATGAGAACACGCGCTATCTGATGCTCAAGGAAAAACTGCTGAACATCTTCCGGGGCAGGAAGGGAAGCGGTTCACAGAACGGCCGGAGCGGCGGCGCGTCCGGTCATGCGGCGGACACGGGGCACAAGATCTTCGCCTGCCCGGCGTGCCGGCAGCGGGTGCGCGTGCCGTTGGGCCGCGGGAAGATCGAGATCACCTGCCCCAAATGCGGCAATCATTTCAAGCGCCGCACGTAAGGAGTTCCCATGTTCGGCTATATCACCATCGCGAGACCGGAACTGAAAATAAAGGATGAGGAGACGTACCGCGCCTTCTACTGCGGGCTGTGCCGCGCGCTGAAAAAGCGTCACGGGCTGTCCGGGCAGAGCACGCTGTCCTACGACATGACGTTCGTCGTGCTGCTGCTCTCCGCCCTGTACGAGCCGCCCACGGAGGCGGATTCGGTGTGGTGCGCCGTGCACCCCAAAGGGCGGCACGCCGTCGTCCGTAACCGCTTTCTGGATTACGGCGCGGACATGAATCTCCTGCTCGCGTATTACAACCTGCGGGACGACTGGGCGGACGATAAGAAGCTGAGTGCCAAAGCGCTGTCCGGCCTCATGAAAAAGCACGCCGCGCAGGTGGAGGAAGCCTGGCCCCGTCAGGGCAAGGCGGTACGGGATTACCTGGCCGCCGTCGCGGAGATCGAGCGGAAGGGTGAGCCGGATCCGGACGCTCCGGCCGGCGCCACCGGCGTCATGCTGGGCGAACTGCTGGTCACGGAGGAGGACGTGTGGGCCCCCACGCTGCGGCAGATGGGCTTCTATCTGGGCAAATTCATCTACCTGATGGACGCGTACGAGGATCTGGAGGACGACCTGAAGTCCGGGAATTACAACCCGCTTGCCGGCTGGGGCGTGACGCGCGCCGCGGTGGCGGACCGGGTGCAGGAAGCGCTGACGCAGGTGCTCAGCGAGGCCACGCTGGCCTTCGAACGGCTTCCCATCGTGGAGGGTGAGGACCTGCTGCGGAACATCCTGTACGCGGGCGTATGGGCGAAATTCGACGAAATATCGCGGAAAGATAAAGAAAAAGCCGCCGCGCAGGCGGAGTCGCAGGCGCAGGCGGAGGAAGGAGGCGACGGCCATGATGTATGACCCTTACGCCGTACTGGGCGTCAAATATGACGCGACCGACGACGAGATCAAGAAAGCGTACCGCACGCTGAGCCGCCGCTACCATCCGGACGCCAATCTGAACAATCCCAACGCCGCGGAGGCGGAGGAGAAATTCAAGATGGTGCAGCAGGCGTACGAGCAGATCATGAAGGACCGCGAACAGGGTAAGCGCGGGTACTCCGGGTACGGGCCGGGCAGCAGCTACGGCAGCGGGTACGGCGGGTACCAGTCCGGCAGCGGCTATCAGTCCGGCGGCTACGGCACCGGGTATCAGGATCCGCAGGGCGGCTACGGTTTCGGGCCGTTCGGCTTCGGTTTCGGGCCCTTCGGCTTCGGCGGCGCGTACGGCAACGCCTATCAGCAGCGGAATCCCGCCTATGACGGCTATACGGACGAAGAAGTCCAGCACCTGCAGGCGGCCGTCAATTATATCAACGCGGGCAGTTTCCAGGAAGCCTGGAACCTGCTCAAGAGTTTTGAGAACCACGGCGCGTACTGGTATTATCTGGCCGCAGCGGCTAACAGCGGTCTGGGCAACAACATCAAGGCCACCGAATTCGCGCGCACGGCCGTCCAGATGGATCCGAACAACTACGAATACAACGCGCTCCTGCAGCAGCTGGAGGGCGGCGGCCGCTGGTATGAAGGCCAGAGCTCCGGCTACGGCCGCAGTCTGAGCGGCACTCTCTGCCGCAGCATCGGCACCTATCTTCTCTGCAGCACCTTCTGCTGCGGCGGGGGCGGCACCTGCGGCCGCACGATGTTCTGCTGCTGAGTCCGAAAAACCTGACAAAAGAACCGTCCCTTTGTCAGGTTTTCTGACAGGGGGACGGTTCTTTTGTCAGGTTTTCAAAGCAATATGAAAGAATTCACCCGCGCCGTTAAATTTGTATGTTTTTCCATCAGCGCCGGTCTGATCGAGATCGGCAGTTTCGCGCTGTTCAACGAACTCCTCCACTGGCCCTACTGGCTCAGCTACATGACCGCGCTGGTCCTCTCCGTGCTGTGGAACTTCACCCTGAACCGCAAATTCACGTTCAAATCCGCCGCCAACGTGCCCATCGCCATGCTGAAGGTCGCCGCCTACTACGCGGTCTTCACGCCCCTCTCCTCCTGGCTGGAGCACGTGTACACCATGCAGTGGGGCTGGAACGAGTACCTGGCGACATTCGCGAACATGGCGCTGAACCTTGTCACGGAGTTCCTGTATCAGAGGTTTTTCGTATTTGGGAAGAGTCTGGATACGCAGGAAAAGAACAAAAAAGAAACATGACAAAGGGGCGATGCCTTTGTCATATTGATTCAAAGTGTCAGGGCCGGTTTTCACCGGTTCTTTTTATTTCCGCCGCGCCACCACACTGACCCAGTCGTTCAAAGGAACGGTCTCGACAAATTCCCAGGCGGGATTGGCGCGGAAAGCGGCTTCGACGGCCTGCTGATGCTCTTTGTAGATGCCGGAGGTGATGAAGATCCCTCCGGTTTTTGCGTACCGGTCCGCCGCGCCGGGGGCGGCCAGGGCGATGATGACCGGGGCCAGGATGTTGCAGAGGATGAGGTCGAAGCGGCCGGTGACGAGGGCGGGGTCGGAGAGAATATTTCCTTCAAAAAACTTAAAGCAGTCTTTGTTTACATTGTTCAGAGATAAATTTTCTTCTATCACGTGACTGCAGGCCGGATCAAGTTCCGTTGCGGTCACGGACGACGCGCCGTACTGCAGCGCCGCCAGCCCCAGGATGCCGCTACCGCAGCCGATATCCAGAACGGTCTCGCCGCCGCGCATCCACTTCTTCAGGCCGTCCAGGCAGAGGCGCGTAGATTCATGCGTCCCGCTGCCGAAAGCGGTGCCCGGGTCCAGGCGGATCAGTTTGAGCGCACCGCTGCACACGGCTTCGGCGTACTCCTTCGGGATGTCCTCCCAGACAGGGAGGATGAGCAGATCGTTCACCAGAAGCGGCTGATAATACTGCTTCCAGTTGTCGCGCCAGTCTTCTTCCCGGCTGATATCGCTCTCCAGGCGGAGTGGCAAGCCGGGGAACCGGCGGGTCCAGTTATCCCGCAGCTGCTGCAGCAGTGCCAGCTCTTCTTCCGGGAACCAGAGACGGTCGTGAATGGTGTAGGAATCATCCGTAACATCGCCGCTCTGAGGCTGCGCGGAACCGTCGTCCCCGCTGACACGCAGATAAAAACTGATCTTCGGCTCGCCGACCGCGGGCATCTCGTCCGGCGCCAGCTCCGGCGACAGGTCCACGAACATTTGACCGAGTTCCTCCTCGGACGGGATCATCCCGTCCTCGATCTCCACGCCTTCAATGCCGAGCGAATACAGGAGGGCTGCAACAGCGTCCTCCTGCGCCGGGTCGATTATGATCGAATATTTATGCCAGTCCATAATAGTTCCTTGTAAAAAATAAGGCCATTTGGGGACGGTTCCCAGTGGCAGTGCCAGAAAGAACCGTCCCTTAGTGGCACCGTTTTCAGTCACGACAGTTCGTCCGCGATCTGCAGCAGTTTCCGCAGGCGGTGGTTCACACCGGATTTGCCGACGGGCGGATCGAGCAGCGCGCCAAGGTCTTTAAGGGGGAGGTCCGGGTTGGCGAGCCGGAGGCGGGCAATGTCCTGCAAAGGACGGGGGAGCGACGCTAGGCCGGCCTTTTCCTGGATGGTCTGAATCGCGCGGATCTGGGTTTCCCCGGCCTGCGACACCTTCGCGGAGTTGCCGAGGTCGCAGTTGACCTGGCGGTTCACCTGGCCCTGCAGGCTGCGGTAGGCGCGCGCGTTCTCCCACTGGAGGGTGCTCTGGTAAGCGCCCATCAGGCTGAGGACGGAGGAGATCGCTTCGCTGCTCTTGATGTAGACCAGGTTTCTGCCTTTGCGGACGGTCGCCCGGGCCGGCAGGTCCCAGGCTTTCAGCAGCGCGGCCAGTTCCTGCGCGCGGGCTTCGCTCGTGGTCACCACTTCCCAGTGGTAGGCCCCCTCCGGGTCGCTGACGTAGCCGCCCGCCAGAAAAGCCCCGCGCAGAAAAGCGCGGCGGCAGGCCTCGTTTTTCAGCATGCCTTCCGGCGCCGGCAGGCCCTCCTCGCGCAGGACGCCGCGGCGGTTCATGAAGCCGAGTTCCTGCAGCAGGCGGACCGCAGCGCGGTGATCTTCCAGGGTGACCGTATAGACCGGGGAGCCGCCGTGCACCGTGAAAACGCTGCTCATCAGATCGCAGCCGCTGAGCGCACGCATCAAAAAATCCCCCCGCCGCACGGCGGGAAGATTTTCGCTCTGGATCATCAGGCCCAGGGAGCCGTCCTCCTTCACGTCCAGATCCCCGATCCCGGCCGCTAAAGCGTGGAGTTCCGCCAGCCGCTGGCTCCGCGGCTTCAGCGGGACGCGGCTTAAGATCTCCTTGGTCTCTCCGGAAAACGAACCGGCCATCAGAAATCCCCCCAGAGCCGGACTTCGCGTTCCAGACGGACGCCGCTGTTCTCCAGCACGCGGCGCGACACCTCTTCGCAGAGCGCATACACGTCGCGCGCCGTCGCATGGCCCGTATTGATCACGAATCCGGCGTGCTTTTCCGACACCTGCGCGCCGCCGACCGTAAAGCCCTTGAGCCCGGCTTCCTCGATCAGTTTGCCGGCGAAATAGCCCTCCGGGCGCTTGAACGTGCTGCCCGCGCTGGGATATTCCAGCGGCTGCTTCTCACGCCGCTTCTCCCCCAGTTCGCGCATTTTCTCTTCGATGGCCTCCCGCTCGCCGAGTGCCAGCCGCAGCACCGCCGACAGGATGATGTCGTCGCTGCCTTCCATCCGGCTGTGCCGGTACCCGAAATCCATCTCCGCGCCGGAGAGTTCCCTGATCTTTCCGTCCGCGTCCATCAGCCGGACGCTTTCCGTGATATCCTTCATTTCCCCGCCGTACGCGCCGGCGTTCATGGTCAGCGCGCCGCCCAGCGTGCCGGGGATGCCGTGGGCGAATTCCAAGCCGGTAAGCGACCGTTCCGCCGCCGCCTTCGCCAGATTCCGCAGCAGGCTCCCGGCCAGGGAAAACAGCCGGCCGCCGTCGAAGCGCCAGCCGCACAGCGTCGTCATGTCGAACACGACGCCGCGCACGCCGGTATCGCTTACCAGCAGATTGGTCCCCTTGCCCAGGATATGGCGCGGCAATTCATAGGCCCGGCACAGCTCCAGGCCGATGGCCAGCGCTTCCTCGCTGTACGGGCGCACGAAGACCTGCGCGTTCCCGCCGATATGAAAACTGGTGTGCTCCCGCATGGGCTCGCTCAGGACGATCTCCACCTCGTCGGTCGCCACCGTATAATCTTCCGCAAAACTCAGGATGTCCCCCGCCATCTCCGCCTCCTAATTCTGGGCCCGGTCGCGCGCCATTTTCTCCATGATCCGGCGCTCCAGCTCCTTGCCGGCGTCGTAGCCCATCCGCTTCTGGCGGAAGTTCACCGCCGCGGTCTCCACGATGACGGCCGTGTTGCGGCCGGGGCTCAGGGGGATCGTGTAGCAGGTCAGCCGGTTGCCCAGGTACTCGACGTAGTCTTCCTTCATGTTCAGGCGGTTGAAGGCCTTGCCCTGGTCCCAGGCTTCCAGGCGGATCGCCATGCTGATATGCTTTTCGTCCTCCACGCATTCGACGCCGTAGAGGGCTTTGATGTCGATGGCGCCGATGCCGCGGAGCTCCATCAGGTACCGCGTCACGTCCGGGGCGCGGCCGACCAGTTCCTGCTCGCTGTAGCGCCGGATCTCGACCACGTCGTCCGCCACCAGGCGGTGTCCGCGCTTGACCAGCGCCAGCGCGGCCTCGCTCTTGCCGATGCCGGAGTTGCCCAGGATCAGCACGCCTTCGCCGAACACGTCCACCAGCACGCCGTGGATGGCCACCATGGGCGCCAGGGAGATCTCCAGCTGGCGCAGCAGGCGCGCCTCGAACACGGAAGTCGGCAGCGACGTGCTGAGCAGCGGGATGCGCCGCTGCAGGGCCATGGTCACCACGTCCTCCCGCGGCCGGTAATCCCGCGTGAAGACCAGGCAGGGGATCTGCAGATCCAGCAGCCGCTTATAAGCGATGATCCGCTCCTCCTCCGGCAGCGAGCTCACATACTCGAACTCCACCATCCCCACGATCTGGATGCGCGTGGGATCGAAATGCTTCATGAACCCCGTCAGCTGCAGCGCCGGCCGGTTCAGCTCCGGGTTGTGGATCTCGACGTCCGTCAGCGGGATCTCCGGCGTCAGATTGACCAGATTCAGTTTCTCCGATAATTCCTGTAAAGTAATTCCACTCATGGCGTCACCGTTTTTCGTTGGATTTTATGGTTTTATTGTAGCGGTTTTATGCGGCCGGTGCAAGCAATGATTTTGCCGGCCCAGACAGGGCCACTGGGGGACGGTTCTTCCCGGCCCTGTTTGATCTTTTTTGTGCAGAACAGGGCCACCCGGAACCGTCCCCCAGTGGCCTCATTCCGGGACTTCGCCGCCGTGGAAGAAGGCGTAGACGGCGCGGGCGGAAGGGGCGTTCATGCCGGGGACGGCGAGCAGGGCGGAGTAGTCCGCGGTGCGGATGGAGTCGATGTCGGGGAGGGCGGCCAGGAGGGCGCGGCGGCGGGCGGGGCCGACGCCGGGGATGTCGTCCAGGATCGAGTGGACCTGGCTCTTGCCGCGCAGGGAGCGGTGGTATTCGATGGCGAAGCGGTGCGTCTC
This sequence comes from Lachnospiraceae bacterium, assembly GCA_017619975.1. Lineage (GTDB taxonomy): Bacteria > Bacillota > Clostridia > Lachnospirales > Lachnospiraceae > UBA6987. The sequence continues at coordinate 13,256 of JAFZRH010000031.1, read as the reverse complement.
GTCCTGGATGCGGGTGATCAGCTTGAACACCTCACTCTTCGTATCGATGAGCAGCTCACGGTCCTCGAAATACAGCCCGCGCGTCCGGTGATGATCGTCCTTGACCATCCCGCACACAGGCACGCGCAGGCCCAGCCGCGCCAGCACGTCCAGCGCTGCGTGCACCTGCCCTTTCCCGCCGTCCATCAGGATCAGGTCCGGGAAGCGCAGGAACGAGTCCGCCGCGTCGTACCCGATGCTCTCGCGTACCATATCCTGTTCCTTCAGCCCGTGTGTGAAGCGCCGGTAAAGCACCTCCGTCAGCGACGCCGTGTCGTTGTTGCCTTCCACGAACCGGATGCGGAACTTCCGGTAATCGTTCTTTTTCGGGCGGCCTTCCTCATACACCACCATCGAACCGACGGTGGCAAAGCCGCTGATATGCGAGATGTCGTACGCCTCGATGCGCCGCAGTTCCGCCATGCCCAGCAGTTCCTGCAGTCCCTTCAGGGCCCCGACGCTGCGCTCTTCCTCGCGCTTCGCCTGGGTCTGCAGGCGCTCCAGCTCGCGCGCCGCGTTTTCCGCCGCCAGGTCCAGCAGGCCGCGTTTTTCGCCCCGCTGCGGGACGCGCACCGTCACTTTCCGGCCCGCGCGGCTGCTCAGGACCGCTTCCAGCAGTTCGCGGTCCTCCGGCTCGGTCTCCACCAGGATCTCCCGCGGCAGGAACGGTGTCCCGCTGTAGAACTGGCGGATCACCTGCGACAGCAGCACCGCCGGTTCCTCTTCCACGGCCTCGATGCGGCTGTGGTCGCGGCCGATCATCCGGCCGTTCCGGATGAAGAAGATCTCCGCGATGCCTTCGCCGTCCTTCACGGCCAGCGCCAGGATATCGCGGTCCTCGCCGCCGGCCTCTGAGATCTTCTGCTTCTCCGCGAGCACCTTCACGTCCTGCATCAGGTCACGGTACCGCGCCGCTTCTTCAAAATCCAGCCGCTCCGCCGCCTCCTGCATCTTCTCTTTCAGGTACGTCAGCGCCGGCCGGTAATCGCCCTTCAGGAACCGCCGCGCCTTCTCCACGTTCTCCGCGTACTCCTCCGGCGTGATCCCGTCCTTCAGGCACGGCGCGGGGCAGCGGCCCATCTGGTACTGCAGGCAGGGGCGTTCCTTTCCCTGATCTTCCGGGAGCCGCCGGCTGCAGGTCCGCAGCGTAAAGATCGTCTCCATCAGCCGCACGGCCTCGCGCACCGCGGTCACGTTCGTGAACGGCCCGAAATACTCGTTTTTATCGCGCTTCAGGCGGCGGCTCAGGTACACGCGCGGGTAGGCCTCGGAGGTGAGGCACACGTACGGATATGTCTTGTCATCCATCAGCAGCGTGTTGTACGGAGGGCGGTGCTCCTTGATCAGATTGCATTCCAGGATCAGCGCTTCGGTCTCCGAACTGACGGTGATGGTCTCGAACCACGCGATCTCGCCGATCATCTTGATGATCTGCGGCCCGCGGTTCACGGTCTTCGCGAAGTACGATTTCACGCGGTTCTTCAGGCTGGACGCTTTTCCCACGTAAAGGATCCGCCCCTCCTCGTCGTGCATCAGGTACACGCCCGGGGCGTCCGGCAGTTTCTTCAGTTCGTCTTTAATGGAAAAGCTCATAGCGGGATTATACCATATTTCTATGGTTTTTTCCAAAAAAATATGGTAAAGTGAAGGCGGTATGAAGTTGATACTGTCTTATTTGGGTAAGCTGAAAGGCAGACTGGCCGCCGCGATGACGCTGAAATTCCTCGCGGCGATGTTTGAATTGCTCCTGCCCCGCATCCTGACCCATATCATCGACGAGATCGTCCCGACCGGGGAGGTCCGCTTCGTCGTGCTCTGGGGCCTCGCGATGATCCTCGTCGCGGCCCTGACCGCCGGCCTCAACATCCTGGCCAACCGCGCCGCCGTGCGCAACGCCAAGGAAGTGGCCTTCGCAGTCCGTCAGGACCTGTTCGAAAAGACCGCCCGCCTCTCCGGCACGCGCTTCGACCTCTTCACCCTTCCGTCCCTCACCAGCCGCATGACCAGCGACAGCTACAATATCCAGCAGTTCGCCCAGACCCTGCAGGCGATGTGCGTGCGCGCGCCGTTCCTGATGCTGGGCGGCATCCTCATGATGTTCAGCATGGACGTCGTGCTGGCCTCCATCCTGGTCGCCATCATCATCCCGCTGGGTCTCTTCATCTTCTTCGTCTCCCGCAAAGGCATCCCGCTGTTCAATATCGTGCAGGAAAAACTGGACACCGTCGTCCGCATCATGCGTGAAAACATCACCGGCATCCGCGTCGTGAAAGCGCTCTCCAAGAAGGATTACGAGCAGCGGCGCTTTGAAAAAGCCAACGAGGAGATGTACCGCAGCAACACCCGCGCCTCCACCGTGATGGCGCTGCCCGGCCCGGTGATGAACCTTTGTCTGAATGCGGGCCTGGCGCTGGTGGTGTACGTGGGCGCCTCGCGTGTCAACGCCGGCGCGATGAAGCCCGGCGTCATCCTCGGCAGCCTGACCTATTTCAACACGATCCTGATGAGCGTGATGGCGCTCAACCGGATCTTCATCATGCTGAGCAAGGCGTCCGCCTCCGCCAACCGCATCGCGGACGTGCTGGCGGCGCCGGAGGACCAGCCCGTGCTGGCGACAGAGGAATGCCGGCAGCCCGGCGGCGACGAGCTCATCCGCATGGAGAACGTGCGCTTCCGCTATCAGGAGGCCGACGGGGTGATCCGCGACGGCGAGCAGGCGCTGGCCCTGGACGGGATCAGCTTCGCCGTGAAGGAAGGCGAGAGCCTGGGCATCATCGGTCCCACCGGCGCCGGCAAATCCACGGTCCTGCAGCTGCTGATGCGCTTCTATGACGTGAAGGACGGCGGCGTGTTTATCGGCGGCCGCGACGTGCGCGGCTACGAGCCGGATGAGCTGCGCAGCCAGTTCGGAGTGGTCTTCCAAAACGACATGGTCTTCAACGACACGCTCTTCAACAACGTGGACTTCGGCCGCGGCCTCACCACGGAACAGGTGGACGCGGCGGTCAGGGACGCGATGGCCGCGGATTTCGTCTACGGCCTGAAGGGCGGCCTGGATTTCGTCGCGGACATCAAGGGCGCCAACCTGTCCGGCGGACAGAAGCAGCGCCTGCTGATCGCGCGCAGCCTGGCCGCGCGCCCCCGTATCCTGATCCTGGACGACTCCTCATCCGCGCTGGACTACCGCACGGACGCCGAGCTCCGCAAGACCCTGTCAGAGCGCTATCAGGACTCCACCCTGATCATGATCGCCCAGCGCGTCAGCTCCATCCGCCACCTCACCAACATCCTCGTCCTCAAGGACGGCGCCTGCATCGGCTACGGCCCCCACGACGAGCTTATGAAGACCTGCGATTACTACCGCGACATCTGCACCGCGCAGATGGGCGCCTTGGAATAAGGAGAATCCCATGCCCCCCGGAGGACAGCCCAGAAACGGGAAACTGGAAAAGCCCAAGGACGTCAGGAACGCCTTAAAGCGCATCCTCTCTTATCTGCTGCGCTATAAATGGTTCCTGGCCGTCCTGGTCGTCCTGACGCTGCTCTCCAACCTCGGCAACCTGATGGGGCCGCGCCTGGCGGGCAAGGCCATCCACGAGGCGGAGGCCGGCATCGGGCAGATCAATTTCGAGCGCGTGGGGCATTACGCGCTTGCGATGCTGCTCGTCTACGCGGCCAGCGGTCTGATCTCGCTGACCGTCAACATCTCCATGATGCGCATCAGCCGCCGCGTGGCCTACGACATGCGGAAGGACGTGTTCAAAAAGCTCCTCTCCCTCCCGGTCTCCTACTTCGACCGCAACATGGCCGGCGACATCATCAGCCGCGTCTCCTACGACATCGACGTGCTCACCACCTCGCTGGCCACGGACCTGGTGCAGATCCTGACCAGTGTCGTGACCGTCGTCGGTTCGCTGTACATGATGATCCGCCTGTCGGCCTGGCTGTCGCTCACCACGCTGGTCACGATCCCGCTGGCCTTCGTCATCACCCGCACGCGCGGCCGCATCTCCCGCCCGCTGTTCGCGAAGCGCAGCGCCGCGTACGGCAAGATGAACGGCTTCGTGGAGGAAAAATTCAGCGGCCAGAAGACCATTTTGGCTTACGCCTACGAGAACGGCGTCTGCGAAGACTTCCGCCACATCAATCAGGAGGCGGCGGACGCGTACTGCAACGCGCAGTCCGTGGCCATGACTGCCGGCCCGCTGGTGGGCTTCGTGAACAACCTCGGGCTCGCGCTGGTGAGCCTGTTCGGCGGCATCCTGTACGTGAAGGGAGTCGTGAACCTGGAGGTGATCTCCTCGTACGTGCTGTACTCGCGCAAATTCTCGGGGCCCATCAACGAGATCGCGAACATCTTCAACGAGATCATGTCCGCGCTGGCCGCTTCCGAGCGCGTGTTCCGCTTCCTGGACGAGGCGGAGGAGCCCGCGGACCTGGCGGACGCGGAGCCGCTCACGGACGTGCAGGGCCACGTCGAATGCCACGATGTGAACTTCAGTTACGTGCCCGGCAAGCCCGTCTTAAAGCGCTTCAATCTGGAAGCGCCGGCGGGGAAGACCATCGCGATCGTGGGGCATACCGGGGCCGGTAAAACCACCATCATCAACCTGCTGATGCGCTTCTATGATGTGGACAACGGCGCCATTTACATCGACGGCCGCGAGATCCGGCACATCACGCGCGATTCGCTGCGCCGCAGCTTCGCGATGGTGCTGCAGGACACCTGGCTGTTCCACGGTACGATCTTCGAAAACATCGCCTACGGCAAGGAAGGCGCGACCCGCGAAGAGGTGATCGCCGCCGCCAAAGCCGCGCGCATCCATAACACCATTATGCAGCTGCCGCAGGGCTACGATACGGTCATCACCGAGGACGGCGGCAATATCTCCAAAGGGCAGAAGCAGCTGCTCACCATCGCCCGCGCCATGCTGTACGACGCGCGCATGCTGATCCTGGACGAGGCTACCTCCAACGTGGATACGGAGACCGAGCGCGAAGTCCAGGCGGCCATGCGCCATCTGATGGCGGGCAAGACGTCGTTCGTCATCGCGCACCGCCTGAGCACCATCGAGAAGGCCGACCGTATCCTGGTGGTCGAGCACGGCGACGTGATCGAGGAGGGCCGGCACGCCGATCTGATGCGGGCCAAAGGCGCCTATTACCGCCTCTATGCCGCCCAGTTCGAGTAAACTTGCACTTTTTTGATTTATGTTGTATAATGGTCAGACCAATCTGAAAAAGGAATTGTTATGGAAGACCAGAAAACCACACCGGAACAGGAATACCTGACGCCCGAAACGGAACCGGAAGACCCGCAGGCCGCCCCCGAAGCGGAAGCGGGGCAGCCCGCGCCGGAGCCGGAAGACCCGGACACCGCGCCCGAAGACGAGTTCGCTTCTCCTGTCCGCCCGAAAAACACCAAACAGAATCTCCTGCTTTTGCTGGGGACGGTTTTGGTGATCTTTTTGGTATATCTGTCCACTTCGCTGATTTATAAGATCTCCCGCGGCGAGACCTGGAACCCGTTCTCGTTCCTGACCCGCTCCACCACCGAGGCCCAGCTGCCCACGGTCCCTACCGTGCCCGTGAACGCGCTGACCTCCACGCCGCCCAAGGCCCCCAATGATCCCACGCTCCCCGTCCTGACCACCACCGCGCTCGACACGTCCGAAACCTCCGCTCCCACGGAGGACACGGAGGAAACGACCACCGAAGCGGTCTCCGGCGAAAGCACCGACGCGACGGACGAAACGGATGTCACGGAGGAGCCCACGGAAGAGACGAGCGAAGAACCCACCGAGGAGCCCACCACCGAAGAGCCCACCACGGAAGAGCCCACTACTGAGGAACCCACCACGGAAGAGCCGACCACCGAAGAACCCACTACCGAAGAGCCGACCACCGAAGAACCTACTACCGAACCTACCACCGAAGCGCCTTCCACCGAGTGGGTCCCCGACTTCACCGTCCTCGCGGACCATCTGCGCCTCGCCGGCATGGAAGAGGCCGACCTGAAGGGCACCCAGCTGATCATCGCGCGGGGAAGCTTCGGCGGCGAATGCCTGCTGTACTTTTTCGAAAAGACGGGGGACGACTGGGTCCTGACGGACGCTGTCCCCGGCGCCAAGGCCGAGATCAGTTTCACCGGCGTCAGCACTTCCCGGCCCGCGGGCAGTTCCAATACGCCCGGCGGCTATTACGCCATCGGCCCGGCTTACGGCCAGGGTCCGTCCGCGTTCACGGCCATCCCTTACCAGCAGATCCGGGAAGGCGACCAGTGGGTGACCGACCCCGATTCCGCCTATTATAACCAGCTGGCCGGCGCGGACGTGAAGAAAGACTGGAAGAGCTCGATCGACCTGAGCGTCATGAGCGACGCGTTCAAGTACGCCCTGCAGATCCAGTACAACACCTCCCCCATCGATCCCGCGCTGGGCACTTCCATCTTCCTCAACGTACAGACGGACCGGGAGTCCGACGGTTCCATCGGCACCCGCGAATCCACGCTGTTTGCCCTGCTGCAGTGGCTGAAGCCGGAAGGCGACCCCCACATCCTGATTTATCCGTATGAAGCCGTTCAGGAGTAAATCCTTATTCTACCTCTTATCCTTCACCTGGGGCCTGCCGATGAACGTCGGCGGCCTTTTGATTGCCTGCGCCATGCTGCTCACCGGCCACCGGCCGCACCGCTGGGGCCCCTGCGTCTATTTCAACGCGGGCAAGAACTGGGGCGGCGCCTCCTGGGGCATGTTCTTCCTGACGGATCGGGACGACGACCTCCGCATCAAGAACCACGAAATGGGCCATGCCTTCCAGAACTGCTACCTGGGCTTCCTGATGCCCCTCATCGTGGGCCTGCCCTCCATGTCCCGCTACTGGACGCGCCGCGTGCAGGAAAAAGCCGGCCATCCCCCGAAAAAGAGCTACGACGCCATCTGGTTCGAAGGCTCGGCCACCCGGATCGGGTTCCGGTACTGGGACATCATGAAGGAAAAGACGGAGGGGCAGGCGGTCATGTGAAGGACCGCCGCATACAAAAAGACAGAGCAGCCCGGTGCGGCTGTTCTGTCTTTTTTGCGGGAAGATGACAAAGGGACGGTTCTTCAGCCACCTGTTATTGCGTTGTTTCCTCCTCTGCAGGCACTGTTTCTTTCCCTTCCGCTGCCGGGATCTCTTCCTGCGGCAGCATCTCCTCCGGCCGGATCTCCGGTTCCGCCTCCGGTTTCTTCAGGTACCCGCCGATCGTGGCCGCCATCTCTTTCAACACGCCGATCGCGGGCTTGAATACGCCATACTGGCAGACTTCCACGACCAGCATACCGACGGGAATAGCGAAGACCAGGCCGATCACGCCGTACAGACGGAAGCCGACCAGCATGGAGAAGATCGTCATGAGTCCGGAAAGGCCCATCGTCTGGCCCATGAATTTGGGCGAGAGGATGTTGCGGGCTACCTGTACCGCCAGGTAGATCACCATAAGCCACAGCGCCATCATGTACCGGCCCTGCGTGACCTCCGCCAGAGCCCAGGGCCACAGAACAGTCCCGGAACCGAAGATCGGAAGGAAATCGATGAACGCGATCAGCAGGGAAAGCAGCAGCGCATAGGGGATCTTCAGCAGGAGCAGTCCCACCAGGACGATGATCGCGACGATCCAGGACATCTTCAGCTGTGCCACGAAATAGCCGCTCAGGGCTTTTTTCAGGCTCTGCTTGCCCATGTCGATGAAGTTCCGGACGCTCTCCGGCATGCGGCTGTAGAAGCCGTTCCAGAGGCGCTCCCGCTCCCAGATCAGGAGGAAGGAGCAGACGATGGTGATCACCGTATAGAACAGCGCCGTGGGGACGCTCAGGGCGGCATTGCCCACGGTCGTTGCGAAATTGGCGCTGAAATCACGCACGGCGAAGATCAGCGTGTCGCGCACGTCCTGGGAGAAGCTGTCGAAGGCTTCCCGGACGTTTTCGGGCAGGCCCTTGAAGATGCCGCCCAGCCAGTCCTCCAGTTTGGACAGAAGGTCGAGCAGTTTCTGCAGATAGGCCGGCGCCTGCGGGATGAAATCCACCACTTCGCGGATCAGACGGCTGATCAGGAAATACATGCCGATCGTGATCACCGCGAGCACCAGGACCACGACGATCACGGAGCCGACTTTTTTCCTGATGTGCAGTTTTTTCTCCAGCCAGCGGGCCAGCGGCGACGCCATCAGGGCGATGAGCCAGCCGATCACGAACGGGAAGAAGAACACGATCGCGCGGGGCAGTACAAAGATACAGGCCAGTATGCCCGTCACGGTCAGAAACAGGGTGAAAAACCACCGCCAGTGTTTGTGGGCCGCCGTTTCCTGCATTATGCTTCCGCCTCCTTCGATCCGGCCACGGACACGCCGCGGAACCGGATGCCCTCCGGGCCTTCATAGCACGCCGAGGTGAACCGCTCCTGCGACAGGAGCAGTCTGCCCTGCGTTTCGAGGATCGAGGCGCTGACGGAGCCGCCGGTGACCGGCGTCACGCTGCCGTCCTCCCCGATCAGGTAAGCCAGGCGGATCTCGCCGCCGAAATAGCCGCTCATGGGATCCAGCTGGAAATCCGAGAAGGTCACCGCCCAGAGGCAGGGGCCTTTTTTGAGCTCCGCCAGGGAACAGCTGCCCTCGTTGTCGCAGCGGATCTTCCGGTACTCGCCCGTGGGTTCCGTGTCCAGATAACGGCAGAAGCGGTTCACGCCGGGGATCGTCTTCAGGACGCCCATGTCCAGCAGCACGCGGTCCTTCATCGGGATGCCCTCGCTGCTGAACGGTGCGGAGGCCTGCAGGCTCAGATCCAGGGATTCGTAGCCCTTTTCCGCGGGCTGGACGAGCGTGCCGCGCTGCCAGGAGGAGTAGCCCGGGTAGATCATGTAGGCGGACGCGCGGGCCAGGTAGTAGTCCAGGATCTCGCGCACGTTGTCGCCGGTCAGGACCAGGTCGTATTCGCCGCTCGCGAGGACTTTCTGCGCGCGGGCGCGGTCCGCCGCGAAGGCCAGAGTGTCGCGGACCAGAGCGGTCAGGGCGGCCTCTTCCAGGGCGTCGTATTCGAAATCTTTGTAGATCTCCACGTCCTCGGGCTCGCGGCACTGGGCGACGAATTCGCCCTTGACGCGCGCTTCGGACCAGGACACGTCCGTGCCCTCGGAGCTCAGGATGTGCGTATGCGTGCGGATCACGAAGATCTCCGCGGAGTTCAGGAAGGCCTGCGGGTGGTCGTCCCCGGCCAGCAGGGCCGCGGCCATGCGGCCGGCGCTTTCGCTCAAGGGGAGGGTCATCAGCGGCGTGTCCGCGGGGGCGATCGCCGCCTGCACCGGGTCGGGCTGGCGGTATCCGGGGTTCATCGCGAAGGCGGCGGCGTAGTAGCCTTCCTCCAGTTTCTTGCGGATCTCCGCTTCGGTCAGGCCGGGCGTCAGGTCGACGGCGGTAAAGCCGCGGCTGCCGTCCTCATCGTCCCGGAAGACGGTGACACGCAGGCGGCTCACGTCCTTCAGGCGGCGCGTGTCCAGCTGCCGCTTCACGAAAAACAGTTCCGCGGTCTCCTCTTCGCTTTTCTCGATGCGCCAGGCCGCCGGGGCCAGTTCTTTCAGTAATTGGACTGTCAGTTCTATCATTTCGCGCCTCCTATCCCAGCCGGATGCGGGCCTTCATGTAAGGGCCGCCGTCAGACACTTTCACCCATTCCTTGTAGCCCTTGCCGCAGTAGCCGCCGCCGGCCAGCTGCACGCCGGGGCTCATCATCGTGACGGACTTGAGCAAGTCGGGCACGTAGCCGGTCAGCACGATGGGGGAATAGATCTTGCCGGTCAGTTCGCCGTTTTTGATCTCCCGCGCGACGTTGACCATGCACTGGATGCCCCAGTTCTTGGGGTCCTCCATGCCGGAGGAGGGGTTCTCCAGCAGGAAACCGTAATCGATGGAGGCAATCATGTCCTCCGGCGAGGCCGTGCCGCCCTCGAAATACGTGTTGGTCATGCGGGTGTAGGCCTTCCGCTCATAGCTTTCGCGGCGGCCGTTGCCGGTGGGCTCCGTGCCCAGGCGGGCGGCGCTCAGGGCGTCGCACATGCCGCGCTTCAGGATGCCATGGTCGATGATCACGGTGTCAGAAGCCAGCGTGCCTTCGTCGTCGAAGAGGAAGCTCGCGACTTCGTCCATCGCGCTGCCGTCGTGCATGGTCACCAGTTCAGACGCGACGGGGCCGCCCACGCAGGAGCGGGCCAGCGCGCGGTCTTTCACGAACATGTCCATCTCCACGCCGTGGCCGAAGGCTTCGTGGACGATCATGCCCGTGGTCTCGGGATCGCAGACGCAGTCGTATTCGCCCGGCGGGATCTGTTCGCTGTCCAGCAGCTGCAGCGTGGCGCGGATCACGGCGTCCAGGCCGCCCCGCACCTCGTCCAGCACTTCGATGCCGCCCAGGTTGGAGAAGCCCTTGTAATAATCCTTGATCTCCTCGTCGCGCCGCGCCATGGCGTACACGTACGCCGTGGTCCAGGTCACGGTCTGGTCCAGGTCGCGGTGCTCGCTCAGGAAGATCTTGCGGTAGGACTGGTAATTCACGCGGCAGGACACGTCCAGGATGCCCTCGGTCTTCAGGCCTTCCTCGCGGATGGCGCGGACGCGGGCCAGGATCTCCTCGTCGCCCAGGTCGCGCGGATGGACGCGGTAGGCGGTGGCCTGCTTCAGCACGGCCGGCTCGTCCGCCGGCAGGGGCGTGGGCAGGGGTGACACAACGGCGGGCAGCGCGTTTTTCTGCGCTGTCAGACGCTCGCGGATCGTGCGGCAGATCTCCGGGATGCGCTCCGCCGAAAATTCATTGAACGAGTATTCCCCGCAGCCGGTCTCATCAAAGACGCGCACTACGAAGCCGGTGTCCGGGCCGCTCGGACCGCCCGTCGTGATGGTCGCGCCGTTGCGGCTCACGCCCCAGCCCCGCTCGTCGCTGTCTACGGCCAGTACGCTGGCGTAGGGGTATTCATTCCGTAATTCCGTCACCAGCTGTTTCAGCGCCGGTTTCAGTTCATCCAGTTTTTCAAACATTTTGTTCTCCTTTTAACCCGAAAAGCCGCCGTCCACGGTCAGGACCTGGCCCGTGATGAAGGAGGCGTGTTCGCCGCCGATAAACGCGGCCGCTTCCGCGATGTCCTCCGGCCGGCCCAGCCGCCCCAGCGGCGTCATCCGCGCCAGTTCGTCCAGCGTTTCCTGTCCCAGCACCTGCACCATGTCCGTGTCGATGACGCCGGGCGCCACGCAGTTGACCCGGATCCCGGACGGCGCCAGTTCCATAGCCAGCGACCGCGTCAGGCCGATGATCGCGTGCTTGGTGGCGCTGTACACGGCCTCGCAGGACGCCCCCCGCAGCCCCCAGATGGAGGAGATGCTGACGATGCTCCCCTGTTTGGCGTGGATCATGTCCGGCAGCACCGCCTGCACGCAGTTGCGGAAGCCCTCCACGTTGACGGAAAAATACCGGTTCCAGGCCTCGTCGCCCACGTCCTGGATCAGCATCTGGCCGGCGATGCCCGCGTTGCTGACCAGCAGAGAGACGGGGCCGAAGCGGTGCTTCACTTCCGCCGCCATCGCGTCCACGGCGGCGCGGTCCGACACGTCCGCCTGAAAGCAGAACGCGCGCCCGCCGGCCGCGGCGATCTCCGCAGCCAGTTCTTCCGCCTTGTCCCGGCGCTCGATGTAATTGATGCAGACCGCGTACCCGTCTTCGGAGAGCCGGCGGGCGATCGCCCGGCCGATCCCCCGGGACGACCCGGTTACCAGTGCCACTTTTTCCATTTTGTTCCTTTCGGGGTGGTTTTCTGCTGTTATTTTACACGCAAATGGGGCGATGTTCAAGGGATTTCCGCGCAGTTTTCCCGGCCGGCCGCCCGCCGCTTTCCGCGCCGCCCCGCCAAAAAACCGTTTTACAAGCCGCGCGTTCTCTGATACGATATATCCGTTGGAAGGAGGCGTTTTCTTATGACTTTCTGGGAACTGGCAAGCCTGCAGCTGACGCTGTTCGCGATGATGCTGATCGGCGCGCTGCTGCGCAAAAAAGGCATTATCGACGACAACGGAAAACGCTGCCTGTCCGACCTCTGCATCAACGTCGTGATCCCCTGCAACATCTTCCGCTCCTGCCTGATCGAATTCAACGCGGGCATCCTGCAGCAGTGCGGCATGCTGCTCCTCTGCGCTGTCCTGCTGCAGGTCCTGTGCCTCGTGCTCAACCGCTTTCTGTTCAACCGCTACGCGCCGCAGCAACGCAAAGTGCTGCAGTACTGCACCATCGTCCCGATGAGCGGCTTCCTGGGGAACCCCATCGCGGAGGGCATATACAGTTCGGTCGGCGTGCTGTACACGTCGATCTTCCTGATCCCGATGCGGGTCGTGATGTGGTCCGTCGGGACGACGTATTTCGTGGCGGGCGAGGGGATCGATAAAAAGAAGGTCGTCAAAAACGTGCTGACACACCCCTGCCTGGTGGCGATCTACCTGGGCCTGATCTGCATGATCACGCAGTTCACGCCGCCGCGCATCATCACGGAGACCGTGCGGTATATCGGAAACTGCAATTCCGCGCTGACGATGTTTATCGTGGGCACGATTCTGGCGGACGTCCCGCTCCACAGCATTTTCAATAAGGACACCGCGCTGTTCAGCATCCTGCGCCTCCTGCTCCTGCCCGCGGCCGCGCTGGGCCTGGCGGCGCTCCTCGGCCTCGACCCCACCGCGCGCGGCGTCAGCGTCCTGATGACCGGCATGCCCGCCGGCGCCACCGCCGCGATCTTCGCCGCGAGATACGGCAGCGACGCGCCGTTCGCGACGAGGTGCGTGGTGTTCACGACGCTGGTGTCGATGGTGACGCTGCCGCTGTGGGCGTTTATCGTGGGGTGAAACAAGCCACTGCCACCGGCATGAAAAAGGCTCCCTTTTCGGGAGCCTTTTTTATTTAGGTGTCAGGTGCCTGGGGTCAGGGACTGTGTCGGCAAAGCCGACGGATTCCACCAACCCGCATTGCAATGTTTATTTTATAATCCGTTCGGCGTAAGCCGAACACCGCCACTATTCCCTATTCCCTTTTCCCTATTCCCTCAAAGAAAAAGCCGCCCCGAGGGGCGGTTTTTTATTATTTGCGTATTCTTCTCTTAATTCCGATAAGAGAACCGAGTCCCGTAAGGGCATAGGCAATCGCGCAGGGTTC
>JAFZRH010000030.1 GCA_017619975.1 Lachnospiraceae bacterium | reverse complement strand
CCTCTGTTAATTCCTCACGCGCCTGTACGTGGCGCGCCGCGGTCTGCCTTCCCCTTTGGGGAAGGTGTCGCGGCTAACATGCCGCGACGGATGAGGTCCTCCGTGAGTGGACTCCCTCTTACCGCTGTTTTAAAGGAATTTTCAGGGTTGGAATGCATCATTTAATTGTCAAGGTGTTGCCGCCTTTTTGAGGCGCAAGCCGTATAGTACCAAACTCCGGTACAAAAGTCAATACTTTTTATTGTTCAACTTTAAGGTTTTTTTTAATGGATTGTCGGACTATTGTGTATAATATACGAACAATTCAGATTTATGACTGAAAATTCAATCTACGTTTGACGCTTTTCGAATTTCGATCTCATCCCGGTAAAAAGACAACATTAAATCGACGACACGTCCATAACTTTTCACGCCGTCTTCCTGATGGTTGAACTTCAGCTGGGCATCATTGACCTTATCCTTGATCTCTGCCAGCTTCGTCTGATACTGGGCCCAATAGCGGGAATTCTCAGCCAGATCCACCGATATGATATCTTCCAGTTTCCCGCGCACCTTGGCCCAGAGATCGTAATCCGCCCCGTACAGCGCATTGCTGGCATATAAATAGCCGAGGACATAACCGCCGTAGCGCATATCCGTTTCTTCGGAGAATATGCAGGCCAGAAAACCGATAAAATTCGCTTCATCCTCTCTGGCATACCCTTTCAAGTGCGCCAGTTCATGACAGATCGTGTGCGGCAGGTTATAAGGTGTGATCAGACGGTTATACTGCGCTTCGGAAGTATACGGCGACTGGATCCCCGTGATATGCTCATGCGATAGAAATTCCGAAAACCAGATCGGTTTCGGAAGGGGATAAAAGCCTGACAAAGTCGGGTACTTCTCTCCCAGTTCTCTCATTGCCGAAACAGCCTGACTGCGGACATCGCCGGAAAGCTGCATAATGCCTTCTTCGTTCCGTACGACAAATTCCGCCAGCGCATTGGCCTCTTCCGTCATGATCTCCGACAGATAATAAAGATCCTCTTTCGTGCCGCCGCTCAGATCCATGGCATATTCTTCGGCAAAAGTGGCGCGGTTGTAATTGATTCCCATCCCCAGCATAAAGACGAGCGACATGGCGCCGACGCAGACCATAACGATACGAAGCCAGCGGGAAAACCAGCGGCGCGGAACCGCCTTTCGGACCGCGCGCGTGATATCTCTGACAATAAAAAATATAAAAAGCAGCAAAAAAAGATAGCTCCCGATCTCATTCACGGAAAACGGGATCCATCCGTTGATCCGCCCGAGCATCCCAACCCAGACAGGATACAGATTGCGGGCGTACCAGGTCGAAAACGCTTTATCAGCCCCGGAAAAAAAGTATAAAGCCGCAGCAATCAAAGCCGGCAGCAGTACGGCCAGCCACGTCATGAGGGCATTCAAAAAGCGTTTCTTATTCATGTCGTTGTTTTATCACCGCTGCGGTAGTGCCGTTTAAAGATTTCCTTCAATTCCGAGCGGGAGAATCGGTAATAGCTGTTGCAGAAGTCGCAGTGTACTTCGACCGTTTCCTGCAAAACCATCAGATCCAGAAGTTCATGACGGCCTAAGCCGATCAGAACGTCTTCCATCTTCTCCCGGCTGCAGCCGCAGTGGAATCTCACTTCGGTCTTTTCCAGAATTTCCAGTCCCATATCTTCCAGAAGTCTGTTCAGGATCTCTTCCGGAGTCAGTCCCTCGTTCAGCCAGACCGTAACGGAAGGAGCTGCCAGAATCCGTTCTTCCAGCTTTGCCGCAATCTCATCCGTTGTGCCGGGCATGAGCTGAAGCATAAAACCGCCGGCCTGAGCGACCGTATTATTCTTGTTCATCAATACGCCCAGAGAGACGGAACTGGGCGTCTGTTCCGAGACGGCAAAGTAATACGTCAGATCCTGCGCAATTTCTCCGCTGACCAGTTCGCAGGTTCCTACATAAGGTTCTTTTAAACCGAGATCCCGGATAATCGTCAGCTCGCCTTTCCCGATGGCGCCGCCGACATCCAGCTTTCCGTCCGGGCGGGCATGCAGCAGAACCTGAGGATTTTCCGCAAACCCTTTCACCTCTCCGTGACTGTTTGCGACGGCATATATCGCACCGGCGGGGCCGTCGCCTTTTATCTTCAGTGTCAGCTTATCCTCTTCCCCTTTCAGCTGCGTACCGAGTATTGCCGCCGACGTCAGCAGGCGCCCCAGCGCCGCAGTGACGACAGGGCTTGTATCGTGTTTTTTTCTTGCCGTTTCCACAAGCTCTCTTGTCACAGCGGCAAAAGCGCGGATCTGTCCTTCGGCCGCCGTGGCACGAATCACATAATCACTCATAAACTGCACTTCCCATCATTTGGTACAGAAGACAAAAGACGTTCTTTGCCTTCTTTAAAACGCTGCATCATTTCCGCTGTCAGCGCCGGCTCGCCGCTTCTGTCCGGCAGATCTTCCCGACGGATCCAGCGGGCTTCCTTCAGTTCCTCCCGATCCAGCACAATATCCTCGCATTCTCCGTCCAGTTCACAGTAGAAGCCCATCAGAAGCGTATCCGTAAAGGACCAGGGCTGGGATTTATAGTAACGAAGGTTTTTCACCCGGATCCCCACTTCTTCCATCACTTCCCGGTGAACCGTTTCTTCCACGGTTTCTCCGATCTCGGTAAAACCGGCGATCAGAGCGAGACCTCTGGCCGGACGGTTCGCGTAGGCGGTCGCCAGGATTTTGTCCTCGTGCGTAACGGCTACGATGACAGCAGGCATCAGTTTCGGATAAGTGGTCTTGCGGCAGCGGGGGCAGATAAAAGCCCTTTCCCAGCTGCTTTCTTCCAGCTTAGTTCCGCAGCAGCCGCAGTAAGTCTGCGTCAAGAGCCAGCGGATCAGCTGCATGCCGGTGATTCCCGCGAACGCCAGATGTTTCGGCTGTAAGGTCCGGCAGCGGCTCTGGTCCGTATAAACAAAGCCCTCCAGTCCCGGATCCCGGCTTCCTTTCTCCGGTCCGATAAAAAAGGCTGTATCATCGATGAGAAAGGCAAAGTATAAGCCTTCGGCACCGACCTCGGAGACCGTAGGAAAACGAAACGCCCCCAGCTCTTCCCGGATCAGCAGCTCTTTCTCATTTCTCTGATACAGGACAAAATCATCCGGACGCGGTCCGCGGCGGTGAAGAAAACTGTTGTCATATCGATGGGGAAAAATATCCTGTATCATAAAAGTCCTCCCTGTTGTTTATATAGTATAACACAGCCGGGCCGTTTCAGCAAAGCAGATCCAGAAAATCCTTCTGATGCAGTCCCAGGATCACATCTTCCGTTCGGATCGCCGCCGCCTGCAAAGCTTTTTCGCAGGCTTCTCTTTCCGGGGAAACCCCGATCAGTGCTTTTTCCAGCACCGTCGGGTCCTGCGCCGCGAAAAAATCTCCGAGCAGGTGCAGGTCCGTGATCCGGTCCTTTTCCGTCGTCAGATAGATCTGAAGACTTCCGCAGCCCTCGATCCGGCCTTGTTTTAAGAGCGTGCAGGAAGGGGAAGCGCCGTAATTCCATTCCCGGAGGGCATAGCGCGCTTCCCGGATGGCTTCGATACGGGCCCTGTCAACGTCTGAAAAATAAAGTCTCTCCGCACCGCCGTTTCCGCTCACTTCCCGAATCAGGGCCGCTTTAAAATCCGCCAGCGTGGTCTCCGGCGGCAGAAACTGCTTCAGATTTGTGACACGTGACCGGACGGATGCGATGCCTTTGGAACGGATCTTTTCGGCACTGACTTTCAGCGCCTTCCGGACCGTCTCGAGATCCGAATCGAAAAGAATGGTCCCGTGGTGCATGACTCTGCCGTTCCTGCGGTACTGGGCATTCCCGGAAAACTTTTTTCCATCGACCGTTATATCGTTCCTGCCGTCGATCTCCGCTTTTACACCGAAGGAGGCCAGGGTCCGTACGACCGGTTCACAGAACAGGCGCAGATTGACGGCCTCGGAAGCTGCCGCATCTGTAATGATCGTGAAATTCAGATTCCCCAGATCATGATATACCGCTCCGCCGCCGGACAGACGGCGCACGACACGGATTTGTTTTTTCTCAATATAGGCCGCGTTGATTTCCGCCGACGTATTCTGATACTTTCCTACGATGACGGCATTGTCGTTCTGCCAGAGCATCAGATAGCTCCGGTCCCGGGGCAGTTCGTCGAAGACGTACTGCTCCGCGGCCAGATTCCAGGCGGGATCCGTCGTATCCAGATCAAAACAGCCGAATCGCTCCATTTTTTCTCCTTCTCACGTTCTCTTTTGAAATTCCGTTTTAAAAGCCGCAAAAAACAGGAAATAAATACTTGATTATCCTGAAATATTGTGTTGCTAAATTATAATATTAACCATCATAAAAAGAGGTAATCATATGGAAAACAAAACGTTTGGCGACCGTTTGGCTTCTTTACGTACTCAAAGAAACGTATCGGCGCGTGAAATGAGTCTCGCTATGGGTCTGAACGAAAGTTACATCAGCCGGATTGAAAACCACCGTTCTCTTCCTTCCATGGAGAATTTCTATGAGATCTGTGATTATCTGGAGATCTCACCGTCTGTTTTCTTTGATGAGGAAAACCGTATGCCTGTCCGTCTGTCTGAACTGAACAGTTCTCTGCAATGCCTGAACGACAAACAGCTGGATGCCGTAGGTTCCATCGTCAGAGATCTGGCCAGGAAATAAGCATTCGGAAAAACAGGCAGAGAATCAGCCCGGCTCTTTTAAGGGAAGCCGGGCTGATTGCCATGCGCTTACAGTTCTGCTTTCAGGATCGGATTCCGGGCAGCCGCCACTTCATCCGGCCGGCCGATCGTGGCATTGTGCGGCGCCGTATGCAAAAGCTCCGGCTCACGGATGCCGTCTTCCTTCACCTTCCGGAAGATCTCCGCAACCTGATCCAGCGTTTCGCGGCTCTCGGTCTCCGTCGGTTCCAGCATAAGCGCTTCATGAACGATAAGCGGGAAATACATGGTCGGCGGGTGGATGCCGTAATCGATCAGGCGCTTGGCCACGTCCAGTGCGCTGACACCGGTCGCTTTTTTGTAATCCGACAGATCCAGCACGAATTCATGCATGCAGATCCGATCGAAGGCGGGCGTAAAGACCTCTTTTACGCCTTTCATCAGATAGTTGGCATTCAGGACAGCCGTTTCGGAGGCCTGCGGAATGCCTTCTTTCCCCAGCGTCAGAATATAGGTCAGGGCTTTTAAGACGACCAGGAAGTTCCCGGCAAAGCCGCGGACCTGGATCCCCTCGCCGCCGTCCATCAGTGCGGACTTCGGCAGATACGGCGCCAGGAAGGCCTTGCAGCCGACCGCTCCGGCTCCGGGACCGCCGCCGCCGTGAGGCGTCGCGAAGGTCTTGTGCAGATTCATGTGAACACAGTCGAAGCCCATATCGCCGGGTCTGACGTGTCCCATGATCGCGTTTAAGTTCGCACCGTCGTAGTAGCACAGGCCGCCGGCTTCGTGGACCAGACGGGTGATTTCCAGGATATTCGGATCGAACAGACCGACCGTGTTGGGGTTCGTCAGCATCAGGCCGGCGGTATCCTCGCCGAGTGCCGCCTTTAAAGCGTCCAGATCCACACAGCCGTCCGGTGCGGAAGCGATGTTGACGACTTCATAGCCGCACATGGCCGCCGTTGCGGGGTTTGTCCCGTGTGCGGAGTCCGGTACGATGATCTTGCGGCGCTTTTCATCGCCGCGGGCATCGTGATACTGCTTGATCAGCAGGACGCCGGTAAATTCGCCGTGCGCGCCGGCCGCCGGCTGGAAGGTCAT
Organism: Lachnospiraceae bacterium; assembly: GCA_017619975.1. GTDB lineage: Bacteria > Bacillota > Clostridia > Lachnospirales > Lachnospiraceae > UBA6987. Next base: position 27,749 of record JAFZRH010000030.1, on the reverse strand, counting down.
GGCGTCCATGCCGGAGATCTCCTCCAGCAGGTCGGCCGCTTCTTCCAGAACTTTGCGGCAGCCTTCGGTCGCTTCCTGCGGTGCCAGCGGATGGATCCCTGTAAAGGACGGCAGCGCCGCGATCTCCTCGTCGATGCGGGGATTGTATTTCATGGTGCAGGAGCCCAGCGGATAGAAACCGCTGTTGACGCCGTAGACCTCATGGACCAGCTCCGTATAGTGACGGGAAACCTCGGTCTCGCTCAGTTCCGGCAGACGGGGCAAACGGCCGCGGGAGAGGTTCTCGGGCAAAGCCTTCTTTTCCACATCCAGCGGCGGAAGGATCACGGAAGCGTGTCCCGGCATGCTTTTTTCAAATACAAGCTTCATGCGAGCACCTCCTTGACCAGACGGACGACTTCATCCAGCTCTTTTTTCGATGCTTTCTCGGTGACGCACCAGAGGATCCGGTCCTCTCCCAGCGGCAGGCCGCCAAGAATACCGGCTTCCTCCAGCTTTTTCAGGATCTCGTCCCGCTGCGGCTGCACGGTCACGAATTCATGGAAAAACTCGCCCGTATAAGGAAGTTTTACACCGCCGGTCTTTTCCAGTTCTTCTGCCAGATAATGCGCCTTGGAGAGGCACTGCTGCGCGGTTTCCTGTAAACCGTTCGGTCCCATGACCGTCAGATAAAGGCCCGCCGTCAGCGCGCAGAGCGCTTCGTTGGAGCAGATATTGGAACTGGCTTTTTCGCGGCGGATATGCTGCTCTCTCGCCTGAAGTGAAAGAACAAAAGCCCTGTTTCCCGCCGCATCCTTCGTCTCTCCGACAATGCGGCCCGGCAGCGAGCGCATGTTCTTCTTGGTGGTTGCCATGAAGCCCAGATACGGGCCTCCGTAGGAAAGCGGCATGCCGAGCGGCTGGCCTTCGCCGACCGCGACGTCCGCGCCGAGTTCGCCCGGGGTCTTCATAAGGCCGAGCGCGATCGGGTTGCAGCCCATCACGACCATCGCACCGGCGTCGTGCGCCGCCGCGATGATGCCTTCCGCATCTTCGAACAGACCGAAAAAGTTCGGCTGCGCGAAATAGACGGAAGCAACGTCCTGCGTCAGCATTTCTTTTAAAGCGTTCAGATCCGTCGCGCCGTCCTTGGCCGGCACCAGCTTCATTTCCGCGTTTACGCCGTAGCAGTAAGTGCGGATCGTAGCGATCACATCCGGATGCGCCGCGGCCGAGACCAGGGTCACGCTGCGCTTTTTGCTGCGGCACATGGTACAGCCCTCCGCGGCGGCCGTCGCGCCGTCATAAACGGAAGCATTGGAAACGTCCATGCCGGTCAGTTCACAGATCATGGTCTGGTATTCAAAGATCGACTGCAGGATGCCCTGGCTGATCTCCGCCTGATACGGCGTATACGCCGTCAGGAATTCTTCCTTCGCGGGAATATATTTCACAATGCTCGGGATATAATGATCGTACGCCCCGGCACCGCAAAGGATCAGACGGTACTGCTTATTCATTTCCCCGAGCTGCTTCAGGCAGGCCGAGATTTCCATCTCGCTTTTGCCTTCCGGCAGATTCAGAGGCTGTTCCCGATATACACAGTCAGGAACATCACGGTAAAGTTCACGGACAGAGTTCAGGCCGATAGCCTTCAGCATCTCTGCCCGTTCCTTTTCCGTGGAGGGCAGATAGTGACCCATGTTATTCCTCCGTTTCGCAGAAAGCCTCGTAGGCAGCCGCGGATAAAAGTTCCTCCGTATCGGTGACGTTCTCCACTTTAATGATCCAGCTGCCGTAAGGATCGCTGTTTAACAATTCGGGGGAATCCAGCAGTTCTTCGTTCACTTCCGCTACGACACCGGTCACGGGAGAGATCAAATCGGAGACCGCTTTGACAGATTCCACATCACCGAAAGCTTCACCGGCGGTGACTTCGTCGCCTACATCGGGCAGATTGACGAAAACCACGTCACCCAGCGCGTTCTGCGCAAAATCCGAGATCCCGACGATCATCAGACCGTCTTCTTCCTTGAGCCACTCATGAGAGCGTGAAAACTGATAATCCAGATGTTCCATGTTTTTTCCTCCGTATAATTAGGATTATTGATTGCTGTTTTCTTATCGGATCCTTCCGGCTCAGCCGGTAAGGCATAGTTCTTTACCGTCCCATCACGCCGGCCATGTGCTCCAGCGCGTCGAAGAAGGTTTGATCGTCGAAGCAGTAGTGCATCGTCTGATACTCCGCCCGGAACTTCGCAACGTCTTCCTTCACGTTCTCGCCGCGGATGCAGGCCGCGATCAGCGCCGCCGCCTTCTTAAACTCCGCCTCGCCGAAGCCGAAGCGGGTCATCTCGGAGACGCCCATGCGCAGCGCGCCACTGGCCGTAAAACCTTCCTCGTCCGGCGTCGCCTGATAGTTGACGATGATGTTGTTCTTCTCCAGCCGTTCCGCGATCTCCGGTCCCTGGCCGTAGCCGACGGAAACCACGACCTGGTGCGTTTCGGTGTAGCCGATAGACGGATCGCCCTCGACCTTTAAACCTTCCGCCGCCAGGGCTTTCGCAAAGGACTTCGCGTTGTCCACGACCGCCTGCTGGTATTCCTTCCGGAAGGTGTTCATCTCGTAGGCCGCCATCAGCATGCCGAGCTGCGTGCCCAGGTGATGGTTGGAGACAGCGCCCGGGAAAGCCCGGCGTTCGATGGTCTCCCACAGTTCGTATTTCAGCTCGTCTTCCTTGTAATTGACCGCGATCACGCCGCGCTGCGGCCCGAAGAAGGTCTTGTGCGTGGAGCCGGTGACGATCTCGGCGCCTTCCGCGAAGGGATCCTGGAAGGACGGACCGACAATACCCAGAACGTGCGCCATGTCGTACATGATCGTGGTCGGGATCTTCTGCTCGTCCACGAATTTCCGGATGGCAGCGACGGGTTCTTTGTGCAGCACCATGCTCTTGCCGAAGATGATCAGCTCGGGACGGTACTCGTCGATGAGCTTCTTCGTCTCTTCCACGTCGATCTTATAGATGTTGTCCTTTAAGACCGGGAAGTTCACGATGGCATTCTGCTCGGTCTTCGGATCGATCGCGATGTAATCGTGCAGAGCGCCCATGGGCTGCGCGGACAGGTGACCGCCGCGGATGATATGGTTGTTCATCACGTAGCCCAGCCGCTTCGGCGTGTTCTTGCGGTCCAGACGGTTCTTGAAATCCATCAGGGCGGAGAACACGGTCGTGTTGGCCATCTGGCCGCTGGTCACGCGGGTCTCGACCTCGGCGCAGCCGAAATATTTCTTCATCTCTTCCACCAGGAGCTGCTCGGTCTCGTCGATGAACTTCGTGCCCTGATAGTAGAAAATGTCCTTGTCATAGAAAGCTTTTGTCTTGCGGTGCTCCGCATAGCGGAAAGCCGGATCGGAACCGGATAAAAGCTGCACGGCCCGGCTGGGCGTGTTCTCCGAAGGGATCAGGTTCAGACACTCGCGCTGACGCCAGATATGGTTGCGCTCCGCCTTGCCGATCAGGGTCAGAGCCTTGGCCAGGCCGTCGCCTTCGGGCGCTTCAAGCGCCTTAAGCTCCGTGCCGTAGATCAGAGGGCGGGCAAAAGGAGGCGCATCCACGGACAGATGCTGCTCAGGGATGACGGCTTTTAAGCGCTTGCCGCGCACGTCGACTTCCACCGGATCGTCCGCCAGCGTATCGGAGGCGATATAGCAAAGACCGATGGAACGCTTGGCGACCGCGTCGGTGATGACGCTCTCCAGGCCTTCGCCCTCAGCCACGTAGTACGGAACCATGGTGCCGCTGGTGACCCAGCCGACGTGACGTTGTCCCTTGTAGATCTCCATGCCGGCGCGGATAACGCCGCGGTCAAGGAGCGCGATCGGCAGCACGCGGTACGGCAGGGCTTCGCAGTCGGAGAAATCACGGTTCATGATGCGCAGGAAGGCCTGACGCTGCTGCCAGAGCACGTCCTTCGCCACGAAATCACCTTTCTGCGGAGCGAAGCTGACGGCAAAGCGGGCGACGCCGGCCGAATAGATCGGCATCGGCTTGCCATCCTGTCCCATTCCCATCTCATGGCCGTACAGCGGCAGGCCGGCTTCCATGCGGAGCGTATCGCGGGCTCCCAGACCGGCCGGCTTCGAGCCGAGCTCGATCAGGCGGTTCCACAGCCAAGAGGCGTCTTCACTCAGGCAGAACACCTCATAGCCCAGCGGTTCGCCGGTATAGCCGGTCTTCGCGATCTTGACGGGATGACCTTCAAAGGTAAGCGTGTTCAGACGGTTCTTGATCGGTTCCACGGTCACGGGCTCGCCGCCGGAAAGCACGGTCAGGATCTCTTTTGACTTCGGTCCCTGTACGGCGATGCAGGCCCAGAGATCGGAAATATTGGTCAGCGTGCAGTCGTAGCCGTTAAGCAGCGGCATCAGATAAGCCAGGTCCTTGTCGATATTTGCCGCGTTGACGACCAGCCAGATGTTCTCCTCCTCAAAGCAGTACAGGTAGGCGTCGTCCACGGCGCTGCCGTCCGGAGCCTGAATGATGGTGTACTGACTGCGGTTCAGGTCCAGCGCCTCTACGTTGCTGGTCACCACATGCTGCAGGAAACGGAAACGGTCCGGGCCTTCCACCAGGATGCGGCCCATGTGGGAGACGTCGAAGATTCCGCAGGCATGACGGGTATACAGATGTTCCGCCACGATGCCCGTGGGGTACTGGACGGGCATGTCCCAGCCGCCGAAATCCACCATCGTGGCGCCGGCCTTCACATGCTCGTCGTAGAGCTGCGTTCTTTTGAGTTCGCTCATGATTCACCTCTTTTTCGGGCGGCGGACCGCCGCCTCTTAAGTATTTAACGTACAGAAGGCGCTCTCCCCGAAAAGGGAAAGCGCCTCCGTTATAGGCCTGAGAGATTCCCCGACTTTTACGCGGGTTGCACCTTCGGCGTGCCAATAGCACTTTTCGGAGTTCCGTCGCGATCCGATACTTTTGCCTGAGAGTTTTTGCCCCTTCGGCTCCGCTTTCACGCGGTCTCTCTCGAACCGGTCATCCGGCATATTCTGCTTAATTCTTTAAATCCTTTCTATCAGACAATCAGAGAATTGTCAACGCTTTTTCAGGGAGTTTTTCATTTCTTTTTCCGCTTCCCGGATCAGGCGCTGAAACAGAGCAAAATGTGCCTCCGAAGCCGTCAGTTCTTCGGGATGCCACTGCACGCCAAGGACCATCCGGCTGCCGGGCAGTTCGATCTCTTCCGCCAGTCCGTCCGGTTCCGACTGTGCCGAGATCACAAAGCCCGGCGCCGTCTTTTCGATGCCCTGATGATGGAAGGAATTGACCGGAAGCACGGAAAGCCCGGTCAGCTCCTGCAGAAGGGAATCTTCCCGCACCCGAACCGTATGCGCGATTCCGTCCCGCGGATAAACGCCGCCGAAGGCATGTTCCGGAAAACCGGCTGTTTTCAGGTCCACGTACAGCGTGCCGCCCATAGCGACGTTCAGGACCTGGATGCCGCGGCAGATCGCGAGCAGCGGTTTGCCGCCCTCTTCGACCACCCGGCGGGCCATTTCGATCTCCGCCGCGTCCCGCTTCGGGGATATCATGCTGACGGATCTGTCGGCGCGGGCCTCAACCAGTCTCGGATCCAGGTCCGGACCGCCGGACAGGATCACGCCGTCCACGCGTCCCAGCAGCTCTCCCATAACGGAAGGATCCTGCGGATTCGGAAGGATCAGCGGGATGCCGCCCGCCTTTTCCACCGCTTCGGCGTATCGGCTGTTCAGTACATGGTATTCCGTACCGTTCTCATGAACGATACCACAGGAGATACCGATCAGCGGCTTCATCTTGCTTCTCCTTTCCGGCCGTCTTCGGCCGCGGCATGCATACTCTCCGTTTCTTTGCGGAGCAGGGTAAGCCGGTCCGCAAAATACGCCGGCAGCGGCGCTTCAAATTCCAGATACGCTCCGCTTTGCGGATGGCGAAAGCCGAGCAGCCCCGCGTGCAGGTACTGACCTGTCTCTGAACCGAGACTGTGACCGCCGTAGAGCAGATCTCCGGCCAGCGGATGTCCCAGAGAAGCCAAATGGACTCGGATCTGATGCGTCCGTCCGGTCTCCAGGCGGCAGTATAAAAGCGCGTATTTCCGGTATTGCTCCCGGACTTCGTAATGTGTCACGGCCTCTTTCCCGCTCTCGCGGTCCACAGCCATTCTCAGCCGGTTCTTCCTGTCACGGCCGATCGGCGCGTCCACCGTTCCGATCCTGTCCGGAAAACGTCCCTCCGCAAGGGCGGTATACCGTCTTTTGATGCTGTGTTCCTTCAGCTGCGCCGCGATCGATTCATGCGCTTTGTCGTTTTTGCAGACCAGAAGAAGCCCCGTCGTATCCCGGTCGATACGGTGTACGATTCCGGGACGCAGCACGCCGTTAATACCGGAAAGACTGCTTCCGGCATGATACATCACCGCGTTGACCAGCGTCCCCGTCTGGTGTCCCGGCGCCGGATGAACGACCATGCCCTTCGGCTTGTTGACGACCATCAGCCAGTCGTCCTCATAGACGATCTCCAGCGGGATATCTTCCGCCTCGATCTTCAGCGCTTCATTTTCCGGGATCTGAAAAGACAGTTCTTCTTCTCCCTCCAGACGGAAACTGCGTTTGACCGGACGTCCGTCCACCCGGACCAGTTCCTGATCGATCAGTCTTTGGGCATAGGTGCGCGAATACCCCTCCAAATACTCGGAGAGGTATACGTCCAGACGTTTGCCGGCATCCGCCAGATCAGTGATCAGTTTGATTTCTTCCATAAACGAATCTGTTCCAGATCTTCATTCCGGTAGACAAAAACAAGCAGGATCGCCATCAGGACCGCCGTCCAGGTCAGGAAACAATCCGCCAGATTAAAGACCGGAAACGAGATAAACTCCAGTTTCAGATAATCCACCACATATCCGGTCTTCAGCCGGTCTATGAAATTTCCGACGGCACCGGCCATCATAAACACGAGTCCGGCCGAAAGAGGCAGGAAACGCTTCTTCTCCGGAATGGCAAGATAAAACAGTGCAAACAGAGCCAGTACCACGACGGTGACAGCAATAAAAAACCAGCGCGCATCCTGCAGCAGACCGAAAGCCATCCCGTGGTTCTCGATGTACTCCAAACCAAGCACGCCGGGAATCAGAGAACTCCCGGCGGTGCCTTTTAACTCTTTCACCGCCAGGGCTTTCACCTTCTGATCCAGAAGGACCAGAACAAGGACCCACAGCGGTGCCAGCAAATAATATAATGCCGAATGTCTCGGCAGGTTCAGCTTTTTAGTCATCGAAACGCAGATTATTGTTCGTTACCGAATTGATCATGTTCTGAAAATCACCGGACAGTTCAATATTATTGGGTGTCACGATGAAGATATAACTGGAGATCTTCTGCAGGTTGCCGTCAATGGCATAGCAGGCGCCGGACGCGAAATCGATGATCCGCTGCGCCAGCTCCACCTGTACGCCTTCCATATTGATCACGACGGCTCTTCCCGTCAGAAGCATATCACAGATATCCCGCGCATCTTCAAAGGCTGTGGGGCGAACCATACTGACTTCCATCATCGTATTTCCTCCGCGGCTGCTCTGCCGCATAGCCGTGACGTTGTTCCTGCGGGCCGCCGAGGTCTTTACCGGACGGACCGGCGTTTCCGACTCTTCATAAACCGGCTGCGGTCTGCGGGCGGGACGGGCAGGAAGCTCTTCCTCCGCTTCGGTCTCTTCCGTGTATTCGGAATCCTCATCCAGCTCATCATCATCGTAGAGCCGCATCGAGTTCAAAAACTTATCAAATATATTTGCCATGATCCTTCTCCCCTTCGTCGATCCTGTCTTTATTATATGAGTTCGGAAACGCTTGTCAAGCCTCCCCGGAAAGAAACAAAATCTTTTTATCAGCGTAAGATTTGTCCTGTCGAATACGCTGATGCGTTCAGCAGAAGCGAATCGTACGTTGCGATCCCGTTCGGTGTGCCGCGCCTGACCAGAAGATACTCTCCGCTGCGTTCCAGAATCTCGATGGGACAAAACACCGTATAGCCGGTATTGATCCTGTATACGCCGCTGATCGCCGTTGTCAGACGGACCGTGAATCGGTCCTGCGAATCCAGTTTCACCAGCGTGGTCTCGGCCGGTATCGAATCCCGGCTCACATAACAGTAGTCTTCATCCCGCTGATAGACGACCGGCTGTATATACTTGGTCGTCTGAATACTCCCGGCGTAGACTTCCTGCAGAAAACCGCTGCCCCCGCCCTTCTCATCTGTTACTTCATACTCGCGCGGGATCAGATAGACCGTTTCCGCCACCTGACAGCTGACCGGGATCTTAAAGCCCTTTTCCCCCGTCTGGTCGATCCGGATCTCCGCATAGCGTTCTGTTGCGAACTGAACCAGATAGCGCGTCAGGCTGAGTTCCATCAGATAGCTTCCGTCTGCGCCGTTCAGCACACGGCAGGCTGCTTCGGCCGTCAGTCCGTTTTTCAGGAAGGTAAAACGCAGTGAGGTTTTATCATGATAGTAAGCCGCTTCTTCCGCCGTCAGCGGCAGAACCAGGCTCCAGTCTTCCGAATCTACCAGCTTATAGAGAAAATCTCCTACAATGACCAGGTTTTCTGTCCTCTTTCGGTTATACTGCTTTCCGTTAAAATCGGCCGCCGTCAAATCCTTGGCCTGTTTCGTTTCATAACCGTCCCAGTAATACAGGACCAGACCGCTGGTATCCGATTTATAGACGTGGAAGAATTCGTTGAGGGAAGCATTCTGGTCCAGCACTGCCAGTGAAGCGCTGCCGATATGCGACATAAAGAAGGCGTTGATACTGTCCTTTCCTTCATATACGCTGGGGAAACGGTCTCCCGTATAAGCAGCGGAAATCGAACGGAGACGGCTCTTCAGATTCAGAAGCTCTTCGTTGCTCAGCCGCTGCAGATCGGAAGCGTTCCGTATCGTTTCACTGTAAGATCCCAGCTCATCGACCGAGTTGACGATGCTGCCGACACTCACATGCGAAGCCTCGGGCGCGAAAAAGTCCACGTAACCGGACCAGTGAGAAACGACCGATTCTTCCTGACGAAGGATCAGCGCATGATAGCTTCTGGAGTGACTGAGGCTTTCCTCAAGACCGACCGGGAAAGACGAATAGCTTTCTCTTGTCGCGTAGCGAACGAGAGAAAACACCAGATACAGGAAGATAAACAGAAAAACGATCAGGCCGAGATGCAGCGTATTTTCACGACGAAAAGGAAGGATCTTCGCTCCTTCCTTCTGCGGACCTGCCGCACCGGATCTTTTGTTTCTGTTTCCTGCCGCCGACACTTTTATATACTCTTATAAAGCAAGGCTCACCATGGGTTTCAGCTGTTCGGGCAGCTTTTCGCCGTCCATTGAAATGCTGATAACCATTTTTACGCCGAATTTTTCACTGATAATATCAATATCCTTCACGATCTCTGCCAGATCCTCCGCAGACTGAACATCCGTCAGGGTCAGGAAGCTGTCCAGAAAGACGACCTCCAGATCATGATCCTGAGACAGGATCCCGCAGAGAAAGCCCAGGAAAGCTTCCGTGGAATTGACCGGATACTCCGATACATTGATCAGACGGATATTCCGGTTGAGTTCAAACATGTGCTTGCTGTTTTTATCAAGATAGACGACCGTTCCGTGCGCTTCATTCATGGCGGAGTTGGCCATGGCCAGCAGATGCTTTGTCTTTCCTTTGCCTTTATTCCCGGCGATGATCTGAACCATGCGAATTGACCTCCTGAAAGGATATTTTCTGTTTAATTATAATTTATCGGGCGAAAAAACACAAGATATTCACAGGCTTTTTCCCCGGATTCTTCATCGCTCCGCGATATCGGCTTCATGCCGCTGAAGCGCGACGTTCATCACAAGCCCCAGACAGGCAAAGGTACAGAGAAGCGAACTGATGCCGTGACTGAAAAAAGGAAGAACGACGCCGGTATTCGGCAGGATCCCGCTCGTCACGCCGATGTTGATAAAAACCTGCAGCCCGATAAAGCAGCCGGTTCCGACGGCCAGCAGACGGCCGGCCTGATCGGCGGCGCGCGCGGCGATGCGGAAACAGATAAAGACAAGAACCGCAAACAAGCCGATCACGGCGATGCTGCCCCAGAATCCCAGTTCTTCCCCGACCACCGCGAAAATAAAGTCACTGTTCTCTTCCGAAAGAAAATTGCCGGCCTTGACCGAATCAATGCTGGTGTTGAACAGTCCCTTCCCGGACAGACGTCCCGAAGAGATCGCCATGACGGCCCGGTCCTGCTGGTTCGTCAGGCCGCTGGCCGAGTACTCGTCCGGATTAAAGAAACTGAGCAGCCGGTTCAGCATATAGCGTTTCAGGATCAGCGGCTCATCCCGCATGGAATCCCACAGCAGAAAACCGCCGACCGGAAGAACGCAGAGCGCCATGCCTCCGATCCATTTGTAGCTGATGCCGCTGACGTAAAAAATCGTCAGAAAGATCAGTGTAAAGGTCAGAGTCGTGGAAAGATCCGGTTCCAGAAAAATCATGACGGCGGGAATCAGGAACAAAAACAAAGCTGTCGCGACCGTCGCGAAACGGTTCTTTTTCTCCTGGTACTTCTGAAAGAACCAGGAAAAAAAGAGGATCATACCCGCTTTTGCAAACTCCGAAGGCTGCAGACGGCCGACGACGGGCAGATCCAGCCAGCGGGTAGCGCCTTTGACGTTCACCCCCAGACGGGTAAACAGAAGGCCCAGCAGAATCAGGAAAAAGCCGTAGATCAGCCAGTGAAACTTCAGCCAGAAATGGTAATCCGTCACAGCCAGAAAAACCATGACGCTTCCCCCGATGATCATGCCGGTCAGCTGCCTTCTGAGATTGCCGTCTCTGTCGGCATAATTGACCAGTGCGCTGCTTAACACCATATATCCGAGGATACAGAGAGCGATCACGCAAAGGGGAAGACCGATGCTGAAATTTTTCAGTTTATAGTTCTTGAAAGAAAACATAACGTCTCCCTAAGCATGGAACAAACCGCCCCGCCGCCTGGTAAAAGCCGGCAGCGGCACATTTCTGCCGCACAGCCGGCCGGCGATCCTTTCGATCGCCTTTCCGGCCGCAGACGCGGTCCCAACCAGCGATTTGCCTTCATTGCTGGCCAGGATCACCTGTATGTCCTCCGGGACGACACCGACCAGATCACTGCCCAGAACCTCGGAGATATCCTGCGGCGTCATTGTGATCTTTTTTCGGGTCAGAGAAAGGCGCAGCTCGTTGACCAGAATAAAGCGGCGGCTGATCCCCGCTTCTTCCATCAGATGCAGGACCTTATCCGCATCTCTCACGGCCGGTACCGTCGGCTGTGTCACGACGATCCCCTCATCCGCCGCAGCTGCGGCCAGCTGAAACATCGGTCCGATGCCGGCCGGCGCGTCGATCAGGATCAGGTCGAAGGCAGCTTTCAGTTCCCGGATCAGCCCCAGGAACGATTCTTCGGTGATCAGGGAAGGATCCAGATTCTGCGCGGCCGCCAGCAGCGCCAGATCCGGATAGCGTTCGTCCCGGATCAGCACGTCCTGCCAATCCGACGATCCCTCGAAATAGTCTCCCAGATGATCCAGAACGAGATTCTCCATTCCCAGAATGACGTCAATATTCCTGAGACCCATATCCAGATCGACCAGAACTGTCTTTTTTCCCTGTTTTGTCAGAGCGACGCCTAGATTGGCTGTCATCGTGGTCTTTCCCACACCGCCTTTTCCTGACGCGATCGTAATGACCCTACCCATGATCTCTCCTTATTCGTTGACTTCGTTTCCGCCTTCGTCAATTGCTTCGCCGGACAGGATCTCCTCGTAGCTGAGGAAACCGTAATAATAATTATAGATAAACCGTCCCAATTCCGATGCATTGCCCGAAGTATAGCCGTGCGGAATCATGACAGAAACACTGATCCGGGGATTATCAAAAGGGGCAAAACTGACGAAAGTGGCGTTATCGGGCCGTTTTTCGCTTTCTTCAGCCGTACCGGTCTTGCCGGCCGCATCCACTTTCCAGACGCCGTCGTCCAGCTCGGCTCCCATGACCGCCATATGCATCCCGTTCCAGATCGCGTCCCAGGTCTCATCGCTGAATACGGTTTTTTCCTTCAGCACGCCCCGGTAGGTCTGAATCAGAGACCCTTCCGCACTCGACATGTGATCCAGCAGGGTCAGGTCATAGATGTTTCCCCGGGTCGCTATCGTAGTGGCGTAGCGGGCCAGATGGGAACAGGCAAAGAGGTTTGTGCCCTGTCCGATCGCACTGGTCAGGGAGGAAACGTCTGAGATCACCGGCTCATATTCCGTTATTTCGATCCCGGATTTTTCTCCGAGCCCCAGCAGTCTCGCGTAGGTGCCGAGCGCCTCCATACCGACCGGGTCACTGTACTCTCCGTTTTTCTGCGCGAGCCGGTAGCCCATCTGAGCAAAGAAGTCGTTGCACGAGAACATCAGGGCTTCACTCACATTGATGTCCCCGTGATTGTCCGGATAAATATGGCAGTTGACCACCATGCCGGCGGCTTCAAACGATCCCTCTGTATGAATGATCGTTTCTTCGTCGATGATGCCTTTTTCCAGCACGGCCGCGGCTGTCACCATTTTAAAGGATGAACCGGGAGCTGTTCTGGCCTGGGTCGCGGAGTTGAACAGCGGCGTCGCCTGATCTTCCATCAGCGAGGCATAATATCCGCTCTCATAAATACGGTTATTGTCATAGCCGGGATAGGATACCATTGCGATCACGCGGCCGCTGGTCACGTCCACGACAGTCGCGGAAGCCGAATAAGGATCCAGAGCCAGCTGTGCCGGCGTGATCTCGATGCTTTTGATCTTGTCACGCATAAAATCGAACGCCACCTGGGAGGAGCGCTGCAGCAGGCGGTCTTCATAGACGGGATCCGGTTCAAGCACGTTCTGCTCAAACATGGCCAGTCCGATATCGCAGCGGTTGATGGAACCCGAGTAGATCAGCTTCCGGTAAAGCTCTTTGGAAAAGCTGTCTGAATCCCGTAGCTTTTCAATGATGTAATCCACCAGACTTCGGTAAACCTCCTCCGAGCTGCTGTATTTCTCATCCAGCTCCAGAAGTGTCATATCGACCCATTCCCGGTCGACCGCTCCCCGCAGATACGTCTGCAGACTGATGCTCCCGTCCAGCCGGTAGGACTTGTAAAGGGCGGCATCCGTATCGATCTTTGAACGGATCAGGATCTTTTCCGAGAGCAGCACGTTATACAGCTCGGTAAAATACGTCTGCATGTTCTCATCCAGTTCGCGGTAGCTGACGGCATTCGGTTCCAGCAGCTCTTTCCGGATCGCCGAAAGGACACGGGTCTGACGCTGCGAAAAGAAATAATAGATTCTCGCCTGGGCCGTGCCCGGTGCTGCCTCTGCGAACAGGCTCTGATTCAGAACGTTATTGTTTATGATCTGAAAATAAGCCTGCTTGACCGGGATCAGATGATCGGAATCTTCCGGATCCACGTCTTCGTTGACCAGATGGTTGATCAGAATACCGGCAAGCTTCTGTTCCAGCAGATGATAGATGCCTTTCTGAAGCTGTACGTCAATGGAAAGATACACGTCGTTTCCGGCGACCGGCTCTATGATCTCTCCGACCTGCTTGACCTGTCCGAGATTATTCACATAGATCGTTTTCTTCCCGCTGCTGCCGTGAAGCAGCTGCTCCAGACTGGCTTCGATACCTGTCTTGCCGATCACGTCACCGGAATAGTATTCTCCGCCGGCAGCATTTAACGCCTCGATCTCTTCTGCGCTGGCATAGCCCGTATAGCCGAGGATATGACATAAGTATACGGCTTCGTTATAGACCCGTTTGGAACTCAGTTCAATATCCACACCGCCCAGCTCGGCGGCATGTTCCCGGATCGCGGCAGCCGTCTCTTCTTTAATATCCGAGGCAACCGTACTCGGAATATAGCGGGTATAATAATTCGCGTACATGCTGTAGCGGATATAAAGCAGTTTCAGTGCCGTGCGGGGATCGATCGAATAACGGCTGCCGTCGGCATTCATGCCGATGCCGAACTTTTCGGAGTAAAAGGCTACGACTTCTTCCGGCGCGGTCTGGATCTCCTGTTCCGTCAGCTGGCTGATGCTGCTGCGGCCGTACATATCCCGCAGGAAACGGAGTCTGGCATTTTCGGAAGAGAATGCTTCCCGAAGCACGCCTTCCTCATCGTAGTAAATATCAAAACTGCGGTCGACTTCCTCTCCGAAGCTGTCCAGGATCGAGATCAGGCGAAGCAGCATCTGGTTTCTTTCATAACCGTTTTTATAACTGCCGTCATCTGTTACGATTACATTCTGAATCAGCTGATTGTACGCCAGAACGACACCGTTTCTGTCATAGATCTTTCCCCTTGTCGGCGGAAGGATCACGACACGGGTCGTGATATCCTCCACATTCTCCTGCGCAGAAGCGCCTTCCACGATCTGCAGCCTGTACATCCGGCCAAACAGGATCCCGAAAAGCGCAAGGAAAAACAGCGTCACCGGGAACAGCCGGGAGGTGACGATCTGTTTCAGCTTATAGATCAGAAAATCCAGCAGTTCTTTAAACATAAGTCTTAGGTTTTCTGACCTCCCATCTTTCAATCAGAGCTTCCACTTTCCGCAGCAGCGGGTACAGGACCAGCGTCATCAGCCCTGTATACAGAAGCTCCGGAATGGCGACGGTCGTCAGATAAGCGCCGAATCCTCCGTAGCCGGGAATTAAAAAAGCAAACAGATAGGTTCCGATATGATAGATCAGCATGCTGAGCAGACACAGGATCAGCGGCATGTTGACAAAATCGGTATAGTACAGATTCCCGATCAGTCCCATGCCGTAGCCGAGGATCGTGTACATGAATGCCGAAAAACCGATCGTACTGCCGAAGAACAGATCATTCAGGAGACCGCAGGCAAAACCGATCAGCATCCCCTCAAAGGTTCCCCGGATGAATCCGACAGAGAACACCAGGATCAGCAGCAGATTCGGGACGGTCAGGATCAGGGAGGAAGCTGCGAAAATGTTGTTCTGAACAAGAAAGAACACCAGGATCAGCAGGAAATAGGCGAGAACTCTTTTCATCGGCTACTCTCCTTTTTCCTTCACGGTCAGAATCACAAGGACCGTATCCAGCGAATCAAAATCGGCGGCCGGTCTGACCGTTCCGGTTCTGGTCAGCTGATTGCTGTCCGTTTTCATGCTTTCCACATATCCGATCAGAAGACCGGGCAGATACAAATCGCTGATGTTGGAAGTAACGACCATATCGCCGGTCCCGAGATCCGACGAGATCGAAGCGTTTTCCAATCCGAGAAGTCCCTGGCTGTAGAGCTGCAGATCGCCGTATACCAGGAAATGGCTGCCGTCCCGGGTGCTCATGGCACTGACATACTTCCCGCTGTTGATGATCGTCTCTACCGTCGCATACGTATCTCCCACCGCGGTGACAAGGCCGACCAGTCCTCCGTGCGCCAGAACGTTCATCCCGATACGCACGCCGTCCCGGGAGCCTCGGTCGATCATGAAAGACTGAAAATAATTGCCGGAGCTTTTTCCTATGACGTGAGCGCCAAGGCTTTCGTAGTCCGGATACTGTTCCTGCATTTTCAGAAGGACCTGCAGCTCGTTCAGTTCTTTTTCCTTCAGCTTGAGCTGCGCGTTCTGAGAGCGGAGCAATGCCAGTTCTTCTTCCAGCTGCTGTGTTTTTTCCTGTATTTCTTCCAGATCCCTCAGCTTTTCCAGCCGTTTGAAAACATAACTGCCGACTTTATTCATGCCGCGCTGCATCGGCATGAGGACCCGGTTGACACCGTTTCTCAGCACGCTGTTAAAACTGGTGCTGAAGGAGCTTACCAGCATCAAAAACAAACAGACGCCGATGAGGATCAGCAATCCGCCGCGAGGTCTGTTTTTTTTGTGCTGTGTATTCATAAAACCTCCCGTCTGCCGTTCGTCAGCAGACCCTCTTCACGCATACTGGTATAACTGTGGTCTCCGATAATGATGTGATCCATCAGCGGAATATGCAGGAGATCTCCTGCCTGCGCCATGCGGTCCGTCATCCGGATATCTGCTTCGGAAGGGGTCGGGTCTCCGCTGGGATGATTGTGCAGAAGCACCAGATAGACGGCCCCGTAACGCAGCGCCTCCAGAAACAGTTCCCGGGGCGAAGCCAGGGACGCATTCACCGTTCCCATGGACAAGGTCTTCTCATGAAGCAGTCTGTTGCGGGTATCAAACATCGCGACCCGCATCTCTTCCTGCGGAAGATAACACATATCCTCCATAAAATAGGCGGCAATGGAGGAAGGATCCCGGAGCGAAACGCCCGGTCTGTTCCGGCTGCGCGTGATTCTGCGGCAAAGTTCAGCTACGGCGAGCAATTCAACGGCTTTTACCGGTCCTATGCCGGGAATCTTTTCCAGTTCCCGGCGTGACAGAGTCATGACACAGGAAAGACCCGCCCGGCTGCCGTACGCTTCCAGAAGACTCGCAGCGACGCCGACTGACGTTTTTTCCCGTGTTCCGGTCCGCAGAATGACTGCCAGCAGTTCCGCGTCAGATAGCACCGCGGGGCCGCTCTTCTGACATTTCTCATAAGGCCGCTCAGACGGCGGCAGCGATTTCATTGTTTTTTTTGTACTCAAATATCCTCCCCAAACTCTCCGAAGCCCGTGGGAAGGATTTTATTATATCACAGCCGCAAACCTGCGTCCACCAGTTTCTGCAGGGAATTCAGGATGCCGATCTTGGCATGCTGCCAGGTTAGACCGCCCTGGAAATAGATATTGTACGGTTCCCGCATCGGACCGTCCGCGGACAGTTCTATGGAAGAGCCCTGTACGAAGCAGCCGGCTGCCATGATGACCGGATCCGGATATCCCGCCATTTCGGAAGCGACCGGACGGACGAAGGAATCCACCGGCGCCGCCGACTGAATGCCGGCGCAGAAAGCGGAAAGGTTTTCCGGTGTCTTCAGTTCGATAGCCTGAATGATATCGTAACGGGTTTCACCGGAAGACGGATGGACCTGAAATCCCAGGCTTTCGTAAAGCGCCGCCGCAAAAAGAGCGCCTTTTTCCGCGCCCGCCGTGACGGCAGGAGCAAGGAAGAACCCCTGGAACATCGATGCGTTGAGTCCCAGACTGGCGCCGACGTCCTTGCCGAGACCGGGCGCTGTCAGACGCTTCGCGCAGCGCTCGATCAGATCCGCCCGTCCGGCGATATAGCCGCCCACCGGTGCCAGACCGCCGCCGGGATTCTTGATCAGAGAGCCGACGATCATATCCGCGCCGTAATCCGAAGGTTCCTCCCGTCTCGTGAATTCGCCGTAGCAGTTATCCACCATCACGTTTACGTCAGGCCTGATTCCTTTGATAAAACGGATCAGTTCCCCGATCTCGGCGGGCGAAAAGGTACGGCGGGAGGAATAGCCTTTGGAGCGCTGGATCGTCACCAGCTTTGTTTTATCGCCGACCGCAGCCCGGATCCCGTCCCAGTCGAATCCGCCGTCCGGCTTCAGATCCACTTCCCGGTATAGGATTCCGTTTTCCGCCAGAGAACCGACAGAGGGCCGGATGCCGATCACCTCCTCCAGGGTATCGTACGGGCGGCCGACCGGAGAAAGCAGTTCCTCTCCTGCCTTCAGATTTGCGGACAGGGCGATGTAGAGCGCATGGGTGCCGCAGGTGATCTGCGGCCGCACCAGAGCGTCTTCCGTGTGGAACGTATCCGCGTAGACCCGCTCCAGCGTATCGCGGCCCTGATCGTCGTGTCCGTAACCGGTGGATCCGGTCAGATGGTAATCGGCGACGCCGTTTTTCTGCATGGCCATCAGCACTTTTAACTGATTATACTCTGCGATCTCATCTATTTCACGGAATCTGTCCTTCAGTTTTTTCAGGACCTGCTCGCCTCTCTGATAAACGACGGAGCTGATTCCGAAACTTTCATAGGCTTTCTGCACCTTAACTGCCTCCTGTCAGAAGTTTTCCGGAAAAGTATAGCATAAAATGTAAAAAATAGCTTGCTTATTTTTGACTTTCCTTGTATAGTGTATTTTACTTGCCCTTAAAGGCAGGGAGGAGTTTCCGTTATGAAAAATTTTACCGGTTTTTTGATCAGACAGCAGCGTCTGCAGCGCGGCTTAAGCCAGGAAGCGCTCTGCAAAGGGATCTGCGCCGTCTCTTACTTAAGCAAGATCGAACAGGGGATCGGCAATCCCAGTCCCGCGATCCTGCAGCAGCTTCTTGAGAAGCTTCAGATCAGCTATAACAGCAATGAAGAGCAGCTTGCCCAGGCCAAAGCCATGCTGGACAGCTACTTTGATAAATATTTCCACTCCGAAACGGCCGAAAAAGAAACCACCTATCTGAAACTGCATCAGCGTGAGATGGAAAACAGCGAGCTTCACTTAAGCTGGCATCTGTTCAATCTGTTCAGCCTGATCCAGCGTCATGGGAAAAACGCGCCGGTCTGTCATCAGGAAGTCGCCTATCTGGCCCGCTTCTACGATTACATGGAGACCGATCAGCTCTTCCTCTATTATGTGGGCGCCGGTCTCGTCGAATCCGACGATCAGCTGGAAATGCTGCGGCTGGCCGAAACGATCCGTCCGATCAGCTTTGTCAGACAGAGCATGGCGGAAGTATATTTTACCCGCAAGAACTATATGGATGCCATCAATGCGGCGGACCGTGCCTATGCGACGGCGGCGGAGGAAGGGAGTCTTCCCATCCTTCTGTGGAGCAGTTATCTGCTCGGCGCCTGCTACGCCAACTTCAACGACCTGTCCTTCATGCTCCGCTACTACAAGCGCGCCAAAGAGCTCGCCCGGGGCTACGACGCTTCCATCGCCAGTCTGATCGATTACAATATCGGCACCGCTTATGTGGAGCACGGTCTGTATGAAGAAGCGGTTCCTTATCTTCTTTCCTCCCTGGGGCCTCACGATCTTGTTTCCGACGAGCAGAAACTGCTGGCTTCCCAGAAGCTTGCTTTATGCAACTTTGAACTCGGCTATGATTCCGCTGCCTTGAAGTATCTTCAGGACGCCTCCGGATTCCGCAGCGCGGAAATGCCCGCCATTTACGATCAGCTGCTGTATTTCACCAATCTGCATTACGTGCTGGGTGACCGGAATTCCGCCGAATATGAAAGCGTGCTCAAGGAACTGTACCAGAGCAGTGAAGAATCCATCCATGAGGGATACCACCGTCTCCTGGCCGGCTGGCTGATCAGTCTCTATACGACACAGCGAAAATACAAAGACGCCCTTACGATCCAGACCGAACATGCCTATGTATAACGAAACCATTTCAAAAGCCTCCGCTCCGGCGGAGGCTTTTCCGGGTCAGCCGGCATATATCTGCCGCCTGTGTCCCCGGAAATGCGGCGCTGAAAGAAACGAAACAGCCGGCGAGGGCTTTTGCCGCTCGCCTTATCCGCTTCAGCTGATCCGCGCTGCCGCCCATTTCGGAGAGGAGCCCTGCATCAGCGGAACAAAAGGCAGCGGAACCATCTTCTTTACCGGCTGTCATCTGGCCTGCGTTTACTGTCAGAACCATCAGATCTCAGGCAGAAAGATTCCCGGCTATCCCGTCGGCGATGATCAGCTGGTTCGCATCATCGATCAGCTGCTGGAACAGGGCGTGCATAATATCAGTTTCGTCTCGGCCAGCCATTTTTCCCATCAGATCGCCGGCGTCCTGAATCGGATCTCGCTGCCCGTCCCCGTCGTCTGGAACTGTTCCGGCTATGAAGACACGGAAGCCTTAAAGGAGCTGGAAGGCCTGGTGCAGATCTATCTTCCGGACTTCAAATATGCGTTGGAAGAGCTGGGCAGAAAGCTCTCTTTCGCACCGCACTATCCCGAAACGGCGCTGGCCGCCGTGAAAGAAATGCTGCGCCAGACGGGGCCGTACCGGCTCGGAGAAGACGGTCTGTTAAAAAGCGGCGTTCTGATCCGGCATCTGATCCTTCCGGGATATATCGAAAACTCCCTGCGCGTGATAGATCTCCTGGAAGACGAACTGCCCAAAGGCGCCTTTCTGTTCAGCCTGCTGGGACAGTACACACCGGTGAAAGCGCTCTGTGAGGCCGGACGGCTGGATGTTTTTCCTTCCCTGAAACGCCCTCTCCTTCCGGCGGAATTCGATCGCGTCTGGGATTATCTGGCTTTTTCTTCCCTCGAGGACGGCTATGTGCAGGATCCGGACGCCGCTGGAGAAGACGCGATCCCCGCCTTCGACGGGACCGGCATTCTGCGCCTGTAAAAATTCGGGTAAAATGAATAAAAAGCCTGAAAACACTTGCATTTCTGTCTGAATGTGCTATGATGAAAAAAAATTCAGAATGTGGGAGATCACAAAGATGAATAAGAAAGATTTTGTTGCAGCGATTGCAGAAAATGCCGGTCTTAGCAAGAAAGATGCTGAAGCCGCCTTAAAAGCCACCTTTGTCACCATTGAGAAGGCTCTGGTTGCCGGCGACAAAGTAAGCATCACCGGTTTCGGTACTTTTGAGATCCGCGAGCGCAAAGCCCGCACCGGCAAGAACCCTCGCACCGGCGAAAGCGTTAAGATCGCCGCCTGCAAGGCTCCCGCTTTCCGTCCCAGCCATGTGCTGAAGGAAAACGTCAACGTGAAGAAGAAAGGAAAAAAGAAGAAATAATCCTCTCTTCCGAGCAGCAAAAAGCCGCCTGATTCCGCAGGGATCAGACGGCTTTTTCGATTCAGCCGAAAAACCTGTTTCAGTTTTCTCTCCAGATCCTGACGGCAAAGGCGCCAAGGATCCCGTTCTCGCGGGGCAGGCTGTCGTAGATCAGACGCGCTCCTTTTCCCGTATAGACGGCCTTCCGTTCCTCTTTTCCCAGATTCGCTTCCATCACATAGCTGATCCCTTTCAAGGAGCGGCGGTATACAAAGCAGTTTCGTTTTCCGCTGATCAGCTGAAAGCTGCCGTAGGCAAAGACCGGATCCGAACGGCGCAGCTTCAGGAGCATCTTATAGTCCCGAAGAACGTCCTCCCGCACGGACTGCCGGTTCAGTCCCTCATGGGCCGGCAGCAGTTTTTCGTTCCAGGGCAGCAGAACTCTGGCATGTTCGCGCGTCATTGCATTCAGCCGCCGCAGCAGTTCCGCTTCGCTCAGCTTTCCGCGGTTCTCGCGAATGAAGCCTTTCGCCTCCACGTCCGTGATCTGGGAAAGCTTCGTGAACTCGTAATTGCTCAGCCCCATTTCATCTCCCTGGAAGATAAACGGCGTCCCGGGGAGCGTCAGCTGCAGGACGGCCAGCAGCTTGCTCACGGCACGGTGGTGCTTCGGATCCCGGCAGACCTTGCTGACCATGCGGGGATTGTCGTGGTTGTTGAAAAAGAGCGAGATCCGGCAGTTGCTGCCGTAGTTCTCGATCCAGTCGAGGATATAGTCCCGGTAATAGTTCAGATCGTATTCGTAATCGTCTGCCCGGGTATGTCCGGGCGTTTCCAGATGATCGAAGGAAAAGACCATGTCCAGTTCCCTGCGCTCTTCCGCAGTTACGGCCCGGCTCATGTTCATGCCGAGCCCCGGAACTTCGCCGACGGAGAACGCGCCGAAATCATCAAAGGCTTCCTTCCGGATCTGCCTTAAGTATTCGTGCAGGCGCGGCCCGTACATGTACTGCTCGATGCCGGTAAAGCCGACCAGCGCGCCGATCGCCGGATCTCCGTCCGGCAGTCCCGGCTCTTTTGAAATATAATTGATGACGTCCATACGGAAGCCATCCACCCCTTTTGCCAGCCACCAGCGGATCATGCCGATCACGTCTTTCCGAAGCGCTTCGTTCTCCCAGTTCAGATCCATCTGCTTGGCGGAGAAAAGGTGCAGTCCCCAGAGCTTATGCTCCGGAAAATAACGCCAGGCCGATCCCGAGAAGAAACTTTTCCAGTTGTTGGGAGTTTTTCCGGGCTCTCCTTCCCGAAGCAGATAGTAGTCCCGCTTTGGCGAAGCCGGATCCGCCAGCGCTTCCCGGAACCAGGCATGCTCGTCCGAAGTATGATTGACGACCAGATCCATGATCAGCCGCATGCCGCGCCGATGGACCTCCGAAAGCAGACGGTCGAAGTCCTCCATTGTACCGAATTCCCTCATGATGGCCTTGTAATCACGGATATCGTAGCCGTTGTCATCGTTCGGAGAATCATAGACGGGAGAAAGCCAGAGCGCATCCACGCCAAGCTCCTTCAAGTAATCCAGCTTCGAAAGAATGCCGGGAATGTCGCCGACGCCGTCCCCGTCGGAATCGCAGAAGCTTCTCGGATAGATCTGATAAAAAACGGCTTCTTTCCACCAGGCCGGCGTGACCGGAGCGTTGGAAGCCTTGACGGTTTCCTGCTCCTGATTGGCCAGACGCAGAATGGTCTCGAAGAACGAATCGTCCAGCTTGCTGCCGGTCAGCTTTGACAGGGCTGAAAGCTTCATGTGAGAAACAAGCGGATTGCTCAGCAGACTGCGCGGCTTGCCCAGCTGCAGCAGAACTTTATCGGCCAGGTCCTTTCCGACCGGCGTTTTGTAGAGTTCACCGAGTGTACTGTTCAGGTTCAGCATCGTTTTGTATCCTTTTCGCGTTTCTATTTCATCAGTTTTTACACCAAACAGTGCCAAAAGGAACCGTCCCCTTTGGCACTATTCGAACAGGATCCCTTTTAAGCAAAGGATCGGCTCCATCTTATCGAAATCCCAGCTGTGGAAGGAATCGCCCGCGCAGAAACGGTAATGCTCGCATTCGGCGCATTTTCCGACCTTCCGCCAGTCTGTGCGGAAGATGCGGTACTTCTTCTCCCAGACGTCTTTAAAGCGATCCGTGCGCACGTTCCCTTCCACGAGCTCCGGCCGGCGCTCCAGGTCCAGGCAGCTGACAAAGTCACCGCCCGCGGTCATGGATGCCGTATAGACTCCCGCACCGCAAATAAAATACCACGGACGCAGCTCCCGCTCAAATTCCGTGCCCAGGTAGTGACTGCAGCCGTAGGTGACTTCCATCGGGCCGGCATTCCGCTTCTCGCGGATAAAAGAAAACATCTGTTTTAGTTGGTCGGGGGTCAGGAGCAGCTCCGGCTGATCCTTCGCACGGCCCATCGGTTCGATATTGATCACGCGCCAGGAACGGATGCCCAGAGCGGAAAACTGCTGATACATCTCTTCCAGCTCGTTGATGTTCCGCCCGTGCACGACCGTCGTGATCTGCACGTGATCGAAGGGATATGCCAGAAGGTTTTTCACGCCCTGAATGGTCGCGTCGTAGCGCGGCGCCTGACGAAACCATTCGTGCGTTTCCTTTAAGCCGTCCACACTGATCGAGACTGTGCGCATACCGGCCAGATAAAGCTTTTTCGCGACCTCCGGCGTGATCAGCGTGCCGTTGGAGGTCATGCCCCAGCCAAAGCCCAACGATTTCGCGTAATATACGATTTCAAAAAAATCCGGCCGTAGCAGCGGTTCGCCGCCGGTAATGCACAGTCGGATCTCCTTCACGTCAAAATCTTGTTTGATCTGGTCCAGAAAGCCCTTGATCTCCGCCGTCGTGGTCGGGTGCTTTTCTTTGTAGTCCCCGCACCAGGACCCGCAGTGACGGCAGTGCTCGTTGCACTTTTCCGTCATTTCGATAAACAGCGTGTGAAGCCGCGGCGAAGGCCGCAGCTCCAGATCACGGTATTCGGCCAGCCGGCGGAGATGCACGGTCTTCTGCCGCTCCGTCAGACCGGAATTGCTGATTGTTTCTGTTTTTTTATTCATCTTCTCGGAATCCGCTTATTTGTCCGATTGAGTAAACCATTCGGGCGGACCGTAAAGCGGAGCATCGGTATTGCGGGACGGATCGAAGGGTGCCGTATCTTCCGCGGAACCCTCTTTCGAGTTTTCAAACCATTCGGGCGGGCCGTACACGGCAACCGGTTCGTTGTTGGCGGGATCAAAATCCGGCGTCTCCACGGCGGGATCTTCCGTATCCTTCGTGCCGAACCATTCGGGCGGACCGTACACGTCGACCGGCTCGTTCTGGGACGGGTCGAAAGCCGGCGTCTTTTCGGCGGGATCCGTTTCGTCCCAGGCTGGTGTGCCGTACAGCGGCTCCGGTACCGTTGTCACATCATACCAGGGCGGCGGGCCATAGACGTTCACAGGCCGGTTGTTTCCGGGATAAAAGCCGCTGCTGCCGGCACAGAGTGCCAGGACGACAAAGGTGCCTGCCCCGACAAAGAGAAGAAGGAAAGCCCACAGCCCGGAGAGGCCCGTATCGCGAAGACGCCGGACCGTTACGGCAACAAAAGGAATAAGAGTCACAAAGAGAAAAACAAGAAGGATCCAGAAAGGGATGCTGAGCCAGTTCAGGTCATCATTGTCCCGGCAGATCAGCCACAAAACGATCGCCGCGGCCGTCAGAGCGATATGCAGGCCGATCGGCAGCCAGAATTCACGCCGATCAGAAGTCCCTTTGTAGTCAAAGGATCTCTTCCAGAAATCCATATATGTTTTTCCGAAGCTTATTTTCTCCATGCAGTTCCTCCTTTGCGGATGATCGGAATCATCGAGAAACCGAACCGCCTTCTCCGTCAAATACTATAAAGAATTCATTCAAGGAAGGCTGTTTGCTGTGGTCATCTTACGATGAAAATTGGAAAAAGTCAATAAAAAGGAAGAGCTCCCCTCCTCATGCAGGAGAATAAGGAACTCTTCCGCTTCGCCTTCAGTCTACGGCTGGTTCACGATCCCGGCCAGCAGGGGCAGATCGTCCCGGCTGCGCAGCACGAAAAGGAACGGCCGGTCCAGGACAAAGTCGATCTCTTCCTCGGGCGGCATCGGAGCACCGGGAGCAACGATGCGCAAATAGGCCGCGGCCTTTACGCCTTCCTCGTCCACCATGATCCGGGCGCCCTGCCTCACTTCCGAGAGCCAGGCGGCAGCATCCGCCTTTCCGGTCACGCTGCTGAAATCCGCAAGCTGAGGGTCGAAAACTTTCTGAATTCCGAGCGCTTTCACTGCATTCGAGAGATCCTGATCCATCATGATATCGAACTTCGGCAGTGAAAAATTGACCTTGATCGTTACGTTCGGAACCGCTTTGTCTGACGTCAGGAACGCCTGCAGATCTTCGTCAGTCAGCAGTTCCTCCATGCTGACGCCTTCATCCGGCAGGATGAAATACATCACCGCATCGGAGGATCTCATCCTTTTGGCGTATGCGCCGAAATGCTCCCCGTAATAGTAAACACCGTACCAGTCCGTCTGATTCATGAACGTCACGGCAGTCTCCTGCGCCGCGCCGTGAAAAATGCCGTCCCGATTGTTTTCTTTTGAAAACTCGGCATCCCACCGGTCCTGGAAGTACACCGTGCTGACGAGTTCCAGCACGGTCTGCGGAACCATGGACAGCTGAGCGGTGAGTTCTTCCAACAGAGAGCCCGTCTGCGCGTTAATCCACTGCCGCAGCACTTCATTATATTCTTCTGTACCCATCTCTCCCCGGAAAACCGAGGCATAGTACGATTCGCTGATCTGCTTTACCGTGTTTTTGTTATAGGAAAGCGAATCTGACAGCCAGAGAGAGCTGCCCAGAATGCTTTTGACGTTCCCGTCGTCGTAGTAATTGGCCCGCCAGACCTTTCCGGCCTGCTCCCGAAGCGCTTCCAAGCTTCCGGCTCCGATCGCATCCAGGATCTCCTGTCTTGTTTCACCGGCTGTGCTTTCCGCCAGCATGGCGAGTCCGAAATACAGATTGAGAGGTGCTGAAAGAGCGTTTTTCCCGTCCGCATTCTCAAGGGAGAGGCGGATCGCCTGCTGCAGAAACGGTTTCAGACTTTCTCCGTTTCCTCTCACCTGAGCGAATTCCTGCTGATCCTTTTGGTGCGCCTCCATATATTTTGCTTCTATTTCGGCATATTTTTCCGTCATTTCCTTCCAGGTTCTCGGATATAGGCTGCTGTCTATCGCAGAATCCGGATATTCCGCCTCCGCCAGCGCAAACGCATGCGCGACAGGCGTAATGTTTTCAATCAGCTGCTCCAAAATGCTTTTGTCTGTTGCTCTTTCTGTATTGGGATCCGGGCGTCTCGGCAAAAGCAGCAGGCCCAGAACCGCAATCAGGACACACGCAGCTGCAGCCAGCGCCGGACGAAACCAGCGGGAGCGAACTTTTCTCGTCTTTCCGAAACCTTTCGGCAGAGCCTCTTCAATCCATTCGTCTTCTGTATCAAGGATCGCTTTTTTCAGATCTTCCTTCGTCATATCGGTATCTCCTCTTTTTCGAGCTGCTGTTTCAGCTTCTTGCGGATCCGGAGCAGCGCGGCCTTGACGGCGCTCTCTCCCAGGGAAAACGCTTCGGCACATTCTTTCACGCTGAGGCCGTACCAGTAGCGGCAGACAAACAGCTGTCGGTCGCGCTTTGGCAGGCCTTTCAGGAAACGGCTCATGGCTTCCTTTAAGGCCAGCCGGTCCGCCGGATCCTGCTGTGAGGGATCCGGAAGGGCATCCTCCAGCTCTTCCAGCGCAAGCGCGTATTCGCCCCTGCCTCTGCGCGCGGCGCTATTTATCCGCAGGCGGTCGATCGCCAGCTGACGGCTGTACAGTCCCAGCCGTGCCTTCAGCTCTTCCGGATCTTCGGGGACCTCGCCATGCCACAGCTTCAGCCAGACGTCGTTTTCCACCTCACGTACGTCTTCTTCATCGCGGAGGATCCGAAAAGCGGTCTTTCGGACGTAGGGACCGTAGCGCGAAGCGATCTGCGTCAGGACGGATTCATCCCGCCCGGCCAGCGCTTCCAGCATTTCTTTCGGGTTCATAAAGGACTCCTTCCGACGGCTTTGAAGAAGAAGGAGTTTCCTCAAAGCCGCTATCCTTCTCAGGCAGGAGATAAGTTTTTTCTCTCTCCTGCCCCATTATACGAAAAAAGAAGGCGGAAGGTTGCCTTCCACCCGAAAAAAGATTAGTCACAGTTTTTAAGTTTTGTCAAGGGTATGTCAAGGATTTGCAGCGGGCTCCGGCTCCCTGTCATCCGGCCTGTTCTTTTTCCGCTTCCCGGATGAACTGAACAGCGGCCGCAAGGTCCGGGCAGATCCACTCGCAAAGAGACCGGATCTCTTCATCCGGCTGCTTGATGTCCGGCACCATGAGCGGCCGCATGCCGGCAGCGTGCGCGGCGCGGATGCCGTTGAAAGAATCCTCAATGACGATGCAGTCTTGCGGATCGCTCTCCAGAAGAGCCGCCGCTTTCCGGAAGATCTCCGGATCCGGCTTGCCGTGTGACAGCTCGTCGCCGCAGACGATCCCGTCAAAATATTCGAACAGACCGACCGATCTCAGTTCCGCTTCCACGATATCCCGGTACGTGGAGCTCGCCAGTCCCAGCTTATAGCCGGCCCCATGCAGCGCTTCCAGACAGTCCTTAGCGCCTTTTTTGACCGGCAGCTTCCCGGCTTCACGGATCCTGGCAAAAATCTGACGCATGCGGGCGCGCATCTCGTTAAAAGGATAGGCCTCGCCCATCACTTCGGCAAAATGCTGCCGGGTGGAAGTCTCGTTTAAGCCGATGACGTCGCAGAGCAGCTGTTCCAGCTTCGGCGAAGGGTTCTCCTCCAGATCCATCCAGATATCGATGAAAAGCTTTTCCGTATCCAGCAGGACGCCGTCCATATCGAAAAGGATGGTTTTG
>JAFZRH010000029.1 GCA_017619975.1 Lachnospiraceae bacterium | reverse complement strand
CATATCTGCTATCAGCTGTGCTATAATTCTTTCCATAGGGCCAGTCCTCCGCATTAGTTTTTGTTCGTCAAACTTATTCTAACACGTCGGGCTGGTCTTTCTCTATGCCCAGAAAAAATCCCACAACTATTTTACACTATCGCGGTTAAGGTTCGGTATCTCTTCATGCTTTCTGTTGGGGATCCTTGCCTTTTTTCCCTTGAAAACGGAGCGCAAAACAGATATGATATCATCCGGACATGAAAAAAGCTCCCTGCCGGATTCGAACCGGCGACCTACGCATTACGAATGCGTCGCTCTACCAGCTGAGCCAAGGAAGCTTTCTGTCTTAACGACGGAGCCCATTGTACCCCACGAAAACCGTTTTGTCAATCAGATTTTTATTGTTTTTTGATTCTTTCCGGAGGGAAGCATGCGTTTCTGGACAAAAGTTTTTTACGAGAATCATCTGATCAAAGATACGACCTGGGAGGACCGCGGCACAGACAGCCGGACCGCCAAGGTCTTCCGCGCGCTGGAGGAAAGCTGCCGCGCGCTGGATCTGCCGGTTCCAATCTGGCTGAAAAACAACGTGAAGGATTTTCAGCGGATCGCCCGCGCCCGCTTCCGGCAGGATTCATTTATTGAAGCGATCGATTTTGACTTTCTGGAGTTTCAGGTGATCGAGGAAGACAAAGGCGCTTTTTGAATCCTCTTCCGAATTCCCCGGTTCCTCAGATTTTTTTCAAAAAGTGCTTGACAATCCGGCCGTCAGGATGTAAATTACATCTTGCGCCTTACGTGGCGGAGTAGCTCAGTTGGCTAGAGCATGCGGTTCATACCCGCAGTGTCGGCGGTTCAAATCCGTCCTCCGCTACTTTTTTATTGCCTCGATGCCATCATCAAAAACGCGCAGGAGCCAAAGCCCCTGCGCGTTTTTCCGTAAGACGCCGATTACTCGCCGTCGTAGATCTTGATCAGCTTCTTCCCGTCACTCGTCAGATAGATCGCATCATCCCCGCAGCGGATCAAAGCGTAATCCCGGTAGCTTTCCAGATCCTCCACGTCATCGCTTAAGCCGGACACTTTGCTGCCCTTTCCGCCGGAGGTGAAGTAAAGCTCGTCATCAATAACATAGAGGAACCCGCTGCCGACCGCGGCCCATTCCGCTACGGATTCGCCCACGACCTTCTGTGATTTTCCGCTGGTATTGACAGTGAACGTCTCTTTATCTTCATTCTCGTAAAGGAAGAGTTTTCCGTTTACGGCAGACACGAAGGACTCCACGTTGCTGGCCAGCAGCTTCCCTTCCGGATCAGAAGCGGACGTGTTCATCAAATACAGTTTTTCGTTCTTCAGATACGAGATCGTCTTTCCGTCTTCCTGCAGGGAAAGGCTGAAAACGTTCCGTACAAGGCTGTTCGTCTCCAGCTTCTTGTTCAGACGGTATACCGTATATCCGTCGCCGGAAGCATAGACCGAGTAGAGCTGATCCTTCAGACTGCCGACGCCGACGAAGCGGGAATCTTTCATGGTTCGGGCAGGAAGGAGAATTCTCATGACGGATTTGGAGATCTCAACTCTTTCTCCGGCTTTTTCGGAGAAATAGGTCTTGCTGCCGTCATTGGCGACAGCCTGCGTGCCGTCAGCGTTAAAGATGACATTGTTGACGTTGTCTACGATCTTCTGACGGTCGTCGTTGTTTTCCCCTTTCTGAACATACAGGACACCGCTCTGATTGGTATAGTACACATAGGTGCCCTTCGCGGAAAGCGCGACCGGCGTCATATTCTTGCCGAGTTCGCGTTCTTTTCCGTCATAGAAATATCCCCGGGTCGTATCGTTGTTACGTTTTGTGTAGGCGACTGCCTTGCCGTCCGGAGAAATCGCATTCAGCGAGCCAACGTCTTCCGCAACCTTTTTGGCTTTTCCGCCGGCATACAGATAGACCGAACTTTCTTCATCCATATAGGCTACCGTCTTTCCGTCAAAAGACAGAAGGAAGGATTTCACCTCTTCGGCAATCTTGGTAAACTTGCTGCCGTCAAACAGGAAAAGCGTTTTTTCTGAATCGAGAAGCAGGTTCTTGGTTCCGTCAGCACTCATCGCGCCGTTCTTCGTGCTTTCGTCGGATTCCATCTTCACGACTTTTCCGGCTTTATTGAAACCGATCCAGCTGTCTCCCATCTTACCGGACTGAACATAGTCCTTGCGCAGGGTAAGGCCGGCGTTTCCGGAGAACAGTTTCGGCAAAAACACGACCGCCAGGATCACCAGAGCCAGCGCAGCGGCGGCAATCGCAATCAGCTTCGGATTCAGATTCAGCTTCGGAGCTGCCTTTTTCTCCTTCACGGTTTTTCTGACAAAGGTTTCGGCCTGAATCTCCGGTTCGGGATTCGCCTGTACCGGCTGTGCCGCTTCCTGAAGTTTGGAGCCGCACTTGGAGCAGAACTTGGTTCCATCCGGATAGGACGAACCGCAATTAGGACAGAAGATCATAGTATTTTCCTCCTCTATGCAATGAACAGCAATAATTTATGAAAAATTATCTGCTATTTTGATATTATAACGGAATAAATCATCAAATACAAGAACTTTTCGAAATTTCGTTCGGCCCGTCTTCTTCATCGCGGTGGATAGATTGTGGAAATCGTGGAGTTAAAAGAAGTTGATAAAGGATGCCGTCCCTGATATCATATAAAACGGTTATTTGAAAGCTCTTCCGAACGTTGCGGAAAGAGCTTTTTTTCAGGAGGTTTTTTTATGTGTCAAAACAACGCGAACCCGTCCGGATCCGCGGCCGCCGGGAGGAAGCGCTTTTTCGTATGGCCGGGGATCCTGCTGGCTCTGGCAGCCGTCATCGGAATTTCTCACAGCCTTTATACGGAGAAACCGCCTCCGGCTTCTGCATCCGAAAACTCTTCTTATTTTTCTTTCGCTGCGGCAACTGCTCCGATTCCCGGACAAAGCTCTATGATCCACATTACTCTTCTTCCTTCGGAAACAAACGGCATTCCTGTCCTGACAGCTCCGGAAGCGTCGGCGCAGTCTGAAGAAAGTATGCTTTCTGAAGAAACAACGCCGTCCGAACAAACAATACTGTCCGAACAGACAACAATCTCCGAACAAGCGGAACACCCCGCAGAAACATCCCTGTCTGAAAAAACATCAACGTCTGAAGAAACAGAAAAAGCCGAAACACAGCCATCCCTTCCGGAACCGCCGTCAGAACCTCATACCCATACGTGGCAGCCGGTGTACGGAACCGTCCGTCATGAAGCCCTGTCGCATCTTGTTCATCACGACGCGGAAATAGAGACGATCCGTCATGACGCAGTCGTCCGTCTCGTTCACCATGAGGCAGAAACCCGTACCGTTCATCACGAAGCGGAAACGCACATCGTAATGACCGAAGAAATCGGACACTGGGAATACTACGAAAGGCACAGCTTCTGCAACGCCTGCGGACTTGATCTGACGGCCGAGTACTTCGAAGGGCGTCTTTCCGAAATCGGCCTGCACAGTCTCGATATCCATGACGGCGCGGCCGGCTGGCACAGCGAATGGGTCAGCGTGGAAAGTCTGCATCCGGATGTCACGGAGGATGCCTGCCGGGAAGAATGGATCGTTGACGAGCCTGCGCGGGAAGAAACGGTCCTCGATCGGGAAGCCTGGGATGAGCTGATCACCGATCGGGAAGCCTGGGACGAAAGCATAACGGATCAGGAAGCCTGGGAGGAAACCGTTACAGTAAAAGAAGCCTGGGATGAGCTGATCATCGATCGGGAAGCCTGGGACGAGACCGTGATCCTGCAGTACCGCTGCGCCTGCGGCGCCGTTTCGGAGCCGTAGTTTATATTTTCTTCAACAGCAGAACGGCATTGCCGTTCCCGTAAGACGCCGGGGTACCGCCCCAGGGCGTTTTTTTAATAATTTTAAAAGGAGAAAACAAATGACGAAAACAAGCTGTTTCAGACTGCTGCTCGCAGTCATGATCTGCACGGCCCTGATCGCAGTGTTTCGGGGAGATGCCGCCACGTACAAAGCTTCCACCTGGATGAGTCCTTACAACAACGGGTGGGAGCATGACGAAAAAACGTATATGAACGACTGGCATTACCAGAGCGGTTCACGGCAAATGGTTTTCACTTACTATGAAGGAACCGGAGCGCCGGTCCAGGCCGTTTACTGCATCGCGCCGACGAATGCCCGCACGACGGGAGCAGCACTCAGTGAATTCGATGAGAGTTATATAACGAATTACAGCTGGAACACGACGATCTCCGGCGCGGCGGTCAGGGATCTGCTGAGCTATGTACTCTATTACGGCTACGTCGGTCAGGTCTGGGAGAAGGACTCCCGGGTCGGAAACGTAGATATGTCCGATCCCGACACCCTGAGAGCGTTTGACGAAGCACTCGCGACGCAGATGGTCGTATGGGAGGTCATTGTCGGGGAGCGAAAAGCAGATTTCTCCAAACAGTCTGCCGGGAATGCCGACACCGTCCTTTCCACCGTTCAGTCTTCCATGCCCGGATACGCCAGCTACTTTCTGCCGAAATACAACGAGATCGTAAACGGTGTTGTGCAGATGCTGGGAGAGCCGAGCTTTCTGCGGGACAGCCAGGCCGATGCCGTCCGGAACAAGATGCAGTGGGACGGATCGCAGTATATCCTGACTTTAACAGATACGAATCACTGTCTGGAGGGCTGGAGCTTCACGGCCGAAGGAGGACTGAACTGCTCGGTTAACGGCGACAAACTGATCATCACGGCGGAATCCCTGCCGGATTCCGGAGATCTTCTGATTACGGCTTCCCGAACGGTTACGGGAAGATCCATGCTTATTCAGACGAGCAGCGCCGCTTATTCCCTCAGTCAGACCCAGCCCACCGTCGTCCCCGGCACCGTTGTTTCCTCCGCAAAGACCCGATACGTCAAAGCCTACGGTGACGCCTGGGGCTGTGCCGAAATGACAAAGCTCTCTTCCGATCCCGCCGTCACTGACGGAAACAGCTGCTATTCGACAGCCGGTATCCTATACGGCGTCTATACCGCAAGCGACTGTATGACAAAAGCCATGACTTTTGAGGGGAACGAAGCAGAATTCACTCTGAAGGCCGACGGATCTTCCAACACTCTGAAAATGCATCCGGGCACTTACTACGTGAAGGAAATCAGCGTTCCTGCCGGATCCGGGTATCAGCTTGACACGGGTACGGTCAAGACCGTAACGGTTTTGCCGAACGAAACCGCTTCTGTCTCTTTTACGGACGTCCCGCTGGATGATCCGGCCGGCGTCATTATCCAGAAGACGGATGAAAACGGGAATGTGCTGTCCGGTGCCGATATGTCCGGCGCCAGATATGAGCTGAAATTTTATGGCGGACAGTATACAAAAAGCGATCTGCCGTCCGAAGCAGACGCGGTCTGGATCCTGGAGACAAAAAAGGTCGGCAGCCGCTTCTATGCCCAGCTTTCAGATGCCTATCGGGTGGCCGGAGATACGGCAAAATACGGGAAAAATGCCGACGGCGCCTACCGGATTCCTCTCGGGACGCTCACGATCCGGGAGATCCTGGCCCCGGACGGCTTCCGGATTGAAGGGTCCACCATGCAGCTGGCCGGCGGCAACGGCTCCGATGCGGACACCGGACTGATTCTTCTCCGGATCATCGATCAGAATTCCGCCGTATTTGTCCGGTCCGGCAATCAGCTCGCTGATTCTTCCGCCGGTTTCGAGATCCTCCAGAAAGAACAGCGGATCCCGGTCACGGCGCAGGTCCGGAAAGTCGACCCCGACGGCGCGCCGATCCCGGGCGTTGTTTTTAACCTTCGCTGTATGGATCCCGACGGAACGCTTCGTGATCATCCGGCATCCTCCGATTCGTTGGGCCTGGTCTCCTGGAGCGGTCTTCTGTACGGAACAGAAGCAACGCTTTACGAAGTATCCGCCCCGGACGGCTATCGGCCGGATCCTTCCGCGGTCGAAGGCATCACGAAAACGCTTACCGGAACGCCGGACAGCTCCGGCACGTTTTATCTCTGCGTCTTTGATGACGTCATCAACGAAGAGGACGGCGGCAAAGTCACGGTTCGAAAGAGTTCTGAAGGACCGACCCTGGCCGGTTTCTGCTTTGTTTTGAGCGGAACGTCCGCTCTGGGGCAGAATATCCGTAAAACGGCTGTGACGGATTCGGCCGGGACCGCCGATTTCGGCTTTATTCCCACGGGGTCCTATACGGTTTCGGAAACGGATGTCCCCTCTTATATGAGCGTCAGTCCCGCATCTCATGAGATTTGCGTGGAAAGTACCGATGTGGAAGTCAGCTTCACAAACCGTCTAAAAACCGGCAGCGTCCACCTGCTGAAAGCCGTTCCAGGCACGTCTTCTGTTTCACCCGAAGGCTTCCTGTTCCGTCTTTCCGGGACATCCGAAGCCGGTACGGGCGTCAATATGACTGCCGTGACCGATCCGGATGGAAAAGCCGTCTTCTCTGACGTTCCTTACGGGACCTACGAAATCAGCGAAGAACTGACCGAAGAACAGGCGGCGCTCTGGATCGGAAAAGAAAAAGAACAGGTCACCGTCGATGCCGATCATACAAGCGTATCCTACCGACTGCTTAATGAACCGCTGTGCGGTACGGTGGAGATCGTCAAGGCCGTCCCTGCGGGATCTGCCGTCTCTCCCGAAGGTTTTCTCTTCCGGCTTTCCGGCACCTCCGATATCGGCACTTTCATCGATATGACCGCCGCAACGGATTCCGCCGGCAAAGCGTCTTTTTTGAACGTCCCGTTCGGAACCTATGAAATCCTGGAAGAACTGACAGAGGCGCAGGCTGCGGTCTGGGAAGCCAAGGACAGGGAGCAGATCACGGTGAGTGCCGTCAGCCAGACGGTCTCCTACACCCTTGTCAATCAGGAAAGAAGCGTTCCGGTAAAAGTCGTCAAACTTTCCGACGACGGGACCGTCGCCGGTTTTTGCTTTACGATCTCAGGCATCAGGGAAATCGGCGGCACATTTGAAAAAACGGTATGCACGGATGCGGAAGGCCGGGCGGATTTCGGCGAAGTTCCTTTCGGCAGCTATACCGTTACCGAAGAGCCGCATCCGGCCTACCTTAATGACGGACCCTGGCACTTTGAACTGACGGCGGACAGCGCCTCTCCCTTCACGATCCGCGCCTGCAACAGCCGGGTCAGGATCGAAACGCTGGCCGAAGATGCCGAAACGCATCTTGGTATTTGCAAAGCAGACGGATCGGTCCTGATCAAAGATACGGTTTCCTACAGCAATCTGACTCCCGGAACAAGCTATCAGCTGATCGGGACCGTCATGGATGCCGAAAGCGACGAAGCGCTGACGGACAAGGCCGGATCCGTGATCCGGGCTTCGGACACGTTTTCCCCCGAGACGTCCGACGGCACTTTCGAGATGTTCTTTTCTTTTGACGCGGAAGAATTGACCGGCAAAAAACTCGTGATCTTTGAAGAACTGTATCGGAACGGCGAGCTTCTGGCAGAGCACAAAGACCTGACGGATGATGCTCAGACGATCTATCTGCCCCGGATCAGCACTCACGCAAAAGAAGAAACGGGCGGAATCAATCATACGGCGGCGGGAACCACGATCCGCATCACGGATACCGTCACCTATGAAAAACTGCGTCCCGGCCTGGAATATGTTGTCAGCGGGATCCTGATGGATCAGCAAAGCGGCGATCCTGTACAGACGGAGGGAGGGGCGATAACCGCAGAAGCGGTTTTTATCGCGGATACGGAAAACGGAAGCGTCAGCCTGACCTTCGCTTTTGATGCCTCCGCGCTGGGCGGACGTCCTATCGTCGTATTTGAAAGGATCTTCTGCAGCGGGACCGAAGTCGCTGCCCATACGGATCCGGAGGATGAAAACCAGATCATTTATATTCCGGCGATCCGGACGACAGCCGTTTTCAGCGATACCCGGGATCATCTCGGCAGGACATCCTCCGCTGTGACGGTTCTGGATACCGTTGCCTGTCAGGGTCTGGAGACCGGCAGAGAGTACACTGTCAGCGGGATCCTGATGGATAAAGCCACCGGCAGGCCGTTCATCGCAGACGGCGCCGAAATCACAGCCGAAACTGCTTTCACAGCGAACACCCCGGAGGACTGCGTTGAGCTCATCTTCTCCTTTGCCGGAGATCAGGCTGCCGGAAAGATTCTCGTCGTCTTTGAAACTTTATATACGGAAGGAAGCGCTGTCGCCGTCCATGCCGATTGGCAGGACGAAAACCAGACGGTTTATATGCCGGAAATTACGACAAATGCCAAAGACAAGAGCAGCGGCACCGACCATGCGCAAGCCGGCCGGATCACGATCCTCGATACCGTGACCTATCACGGTCTCCTGCCCGGCCGGGAGTACCGGCTTTGCGGCTGTCTCATGGACCGGGAAAGCGGTGAACCGCTCTGCGCCGGCGGAGAAACGGTCACGGCCGAGCTTTCTTTCACACCGGAAAATTCTGACGGAACCGTTCTTCTTCCCTTTGTGTTCGATGCTTCCGCCCTTGCGGGCCGCGCGGTTGTCGTATACGAATCACTCTATTTCAAAGATTTCGAAGTCGCCGCGCATGCCGATCTCAAAGATGAAAATCAGACGGTATATATTCCGAAACTGACCACTGCCGCCGTATCGCAGGATACCGGCAGCCACATCGCGTCAGCCGACGCCGAGGTCGTCATCCTCGACAGCGTGACCTGCCGCGGTCTGAAAGCAGGAAATACGTACTCTGTCGAAGGAATCCTGATGAACAAGACGACCGGCCGGGCCCTTCTGGCCGATGACGGCGAAGTGACCGCATCCGCCGTATTCACCGCCGAAAAGAGCGTTCAGACGGTAGAATTGACCTTCCGCTTTAACGGAACCGGGCTCGAAGGCACGACTGTCGTCGCCTTTGAGACACTCTATACGGAAGACAGCGAGGTGGCTGCTCATACCGACATGGAAGACGAGGATCAGTCGGTGCAGTTTCCCGGGATCCGAACCATGCTCCGGGATCAAAAAACGCAGTCCGATCACACAAACGCAGAAAAGGAAGCCATTCTCCTCGATACCGTTTACTATGCCGGTCTGATACCGGGGAAAACGTATACGCTCAAGGGAGTTCTTGTCAAAAGAGCCGACGGCGAAGTGCTCCCGGTCACGGCCGAAAAAGACTTTATCCCGGAAAGGGGAGACGGCGAAACAGAACTTGTTTTCACACTGGATGCCTCCTGCCTGGCCGGTACCGTTGTCGTTGCTTTCGAGGCGCTGTATTCGGACGGAGTTCTGCTTGCTGTGCACAGCGACCTGACCGATGACGGCCAGACCGCGTACATTCCCGCTCTTCTGACAAAAGCTGCCGACCGGGATACGGGGCTGGATCACGCGAAAACAGACGGGGACGTCACGGTTGCGGATACTGTCCGCTGGGCAGGGCTGAAAGCCGGAAAAGAATACCGGATAAAAGGGATCCTGGCGGATAAGAACACCGGCGAACCGCTTTTGCTGAACGGATCGGAGATCTCCGCCGAGAAGATTTTTCAGGCAGAACAGACGGACGGCAGCATCGAGCTGACATTTACTTTTGACGGAACGCTTGCCGCCGGCAAAGTGCTCGTTGTTTTTGAGACCCTGTATGCCGACGGGCAGGAAGTAGCCCGGCATACCGATCTTTCGGACGGTGATCAGACGGTTTATCTCCCCGCGATCCGGACCGCTGCCGCAGATAAAGAAGGCAGCAAGATCGGCCGCACGGATAAACTGTTCACGATTGTCGACCGTGTGGAATATTCCGGTCTCCGGGCTGAAGAAGAGTACACGCTGGAAGGCTGCCTGATGATCGCCGATACGGGAGAACCGCTTCTGATCGGCGGACAGCCGGTGACCGCCTCGCTCTCCTTCCGGCCAGAAAACGCAGACGGTTCTGCGGAACTGGAATTTCCTTTCGATGCCTCCTCGCTGGAAGGCTGCACCATCGTCGTATTTGAAAAACTGATTTACCAAGGGACTGCGGTCGCCTGGCACGAAGATCCGACAGACCCGGATCAGCAGATCTATTTCCCGCAGATCTTTACAAACGCAGCCGATGCCTCCACCGGGACCGCGACTGTCACCGTCTCTGAAACCGCCTCCGTGATCGACACTGTCTTTTATAAAAGTGTGGAACCCGGCAGGACTTACCGTGTGAAAGGCGTCCTGACGGATCAGGAAAGCGGTGAAGCGATCCTCGCCGGAGAAGAAGAAATCACAGCAGAGATCAGCTTTACCACAGAAAAAACAGAAGGCCGGATCGAACTGACCTTCTGCTTCGACGCCACCCTCCTGCGGGGGAAAAAGCTTGTGATCTATGAACGTCTATACGATGAAGAAGGCCGTGAGATCGCAGCCCATGCCGACCCGGGGGATCCCCTGCAGACAGTTGTGATCCCGCCTGAGGAACCGACCGAACCCGATCAGCCGAAAGACCAGCCTGATATGGGAGAAAAGAATACCCTTTTATGGTATTCTCTTCTGTCCGTCGCATCTGTTTCGGCGATCGTTTTCCTGCTGATATTCCGGAAAAAGTTCAATGGGGAAAAAGACCGGTAGCTGTCTCCGGAGCGATCTTTTTTACTGCTCCGTTTCCTTCTCCTGCTCGTATTCCAGAACTTTCCGGAACTGGGTCTCATACAGTTCGCGGTAGACGCCCTCTTTGGCCAGCAGCTCGTCGTGTGAGCCGTGCTCGGCGATCACGCCGTCCTTAACCACAAGGATGTTGTCCGCCTTCAGGATCGTGGACAGACGGTGCGCGATGACGATGCTGGTGCGCCCCTGCATCAGTCTCTCCAGCGCATCCTGGATCGCGACCTCGGAGATGGAGTCCAGCGCGCTGGTCGCCTCATCCAGGATCAGGATCTTCGGATCTTTTAAGATCACGCGGGCAATGGAGATGCGCTGCTTCTCGCCGCCGGAAAGCTTTAAGCCGCGGTTGCCGACCATCGTATCGTAGCCGTCCGGCTGACGGGAGATAAAATCATGAATCGATGCGGCTCGGCAGGCGGCTTCGATCTCCTCCTGCGTCGCATCTTCCTTCGCATAAAGCAGGTTTTCACGGATCGTCCCGTTGAAGAGGTAAGTATCCTGCGTCACCACGCCGATCTGTCCGCGCAGATAGGACAGGTCAAAATCCCGCACGTCCACGCCGGCTACCGTTACGCGGCCGGCCTGGACGTCATACAGACGCGGTATCAGGTTCACGATGGTGGACTTTCCGGATCCGCTCGGGCCTACGATGGCGTACATTTGCCCGCCGGGCACGGTGAAGTCGATATCCGTTAAAAGCTTCTTTTCCGGCACGTACGAGAACGCGACGTGTTCGAAGCGGATGTCCTCGTCGGCCACTTCGGGCGTTAAGCCGTTCTCCGGCGAAGAAATCGCGATCTCGCGGTCAAAATAGTCGAAGATGCGGGTAAAGAGTGCCAGAGAGCGTGTGAAATCCACCTGCAGATTGAGCAGCGATTCCACCGGCCGGTACAGACGGTTGATCAGGGAGACCGTTGCAGTGATGGTGCCGACGCTCAAGGTAGGATCGATGCCCTTGATGATGAACCAGCCGCCGGCAAAGTAGATGAGAAGCGGGCCGACCTGTGTAAACATGCCCATGATGACGCTGAACCAGCGGCCGCTGCGCGCCTCTTTTAAGGACATCTGCGTCACTTCTTCATTCACGTTCACGAAGCGTTTGTATTCCTTCTCTTCGCGCGTAAAAAGCTTGATCAGCATGGAACCGGAAACGGACAGATTTTCATTGATCAGCTGGTTCATCTCGTCCCGCTTGGCCTGTCCTTCGGTCAGCAGCTTATAGCGCGTCTCGCCTACGCTCTTGGTGGGAATGATCAGCAGCGGGATCACAACGATGCCGACGAGCGCCAGCGCCCAGCTCATGGAAAACAGCGCGACCAGGGTGGTCACGACCGTCGCGACGTTGCTGACAATGCTGGACAGCGTGCCGGAAATGACCGAGCTCACGCCGCTGATGTCCGTATTCATGCGCGTAATGATATCGCCCTGCTTTTCCGTGGTGAAGAAGGCGTGCGGCATATGCTGCAGATGATCGTACATCTGGTTGCGCATATCAAAGATGATCTGCTGCGAGATCCAGGAGTTGATATAACTCTCTACCACGCCGATCACGCGGGAAAAGGTGAGCGTCACGAACGCCGCGATCAGCAGCTGGACCAGCATGCGCATATCGCGGCCGACCAGTGCTTCATCCACGATCTTACCGGTGATGATGGAGGGGAGCAGACCGACCACTGCCGCGATCAGGATCGTAACAAAGACTAAGATGAACTGCTTCCAGTACGGCTTTAAGTAACCGAGGATCCGCAGCAGCAGTTCCTTGGTCACCTTCGGTTTCGATTTCTTCTCTTCTTCCGTCAGGAAGCCTCGCGGTCCCAGACCGCCTCCCATTCTTCCTCCCATATGCCCTCACTTTCGTAATCCGTCCCGGCAGCACGAAGATCGATACTGCTCCAGATCAAACCATGTTCCCAAAACGAAATGACCGGGTACTATTTCTTCAAATACTTGATTTTCTCTCTGTTCGGAAAGGTTTCCGGGTTCATAGCCGACCCGTTTTCTCATTTTTTGACCGATCGGATCCGGGATCGGTATCGCGGAAAGCAGTGCCTTTGTATACGGATGCAGAGGGCGGGAAAAGAGCTCCTCTTTCTCTGCCAGTTCAACGATCTGCCCGCCGTACATGACAGCAACCCGATCCGCGCAGTACTGCATCAAAGACAGATCGTGCGCAATAAACAGAACGCTGAGAGAGCGGTCTTTGCGCAGATCATTCAGCAGATGAATGATCTGTGCCCTTACGGAAACATCCAGGGCGCTCACCGGTTCATCGGCGATCAGAAGCTCCGGTTCCATGATCAAAGCTCTGGCGATCCCGATCCGCTGCCGCTGACCGCCTGAAAACTCGTGCGGGAAGCGGGAAGCCTGCTCCCGGCTGAGTCCGACGGTCTCCAGGATCTTTCCTGCTGTTTCCCGGATCTGATCCTTCCGCAGTTCTCCCCGGATCCTCAGCCCTTCCGAAACGATCTCCTCCGCTGTCATGCGCGGATCCAGCGAAGCGGCAGGATCCTGAAAAACCATCTGAATCGACGTCTGTCGGTTCCGGATGCAGCGCTTTTCTTCTGCTTCCAGCGCTTCGATCTCCTGCTTTAAGCAGGCCGCCGTCTCTTTCTTTTCAAGCAGTTCCTGTTCCGCCGTCCCGTTTTTTTTCTGTGCCCGGAGTTCCCGGCGAAGCTGTTTCAGCGCCGCCCGCTGATCCAGCGTCCCGACCGCGATCCTCTGATCGTGAAACCAGATACTGCCGCCGCTCGGTTCGGTAAGACCGGCGATTGCCCGGCCGGTCGTGGTTTTTCCGCAGCCGGATTCTCCTGCCAGGCCAATAACCTCTCCTTTCCGGATCGTAAAGGAGATATGATCAACGGCCTTTTGCGGATGCGCCTTCTTCCCGAAAAAAACGCTCAGATTTTCAATTGTCAGCAGATCCTTTTCCAAGCGCTATCGGACTCCTTTCCCCCTCGTCTGCTCTTCGATCCGTTTTCGCAGAGAAGCAGGCATCGAAACCGCCTGTGCGCCGTTTTCAAGACGCCACGTGGCGGCAAAATGCGTTTCCGAAAGCTGAAACAGCGGGGGCTGTTCCTCAAAATCCCGCGGCAGCGCATCCGGATTGCGGCTTGCAAAAGCATCTCCCATCGGCGGGTGCAGCATATCCGGCGGCTGACCGGGAATAAAGCTCAGCGCTCCTTTTCCCGAAGGATCGGGGACCGCCTGAAGGAGCGCCCAGGTATACGGATGTTCCGGCTGATAAAAAATTTCTTTTGCGGTACCGATCTCACAGAGTCTTCCGGCATAGAGGATCGCGACACGGTCCGCCATGTCGGCAACGACACCCATATCATGCGTGATAAACAAAACGGAGAAGTCGCGTTCCGATCTGACTTTTTTCAACAGTTCGAGGATCTGTGCCTGGATCGTGACGTCCAGCGCCGTGGTGGGTTCATCGCAGATCAGGATCTCCGGATCCTGCGCCAGCGCGATCGCGATCACGACGCGCTGACGCATGCCGCCGGACAATTCGAACGGATACTGAGATAAACGCTTTTCCGCTTCGTCGATCCCGACGCTTTCCAGAAGCTGAAGGGCTTTTGCTTTGGCTTCTTTCCGGCTGAGCTGTGCTGTCTGCTCCCTGCTGCCCCGCACTGCCAGAATCGCTTCCGTCAGCTGAGCGCCGATCCGCATGATGGGATTCAGACTGGAGAAAGGATCCTGAAAGATCATGGCGATCCCGCGGCCGCGGATCCGTGACAGGCTTTTTTCCTTTAACTTTGTCAGATCCTGTCCGCGGAACAGGATCTCCCCTTTTTCCAGGACGGCATTATTGGCCAGCAGCCCCATGACCGCCCGTCCCGTCACGGTTTTTCCGGCACCGGATTCTCCGACGAGAGCCAGGGTCTCTCCTTTGTATAAATCAAAGCTTAAGTCCCGGACAGCCTGAACAGTTCCCTGCTGCGTCCGAAACGATACAACCAGATTTTTCACTTCCAGCACTTTTTCAGCCATGGATCATAAACCTCGGAGAAAAACGAAGAGGGTCAAAAACATCTTAATAATTTTCCCCTTCCTTGTCAATTCGTTTTTCGGAGAGGATCCCCGTCTTTTTCTCGGTCATTGACTTGATGTTTCCCCGGTTTTAGAGTAGGATGAACGGGGAGGGATGCAAATGGATTATCAGATCATGGAACCCGATGACTATACGGAGCCCCGCTGCCTTCTGAACATGAAGACCGGGCTGAAAGATGTGCCCGCGCACAGTGTTCCGATGGGAAGGATCCTGGAAAAACTGGACGAATATCTGGGGCGGGAGGACTGGAATGCGGCCGAAAGACATCTGGATTACTGGCTGCAGGATGCTCTCGCGGGCGGCGATCGAAAAGGGGCTCTTGCCATAGAAAATGAACGGATGGGCTTCTTTCGGAAACGCGGCCGCGAACAGGAAGCGATGGAAGCCGTATCTCACGCGCTGAGCCTGATCCGTGAGCTGTCGATGGAGGACAGCATTACGGCCGCGACGACCTGCGTCAACATCGCAACGGTCTATAAAACCTTCTCCCGGGCCGATCAGAGTCTCCCGTTTTTCAGGCAGGCTCTTCCTGTTTACGAAGCGGATCTGAAACCGGATGATCCCCGTCTCGGAGGCCTGTACAACAACATGGCGCTGGCTCTCGCGGATCTGGATCAATTTGAAGAAGCAGATTCCTGCTATCAGAAAGCACTGAGTGTCATGAAACAGGTGCCGAACGGGGAGCTTGAACAGGCGATTACGCTGCTGAATCAGGCAGACCTGAAGGCGGCACGCTTCGGGTACGAAGCGGCGGAGGAAGCGATCCAGGACCTGCTGGATAAAGCGCGCACACTGCTGGATACGCCCTCGCTGCCCCGAAACGGCTACTATGCCTTTGTTTTGACGAGCTGCGCGCCGACCTTTCGCCTGTACGGACGCTTCGCGGATGCGGACGAGCTGGAAGAGATCGCGGAAAAGATCTATAAGAGATAAAAAGGGATGAGGCATGAACGGACTGGAACTGGCGAAAGCCTACTTTGAAGAATACGGCGCCCCGATGCTGCACGAAGCCTTTCCCGCGTGGGAAGGCCGCATCGCCGCGGGGCTCATCGGCAGCGGCTCCGAATGCTTCGGGTTCGACGATGAGATCTCCCGCGACCACGATTTCGAAGTCGGCTTCTGTCTTTTCATTCCCGGAGAAAACGAGATGGACCGGCAGACAGCCTTCCGCCTGGAGCGGGCCTACGCGAAACTGCCGAAGGAATTCAGGGGCTTTGGGAAGAGCCTCATCGATCCGGTCGGCGGCAGCCGGCACGGCGTGATCCGCGTGCCGGATTTCTTCACGGAAAAACTGGGAAGACCCGATGCCGACTTAAACGCCGCCGACTGGCTCCGGATCCCGGAAAGCTCCCTTTTTGAGCTGAGCCGCGGAACCGTTTTCCGGGACGATGAACGGCTGGTTCTTCGGGAACTGGAGAAGATCCGCCGCTTTCCGGAAGATATCCGCTTAAAAAAGCTGGCCGGCGAGCTTCTGATGATGGCGCAGGCCGGTCAGTACAATTATTCGCGCTGCCTTAAGCGCGGCGATACCGCAGCCGCCCAGCTCTGCGTAACCGAGTTTACGAAAGCGGCGATCCACACGGTGTTTCTCTTAAACCGCGCGTATCTGCCTTACTACAAATGGCAGTTCCGGGCTATGAAGGAGCTTCCGCTCTTTGCCGAGCTGGCGGACCCCTTCGAATATCTTCTGACAAGCAAAAACGCCCCCGCCGAAGCGGAGGAAAAACAGACGCTGATCGAAGATCTGGCAGGCGTTTTCATCGCGGAGCTGATGGAGCAGGGGATCACAAAAGCTTCCTGCGGCGATCTGGAAAAGCACGCTTATTCCGTGAACGACCATATCGGAGACGCTGCGCTCCGCAACCTGCATATCCTGGCAGCGCTGTAAAATTTTTTCAGTTTTCGCGTCTCGTCGCAGCCAAAAGGACTCATCCGCCGCCGCTTTCCGGCATACGGATGAGTCCTTTTTTCAAAGGGCATCAGTCCTTGTTTTCAGAGTCTTTCTTCCAGTAAAAGGTATAATGGAATTCTTTCCGAAAGCCCAGCTTCGCGTAAAAATCCATGTCTGAGATCACATACGCTTTTTTCGCGCCGAGAGCCGCCGCCCGGTTCATGGCTT
The DNA here is from genome assembly GCA_017619975.1 of Lachnospiraceae bacterium. Classification (GTDB taxonomy): domain Bacteria; phylum Bacillota; class Clostridia; order Lachnospirales; family Lachnospiraceae; genus UBA6987. The sequence continues at coordinate 6,859 of JAFZRH010000029.1, read as the reverse complement.
CATAAAGCAGTGCTTTGGCAAGCCCTCTTTTTCGGTAATGCGGCACCGTGCAGACCGGTTCCACATAGGCGTAATCCGTTCCTTCCCGGAACCACAGACAGCTGTACGCGGCGAGCTCTCCGTCCGGTGCGGCAGCCGCCAGACTTAAGTTCCGTCTGAAATGCGGTCTCGTCTGCGGAACGATCTTCTCTTCCTGTTCAAACCTGGCCCTGTCATCCCCATGACCGAAGCCCTGCCAGAAGAGCCACTGCACTGCCTCTGCGTCCCGGACAGGATCCGGCTCATAAAGGGTAACTCCCTCCGGCAGGCCGGCTGGCAAAGTCCCGCTCAGTTCGGCCGTCATCACGGTCTCCGTCTGTTCGGCAGGCACGAAACCGGCCGCTAAAGCAGCTGTTTGTTCTTCCGTGCTTCGGTCCTCGATTGCGATCCCGAGACCGGCTTCGTCCTTCAGCGCTCGCCACGCATAGTCCAGAACCTCCGGATACAGGCGCCGGTATGCCGGCAGAACGCCGCAGAAGGCTTCGCCGAAATACATGTCATATACGGCAGCGCCGACGATCCTGCCGCCGTCCGTCCAGAGTCCGATCGAAGACCGGGTCGTCCGATCGAATTCCGGATGTTCGATCATCCATTCCAGACGGGCCCAGTTCCAGTTGATATGCTGCCTTTCTGTCCGGTTCAGCTCCGTCAGAAAATCGCAAAGAGCCGGATAGCGTTCATCCGAGTAATTCTGAAATTCCATCTTTTCTCATCCTCTTTTGCTGCTCGCTGGCTGCGCCGTTCCCCTGTGAATTCAGTCAAGTATCATCCGGATCACGTCTGCCGATAAAGCGTCGCTCCTGGCTGCCGACCCGTCCGGCCGGAACCCGTATTTCCGGTAAAAACGGATCGCCTTCCGGTTTTCTGCAAGGACCCAGAGGCTCTTCTTCGGATATACGCTCAGCTGTCTCATGCCGGCTTCCATCAGCCGGGAGCCTATCCCCTTTCGCTGATACTCTTCCAGTACATAAAGCGCAAAGATCTCCCCGCAGTCCGGTATTTCCCGGCTTTCTCCGAAGCCCACGAAGCCGATCACCCGCTCACCGTCTTTCGCCACCAGAAGATTATCCGGCCACTGAAAGGCAAGCTTTTCGCATTTTTCGAGCGTCAGCGCTGCCAGATAAGCCGGATCCACCAGACCGGCATAGCTTTCATGCCAGGATTTCCAGTGAACGAAGGCTTTTCCCCGGATCTCATCATCCGTTTCCATTTTTCGTATTGTGACGTTCATCCTGTTTCCTCTCCAACAAAGAAACAACAAAAAACTGCGAACAATGTCATTCTGAGCACCGACTCTCCCCGGCCGGGGAGAGATAGCCCGGAGGACCAGAGAGGGGACGGAGGAGGCATAGCCTCCTCCGAAGTCAAAGAATCTGATCAGCTGTAATTGCCTCAGAACGAATCCATCAGCGCATTCAGCTTTTCGACCATGACGGCTTCCTTGGCCGCCGCTTCCGCATCATTCTCACCGCGCACGCCGCAGTACAGCTTGATCTTCGGCTCGGTGCCGGAAGGCCGCACGCAGACCCAGGCGTCGTCCGTCAGCTCGAAATAAAGAACATTGGACTCCGGCAGATCCGTCACGCCTTCCCTGCCTGTCACGAAATCCTTCGTGGTTTTCAGCTTGTAGTCGCGCATGGCCATGACCGGAAGACCGCCCAGTTCCTTCGGCGGATTGTAGCGCAGGCTGTCCATGATCGCAGCCATCTTCGCCTTGCCGTCCAGGCCGGGGAAGTTCTTGGAGATGTTGATATCCCTGTAATAACCGACTTCTTTATACAGATCCTGCAGGGCATCCCATAGAGATTTGCCCAGCGTCTTGTAATAGCAGACCGCCTCGCAAAGGGCCATGACCGCGGCGATGCCGTCCTTGTCGCGGCAGTACGGACCGAAGGAGGAGCCGAAGCTTTCCTCAAATCCGTAGATATAATCGACGCCGGGTTCCGTCTGCTCCAGTTCGCGCAGCTTGCCGCAGATATACTTGAAGCCGGTCAGGGTCTCATAGAAGCGGACGCCGTATTTGCGGGCTACCGCGCCGGCCATATTGGAGGTCACGATGGTGCTCACATAGACGCTGTGCTCGGTAAGGCCGCGCGTCGCCTTCACGCCGCCCAACTCGTAATCCGCCAGGAGCGTGCCGGTCATATTGCCGGTCAGGCGCATATATTCGCTGCCGTTCTTTAAGAATACGCCGAGACGGTCCGCATCGGGGTCGTTCGCGATGATGATATCCGCATCCACCTTCTTGGCCAGTTCCAGCGCCAGCTTAAAGGCCTTGGGATCCTCCGGATTCGGATAGCCGACCGTCGGGAAGTTCCCGTCGGGCTTTGCCTGCTCTTCTACGACGAAGACGTTGGTAAAGCCAAGCTCCTTCAGGATCCGTCTGGCGGGGATCAGGCCGGTGCCGTGCAGCGGCGTATAGACCAGCTTCACATTTTCTTTTTCCGCTTCGATCGCTTCCGGGCGGCGGATCAGCTTCTTTAATTCCGCATAGTAACGGTCGTCCAGATCGGAGCCGATGATATGATACAGACCGGCAGCCATCGCGTCCTCCAGGCTCATGGTCTTTACGTCCGCAAAGCTGGTGATCGCGTTTACTTCCGCGATGATGTTTTCGTCGTCCGGGATCGTGACCTGCGCGCCGTCGTCCCAGTAAGCCTTGTAGCCGTTATATTCCGGCGGATTGTGACTGGCGGTGATATTCACGCCGGCCGTGCAGCCGAGATCCCGCACCGCAAAGCTCAGCATGGGCGTAGGGTGCAGCATCGGGAAGATATAGATCGGGATCCCGTTGGCGCAGAGCGTCAGCGCGGTCTCGCGCGCAAAATCCTCGGAATGATTGCGGGAGTCGAAGGACAGGGCTACGCCTTTTGCCTGTACGCCTTTCCTGATGATATAGTTGGCCAGTCCCTGCGTAGCCTTCCGGACCGTATATTTGTTCATGCGGCGGGTGCCGGCGCCCATAATGCCGCGCATGCCGCCGGTGCCGAACTCCAGATCCCCTTCAAAGCGTTCACGGATCGCGTCCTCGTTGCCCTCGATGCTCCGCAGCTCTTCTTTGGTCTCTTCGTCAATGATCGGATCGGCAAGCCAGCTTAAATATCTTTCCTGTGCAGTCATATTCTCCTCTTTCCGCGATTTTTTCGCTGTTTTAGATTCCATACGTACAAAATGATGACAATCGTTCATTTATGATTTTACTTCTTTTTCCCGCAAATTGCAATGCCGTAGGAAAAAAAGAGAGCGGCGGCTGCCCGTCGCTCCGGTCCCTTGTCAAGCAGAGGTTCTCCCCCTTGACGGTATGACTCTGCTGCCTCAATGGATCTGATTGTTCTGAATATACTCATCTATGACCGGCCAGATATCACTGCCTTCCATCCCCAGTCTCCATGCCGCAACACCGGCAAGGCCATAGGGCGTAATGCTGTCCAGCCTGAGAGCCATGGATTCGGTGTCCTCGATCCAGATGCGAACCGGATCCTGATCGATCTTAAATTCCACATAATACTGACCGAGGTTCAGGTCCCAGGTCGGAGAAAGCTGATACTTTTCGAGATAGGACGGGATCTCGCTCATCCGCAGCGCGGCACTGCTCAGCTGGCTGCCGCTTCCCCTCCAAAGTCTGGTAAAGAAGGGAACCGCCCAGATGATCTGCCTGGCCGGAACCATGGTCAGCGTATCTTCCACGCCTTTGATCACGAAAGGCAGCGACGCCGTCGACCCCGGATCCGATCCCGCGTAGTGTTCGTCATATCCCATCACGACGATATAATCCGCAAATACAGCCTGCTCAGCCCGGTTATAATACTCCGTCCAGCGGGAAGGAACGTAATTGTCCACCGACAGGGTCAGTCCCGTCGTATGGCAGGCAACCGACAGTTCCCGGATAAACTGCAGAAAACCGCGTCCTCCGGCGGCGGGAAGGCTTTCGATATCCACATTGATCCCGTCCGCGCCGCATTCCACAACGACATCCATGACCGAAGAGATCAAGTGCCGGCGGTTTGTCGTGATATCAAAATTGCTGCAGAGCTCATCGCCGTAGATCTCGTAATTCATGTTGTTGAGAAGCACCCAGACCTTCAGTCCGGCGGCATGCGCCCGCGCCACATACGAAGAATCTGCCAGAGAAACGATCTTGCCTTCACTGCCGCTTAAGAACAGCCACGTCGGGGAGATCACGCTCAGTCCGCGGGTTCCCGCGATCAGTTCTTCGAGCTTGTCGTTATCGGAACGATACCCCACCTGCTGCCAGGCCAGTCCTACCGTTGTTCCTTCCTGACGGGTCTGATAGACCGGTTCTTTAAAATCCGAGCGGGTGGTAATGATCGTCGGGTCAGACACTTCTTTTTTCAGAACATAGCCGGGAATGCCGTCGATGGTGCAGATATAATCCCATTCCGCCTGTTCTTCCAGATAGTGGACTTTCTCACCAAGTTCAAGCGTCACCAGAATGGGGCTGGTCACGGAAGCCTGTGCCCGGACGGTCGCTCTTTCCTTCGCACGAAGCTCGCCTTCTTCTCCGAATACCGTCTTTAGCACAAGATGCAGCGGTTCCTCGTACAGCGTCCAATCCAGCGCCATAAACTGACGGACATAATCCAGCAGCACATAGGTCGTCTCACCGCGCTGCAGAAGCACCGCCTTTCCGCCGAAAAGCGTCGACTGATCCGCTTCGGCCGTTCCTTCCGGTTTCGTATAAAGCAGTCTCTTTTCCGTTTTATCAAAATAGAATCGTTTATTCAGTTTTTCCTGCAGATAGCTGACAGAAGTGTAGACGATACCGTTCTCAGCCAGGAACTCTTCCTGTGTCAGTACATTATCCCGAACGACTGCCATGAGACCATCCTCCGCGTGGAAGAATTCACTTAAGTCCACCTTCCGGAGACTCGGTCTGTTTTCCGTGAGAACGGCAATCAGAAGCAAGGCGGCCACGACAGCGAGGACGACAATAACAGGCACGGAATTCTTCGCTTTTTTTCTGCTCGATGCCATGGGAGCACCTCCTTTCAACTACTGCAGATTATAGCATAGCTTTGCTCCGCTGTAAAGTTGCAAAGAGACGCCGGGGCTGCGGAAGTACAGATGAAAGAAAGGTTCAGACTCGATGTTTTTTTGCAGAGGGTATTATCATAACCTAAGATTCGGCCGTAAAAGAAAGCCCCTTCAGATCTCCCCGGTCACCCAGCAGAATCGTCCCGGTCCAGGATCTGTTTCCCTTCTCCTTCAGAATCTTTTTCAGCGATTCTTTCGTTTGGGGAACGCCGTCCATCAGAACGGCAAGGCCGCTGGACAGGCAGGACTCCAGCGCATCCAGAAATGCCGTCTGTTCTTCGTGACATATCACATTCGGTTTCTGCATGAGCGTCTCCTCCGTTTTGTTATTCTTCGTCCCTGCGGGACCTGAAAAAATGATAGCAGAAAACAGCGCTTTCCGGAAGAGTTCGGGGGAAACGATCTGTTTCCTTTGGCTGCTTATCGAGGGGAATTTTGAGGCAAAAGGAAACGATTTGTTTCTTCTGGCGGAATGAACGAGCAAAACACTTCATTCCAGATACAAAGAACTGCCCCGGCAGACTTTGTCCGCCGGGGCAGTTCACGAGCGAACCGCTCTTAAGAGTAATAACTATTGTTCTACTGCCGTTATGGTAGGCGTATATGCCTCACCGGTCGGGGACAGGGTCGCTTTCAGGAACGGCATTTCATAAGTCGTACCGGAGCTGTTCACGTATTTCTGCAGATAACCCTTGCAGGTCACCGTCTTGCCGGCCAGCGCGTTCGCAGCCGTATAATCCTCCGTGATGCTGGCATCCATACCGACGCTGTAAAGTTCGAAAGCCTTCGCGGTCGAACCGTCGTCGCTCTGCAGCCAAACCGTATAGGAGCTGTAGTTGGACTTGTAACTGGAGCTCGTTGCGACGCCCTTCACCGTGTATTCCACTGTTGAGACTTCATTGTCTGCAAACGCCGCCATGATCTCCAGGATTTCGTCCACCGTGTAGAACGCCTTCGGCGGTTCCGCGGCGGCGGCTTTGATCGTCAGCGTGAAATCCTTGGTCGCGGAAGCATCATTCAGCTGCAGCGTCGCCGTCAGAGTTGCCGTCACATCTTCCGTCTCCGGCAGGGTAACCGTCAGTGTATTACCGCTCACGACAGCATATATGCTGTCGGACGTCCAGCTGATGGAGACGTCGCTGTAAATCGAACCGGTCAGCGGCAGCGTTGCTTCACTCGCCTCCGTATAGACTGCCGGACTGACTGTCAATGCATTCTTTTCGGCATGTACTTTCTGTATATCAGTGAATTCAGTTTCCTCTACCGCCTTTATGGCAGGCGTATACGCCTCACCGGTCGGGGACAAGGTCGCTTTCAGGAACGGCATTTCATACGTCGTACCGGAGCTGTTCACGTATTTCTGCAGATAACCCTTGCAAGTCACCGTCTTGCCGGCCAATGCGTTCGCAGCCGTATAGTCCTCCGTGATGCTGGCATCCATACCGACGCTGTAAAGCTCGAAAGCCTTCTCGGTCGAACCGTCGTCGCTCTGCAGCCAGACTGTATAGGAGCTGTAGTTGGACTTGTAACTGGAGCTCGTCGCGACGCCTTTCACCGTGTACTCTACCGTTGAAACTTCGTTGTCTGCAAAAGCCGCCATGATCTCCAGGATCTCGTCAACCGTGAAGAACTCCTCCGGCGGTTCCGCGGCGGCGGCTTTTACGGTGACCGTAAAGTCGGCCGTATCGCTTGCTTCTCCGCAGCTGAGCGCTGCCGTCAGCGTCAGTTCCGTATCTTCCGCAGGCAGAGCCTTGATGACCAGCTG
>JAFZRH010000002.1 GCA_017619975.1 Lachnospiraceae bacterium | reverse complement strand
GTGCTCTTACGAACTTCTCGTCAATCACAAACGTGCAGCCGGCGTCAAATTCGATCGTGCCTTTATAGTTCTTGATAATACCGGTAACGGAGATCTTATCCGTAGGACCTACGGTAGCGATGTCCGCGCCTTCCAGTCTATAGCAGTAAATGGATTTGCCCAGCTTCGTACCGTCCTCATTCAGGACGTCCATGGTCAGCGAGATATTCGTGGCGCCTTCTTTATAGGCGTAATCGATTCTCTTGACGATGCCTTTCAGCGTGACCTTGCTCTCCAGAGAATCGCCGTCCGCCAGCGCTTCCGCGAGGGCCATGATCTCGGCTGCCGTCTTTCCGCTGAGATCGACCACTTCGCCGTCGCCCTTTTTGATCAGGACGTAGGTACAGCCGGCGTCGAATTCGACGGTGCCGTTGTAGTTCTTGATATTGCCGGTGACCTGGATCTCGTCGCCCTTGGTCAGCGGATTGGAATTGTCATCCTTCATGCGGTAGCACTGGATGGTCCGTTCGGTGCCGTTGACCTTGATAGTGACCGTGATGTTCTTGAACTGATCGCTGTAAGGCGTATTGATCTTGGTGATCACGCCGGTCAGCGTGAACGGTCCGCCGAGCGATTCATCCTTGCCGAGGGCATAGGCCACTTCGATGATATCCGCTTCCGTCATATCCGCCGGGAGCAGCATGATCTGATACTCCTGCGTATAGGAGGCTTCGCCTGCCGTAAAGACAGCCGTCAGCGTAACGGTTTCGGGCTTTTCGGGAATCGTGACAATAAGATTTCCGTCCTCGCCAACGACGGCGTATGCGCTGTCGCTGGTCCAGGCAATGGCGACCTGCTTGTAATACCGGCCTTCGGTCGGAAGCTCGATCACGCCGGCTTCACTGACCGTGGACGGCAGTTTCATGTATTCCGCTTCGAACTTGCACATATCCTCGTCGGAGCGTTCCGGCAGTTCCTGCAGAACGAGCGCCTGATCGGAGCAGGGCGTCAGATAGAAAGCGCCGTTGTAGACGCAGATAACGCCGGTCACATCCGCCAGCCAGCCGGTGTGCTCCGAATGGGAAGCAATAAAGGCGTCCTGTTCATCGACAGTCAGCGGGCAGGCAGAGGAGGAAACACGCAGATAGCTTTCCAGCTCACCCAGTTTGAAGCGATAATAGCCGCTGCCCGTGTTCTGTCCGGTAACTTCCACGCCCTTGATCGTGACGAGCATGGACTGCTTTTCGACCAGCGCCGCATCGGTCAGGTCTGCGGCCGCCGCGTAGATCTCCGTATAGTCCGGCGGGATGACTTCCGTCAGCTCGGCTTTCAGGATATCCACCGAAGCATTGGTGATTTCATAGGTTCCGTTGTAGGTGGAGCGGACGCCGCTGACCTTGACCGTCATGCCGCGTTCCAGCCCCAGATCCTTTAACGGATCCTGAGAAAGGTTATAGACGTAATAGCCGCCGTCTTCGCCCTGAATATACAGACCGTTGGTGGTATTGGCCTTGGACTTGGCAATGATGCCGGTCACCACACCGGCAACCGTCACCGGATCGCCGTCCTTGGCCGCGGCGTATTCGCTGAAGCTTAAGACTTTGTAAGCCGGCACCTCTCTGTCAAAGGAAAGCTCGACCGTCTTGCCGGTCTTGGGATCCTTGATCGTCGCCGTCAGGGTGTATTTGATCGCCTCAGGATTGGTTCCGTCGATCTTGACGGTATCCTGATTCTCCCCTTTCACAACTTCAATATATCCCTCGGGGCCTTCTTTGACCTTGACGGACCATTCCACTTCGAACGTATCCTCGAAGATCTTCACTGCGTTGACCAGTTTGTAACTGGAGGAAGAGACCTGCGGCTGCTGTATGTACATCGCCTTCAGATAGTCTCTGGCCGCCTCCAGATAATCGGTCTCGGCAACATCCGACTCGGTCGGAGCAGATGTTGTCGGCTGTTCTGAAGATACCGTCGTTTCGACAGGCGGTTCCGGATTCTTGTTCCGCGTAGCCAGGAAGACGCCTGTGCCGCCGCCGACGACAAGAACCGCTGCCGCAATTATGGCTGCCAATTTTTTCTTGTTCATACTGTTGTTCTCCCTTTAACAGTTTATAGTGTTCCCGGGTATTGACAGACCCGGGGCCGACTTTTCCAACTGCATATTATACCCGTTTTCTGTCAAATCAGGCAACCGGTTTTTTATACTTTTTTCAGTTTCTTCGATTCTAAAGTTTGTCCCGAAGAAAAACGCGTCAGACAAAAAAACAGACCGTCCGATCGGGACAGTCTGCCTTCGGGAGGATCCTTTCGGATCACTCTTCCACTTTGACGATCTGCTTTTTGTTATAGGAGCCGCAAGCCTTGCAAACCTGGTGAGGTACCATCAGCGCGCCGCACTTGCTGCACTTGACCAACGTAGGGTTGCTCATTTTCCAATTTGCTCTGCGGCTGTCTCTTCTTGCCTTAGAGGACTTATTCTTGGGACAAATAGACATATGACCTGACCTCCTTACTCCAAAATTCACGACAGGCGCGGTAGGTGCCCAAAAATCGTGCTTTGCTATTGTAGCGAAGCGCATATCTTTTGTCAACAGTTTTTTTAAAATATTTTTTCTTGCGCATTCAGGGCGAATGATCTATAATATTTTCCTGTTTGAATCTGCATCCTGCACGCTGAGGAGGTATTCTATGAGCAACACCCGCAGAACCGGAACGATTTCCCGGGGTATCCGCTGCCCCATCATCCGTCAGGGGGATGATCTGGCCGATATCGTAACAGGCAGTGTCCTGGAGGCGGCCGCGGCCGAAGGCTTTGCGCTGCGCGACCGGGACGTCATCGCCGTCACGGAATCCGTAGTCGCCCGCGCGCAGGGCAATTACTGCAGCGTCGAAGATATCGCGAAAGACGTGAAGGCCAAGCTTGGCGGCGGCACCGTCGGCGTGATCTTCCCGATCCTCTCCCGGAACCGTTTCGCCATCTGCCTGCGGGGCATCGCCAAAGGAGCCAAAAAGGTCGTCGTCCTCTTAAGCTATCCTTCCGACGAAGTCGGCAACGAACTCTTAAGTCTGGACGCGCTGGACGAATCCGACGTCAACCCCTACTCCGACGTGCTCACGGAAGCCGTGTTTCATGAAAAATTCGGTTCGCCGCGCCATCCCTTCACCGGCATGGACTACGTTGCCTACTACCGCAGCCTGATCGAAAGCTGCGGTGCCGAAGCCGAGATCCTCTTCGGCAACCACGCGGAACAGATCCTGCCGTATGCGGATCACGTCATCAACTGCGATATTCACAGCCGGAAGCGTACCAAACGTCTGCTGGAAAAAGCCGGCGCGAAGGTCGTTTACAGTCTGGATGGCATCATGAACGCGCCGGTTAACGGCAGCGGCTGCAATGCGGATTACGGTCTGCTCGGCTCCAACAAGGCGACCGAAGATACCGTAAAGCTCTTCCCCCGCGACGCGCAGGGACTGGTGGAGGAGATCCAGGCCCGGATCCTCAAGGCCACCGGAAAGCACGTGGAAGTCATGGTCTACGGCGACGGCGCCTTCAAGGATCCGCAGGGCAAGATCTGGGAACTGGCCGATCCGCTGGTCTCCCCCTTCCACACCGAAGGCTTAAAGGGAACGCCGAACGAGCTGAAGTTAAAATATCTGGCCGACAACGACTTTGCCGAACTCTCCGGCGAAGCGCTGAAGGAAGCCATCAGCGAGAGCATCCGGAAGAAGGATGCCGATCTGGTCGGCAAGATGGCTTCCGAGGGCACCACGCCCCGCCAGCTGACCGATCTGATCGGATCCCTCTGCGATCTGACCAGCGGTTCCGGTGACAAGGGAACCCCCGTCGTCCTGATTCAGGGATATTTTGACAATTATACGAATGAGTAGTATAATAATTTGAAAGGTAGATCCTGCCGCATTATAAAAAACAGGAAAGATCTTTTCCGGAAAGGAAGCGGGCCATGAAAATAGAAAGAATCAACGACAACCAGTTTCGCTGCACCATGACTTTGGGTGAATTGCTGCAGCGCCACCTGACCTTAAAGAAAATCACCTCCGACTCGAGCGAAGCCCGCCGCCTCGTCCGGGAGATTTTGGAGCGCTCCGCCGATGAACTGGGCTTCGAACCGAACGAATACCCCGTCATGGTGGAGGCCGGCCGCAATCCGGAAGGAAATCTGGTCTTTACGATCACCAAGTTCAACTCGCCGGAGGAAATGCCTCCGCACGTCCGCATGCAGGCACAGGCGGAGAACAACCCTATTGTCACGGCTATCGCGAAAGCGCTGAAAGAGCATGAAGAACAGATCAGGACCCGGTATTCCCAGCCGCTTGCCGTTTTCAGTTTTCTGCAGAAGGACGGCGTCAAACTTCCGCCGCGTCTTACGGCAACACCCCGCGGTGTAAGCTCCAGCCTGTACCTTATGCCTGAGACCGAGCAGTATTTTTTGGTGATCTCTGCCGTTCCCAAGGCCGCAGCCGCCTTCCGGCAGATCTGCCTCCTTTTATCGGAATACGGCAGACCGGTTCCTGCGACGTCCGCCTCGAAAGCATACTATGACGAGCACGCCGAGACCGTTTTTGCCCGGCGCGCCATCGAACAGCTGCAGCCGCAGGGCTGACGGGAAAAGGATACGGGCGGGGCTTGACAGCATCAGCCATCCTTTGCTAAAATACCGCTCGCACGGACCCTTAGCTCAGCTGGTCAGAGCAGTCGGCTCATAACCGATCGGTCCCGGGTTCGAATCCCTGAGGGTCCACACTTACAGAAAGACTGTCGGATAGTACTGCCGGCAGTCTTTTTTCTTCCTCAATGGGAAAAACTCAAAAAAACTCTTGACGAATGAAGAAAAAGGTTATATAGTGAGGAAGCTTGAAAAAGCAAGGCCCAGTGGCTCAGTTGGTTAGAGCGCCGCCCTGTCACGGCGGAGGTCGTCGGTTCGAGTCCGATCTGGGTCGTTTTTCTTTTCCGCGGGTGTGGCGGAACAGGTAGACGCAAGGGACTTAAAATCCCTCGCCCTCACAGGCGTGCCGGTTCGAGTCCGGCC
>JAFZRH010000028.1 GCA_017619975.1 Lachnospiraceae bacterium | reverse complement strand
GCGTAAAGTTTCAGATACTCCGTCTCCGGCACGCCCCAGAGGATGGGATGGTCCGGCGCCTGCCGGCGCCCCTCGATCTGCCGCAGGGATACGTTCACGTCCCGCGCCGCCTCCCGCAGCATCTCGCGGAACATCTCGTCCGTCATGAAATGCGAGCAGGAGCAGGTGACAAGGATGCCGCCGCGCGGCAGGGCCTGCATGGCCCGCTTGTTGATCTCCTTATAGCCCCGGAAGGCGGCCTGCGCCGTCTCGCGGCTCTTGGTAAAGGCCGGCGGGTCCAGAATGATGAGATCGAACTGCCCGCGCGGGCCGGCTGTCAGTTTGTCGAGATAGTCGAAAATATCGGAGCGGATCCATTCGATGCGCTCTGAAAGACCGTTTAACGCCGCGTTCTTTGCCGCCTGCGTGAGCGCTTCCGCGGAAACGTCCAGCGCCGTTACGCTCTTCGCGCCGCCCTTCGCTGCATTTAAGGCAAAAGCCCCGGTATGCGTGCAGCAGTCCAGCACGGTTTTCCCCTTCGCGAGCCGCGCGACCAGGCGGCGGTTGTATTTCTGGTCGAGGAAAAAGCCTGTTTTCTGTCCGTTCACGTAATCTACGTCATAAAGGATGCCGTTTTCCGTGATGGTCACGTGCCCGGAAGCTTCCGTCTCAAGCCCCGGTGCGGCATAATATCCCGTCTGCGGCGCCAGCCCCTCCTTCTCCCGGACCGGGGCATCGCTGCGCTCGTACAGGACGGAGATCTTCACGCCGCGCACCGCCAGCTCTTCCAGCAGCAGGCGGTAAAGCATTTCCTTCCTGACTTCGCAGCCCAGGGACAGCACTTCGGTCACCAGCACGTCCTCAAAGCGGTCCACGGTCAGTCCCGGAAACTGATCCGCCTCTCCGAAGATCAGGCGGCAGGCGCTCACGTCCTCTCCCATCACCGTGAGGCGGTAATCCAGCGCGTACGCGATGCGGCGGCGGAAAAAAGCCTCGTCGAAGACGTCGTTCCGATTGCGGGAGATCAGACGCACGCGGATCTTGGAAGCATCGTTCACAAAGCCGGCGCCGAGCCATTTGCCTTTGGCGCTCAGCACCGAAACGATGCCGCCGTTCTCATAGCCGCCGCGCACCTCGCGGACCTCCTCCCCGTAGATCCAGGGATGGCCGGCCTTGACGGATTTTGCCGCTTTCTCGCTGACCAAAAATTCAGCAGTCAAATGGTTGTTATTTTTCGTCATGATATGTTCCGTTCCGGCAGGTTCCGGCAAGTCGCCCCCTCCTGCCTGCTTCGCAGGCACCCTCCCTCCACTGTCAACGAAAAAGCTTCCCTTATGGTCGCTTTTTCGGACAGTGTCCAGAAAACAGCCTCGCTTCTTCTGCCGCTGGCAGCGCGTCGGCGATTTTCACCCCCGCGTCCGGGGGAGGGCAAGCACTAAGCCGTCTTACTTGCCTTCTTTATGCTTTTTATACAGTTCCAGATTGATCTTCCCTTCGGCGAGCATGCGCTCTGCCCAGAGCTGCAGCGCCTCCACGGTCACGGAGATCCGCTCCAGCTCCTCCTGGATGCGCACGAAATCCTCGACCTGTTCGTCGCTGACCTTTCCGTCGGAGCAGATCTCGATCAGCCGCTCGCGGCTGCGCTGCATGGTATTGAGGGAAGCCAGCATTTCGAGCACGATCTCGGAGAGGCTCTTCGGCGGGATCTCCGGCACGTATTTCTCGCCGATGGGGCACTCCCGCGCGCAGAAATAATTGCAAAGCTCCGGCGCTTTATAGCCCTGCGCCATTAAGAGCACCTCGTCCGGATGCGCCAGGCTCTTGCCGCTTTCAATCTTCTCGATCCGCTCCGCGGTCAGCCCGCCGATGAGCTCTCCGGCCTTTTCCCTTGTCAGACCCAGCTTCTCGCGGGCCAGCTGATAAGCATTTTTATCCTTTTTGACCGATACGCGTCCCATAAAAGCAACTCCTTATTCTGAAAATAATGCGCAGACCGCATAGACCGGGACAGAGCGCAGCGAATCGGATGCGCCGAAATTTCGGTACGAGACCCGCAGTGCCGCCGGCGGTCTGTATTTTTCACAGTAATTCTTGAGGCTGGTGGATCGCACATGCCGGCCGGATTTGATCTCCATCGGGATCACTATGCCGTCTCTTTCCAACAGCAGATCGATCTCCATGCCGGCGTCCGGTTTGAAATAAAACGCCTCCTGCCCCGATGAGACCAGCTGCTGAACAACAAAGTTTTCCGTCAGGACACCTTTGAAAATGTTTTCCGATTCCGGCTGCAGATCCCGATAGGCGATGCGGGCCTCGCAGGACAGCAAGCCCGTGTCTGCCAGATAGACCTTAAAACTGTTTTCCTCGGCATAAACCTTAAGGGGCGACTGCGGCCAGGAGATCCGGCTAACACGGTTTACCAGCCGGGAGCTGACCAGCCAGTCAAGCGGCAGCCAGAAATCCCTTTTGTTAGCGTTGGCCCGCACCTCTTTGTATTTGAATTTCGGATTTTCCCGGGCCAGCTGGCGAGGGATGGAGCGGAAGACCTCTTCTATCTTGACGCCTTCTGCCGCACTTAAAGTATATTTATTCATGTCTGCCACATAAGAGAGCAGAATGTTTTCCTGCAGCTGCCGGTCAAAAGCCGGAATGTTTCGTTTTTTACTGTAATCCGCGACGCACTGCGGCATGCCGCCCACATACAGATAGGCCTGATACAAACCGAGGGCCTTTTCATGCAGGGCGTCCGGCATGGGCTGGTCGTCCCTTAAATGCTGCCGGATGGCTGTCGCCAGCCGGTCCTCGCCCAGCGCGAGCAGGAATTCCTCAAAGTCCATCGGATGCAGCGTCGCCAGACGGACCTTTCCCACCGGAAAAGCACTCTTAAAGCGACTCAGCTTTACGCCCAGCAGACTGCCGGCTCCAATGATCCGGTAATTCTTTTCGGATTCGCAGAAATACTTCAGCGCCGTAATGGCTTTTTCCGATTTCTGGATCTCGTCAAAGAACAACGCCGTATCCTCTGATATGCTCTCCCCGCTCAGGATCTCGAGGTTTTCTATGATCCTCTCCGGATCCAGTTCGCCCGCGAAAACGCTTTCCAGGCCCGGTGTCGTTTCGAAGTTAAAGTAGCAATAGCGAGGATACTGTTCCTCACAGAACTTCCGGACGATCCAGGTCTTGCCGACCTGTCTGGCTCCGACGACCAGCAGCGGCTCTTTGACCCGATCCGTCTCCCATTTTTTCAGTATTTCGTAAAACTTTCGGAACATTGCCCTTCTCCTTTTCGGACTGCATCCCCAGTATAAACGATCTTTTCGCGTTTGTCACGCAAAAAAATGAAATGTTTCAACTTTTTTGCGTTTTTTTCTTGAAATGTTTCAACTTTTTTATGTCATTCTCGATACAAAAAGGACCTGCGAAAAATGATTTCTCATCTTTCGCAGGCCCTTCTGATTACCAGCAGCCGCTTTTACTGCACCCAGTACCCGTTCGCGTCGAAGGTGTAGCTCTTGTCATCGATCGTGATCGTGCAGCTCTTGGCGTACCAGCCGGATTCGTCGCCGAACCACCAGCCCTTGGCGTTCTTCCGCCAGGTTGCCTTGTATTGATACGTCCAGCTGCCATTGGCGTTCAGCCACCAGCCGCCGCACCACTCTTTGGCCGCCATCACACCGGAAGGCTTGAAGTAATAGGTCTTGTCATTGATGGTCTTCCAGCCGGTGACCATGGCGCCGGAATCCGACAGGTAGTAATATTTGTTGTTCAGCTTCAGCCAGCCCGTCTGCATGGCGCCGCCGGCGGCCAGATAATACCATTTATCCTTTACTTTGACCCAACCTGTCTGCATGGAACCGTCTGCCGCCAGATAGTAATACTTGCCGTTCAGCTTGATCCAGCCGGTCTGCATCGCACCGGAAGTGTTGAAATAGTACCATTTATTATTGATCTTCTGCCAGCCGGTCTGCATCGCACCGGTGGAATCCATATAGTACCAGACACCGCCGATTTTCTGCCAGCCGGTCAGGCGGACACCGTCTTTATAGTAATACCAGATCCCGTCTTCCTTGGACCAGCCGTTCTTCAGTTCAATGTCGCCTTCGAAGGGGATATTATTGCTTTCTGCATAGGCCTGAACCGCCGAATCCGGCACACCGTGAATCGTCAGATGTTCCAGATTTTTAAACACATTGCTTCCGAACTGCACATCAGGATTGTAGATATAGATGTCTTCCAGATACGTACATCCGCTGAAGGCACTGTCACCCACAGAAGATACCGAGATCGGGAGCGTGATCTCTTCCAGATTTGTGCTGTTCACAAAGGCATTTTTCTGAATGGTTGTCACGGTAGCAGGCATACTGACGTGGTAAACCGAGGAGTAATAGAACATACCAGCGGGAATCACCGTAAAACCTTCAGGGAAAGAGACTTCCAGCATTGAAGAGCAGCCGGTAAATATCCCATAATGATATAAATCAGTATATCCCGTAGTCGTTAAATACGTCCCGTCAATCGTAACACTGGCGAGCGCACTGCACCCCCGGAAAGCTCCGGCAGAGATCGTTTTTACCTTTTCCGGAATTGAAATACTGCCCAGTTTCGTGCAGCCGCGGAAAGCGTCATTTCCTATTGTCTGAAGATTCTGTGAAAGACTTACCTGCGTCAGATTCGTACAATCCTGGAAGGCATAGTCGGCGATTCCTGTAATTCCGGCCGGCAGCTGG
>JAFZRH010000027.1 GCA_017619975.1 Lachnospiraceae bacterium | reverse complement strand
GAAAAGGGTACCAGTCTGCCCTTTGCCCGTCAAGGGCAAGGCAAGCGCTTCGCGCCCTTGACGACCACCGGTCAGACTGGTGTCTGGCAATCAAGGCGATAAAGCATAGGACTGAATTTGCGCAAAACTATTGACAGTACCCATAGTGTTCCTCTTTTATGAACACGTTCATATAAAAAGTATAAGAAAAGGGCTTGTATTTGTCAAGCCCCTTTTTCCCTCCCGATTATTCAGTATTGACTCTTAAGTCGATTTTACTAAGTTATTGATTAGTTTATTTAACTATGGTATTCCATGTGTTCTAATTAAGGTGTTCCTGATAACGAATATTTACCCTGATTACCTCATAGCGTTCCACTGCTGCAGTAGAGGAACAAATACGTCATAGAACTTCTTGCTCCACTCTGCGTGGAACTTTGCCATTTGTGTCCAGTTAGCCTCGTCGGAAAGGCCAAGATCAAGTTGATAATGGACATAGGATGCTTTTCCCTCAAAACGCCACCAATCAAGAGGGATACCTAAAGTCTTCTCGATTTCAGCTTTCCGCACAAAAAGATAATCATATGCTGATTTGTTTTTGTCTCGATCCGATTTTGCAAGGTCCAGCTCGACCGAAGCGGCGCTTTGCTTGGCATAGCAGCTTATGCTGAAACCACTGATGCCAAACCATCCGCTGATCCAATATTCTTTAGTTGGATTTACGTTCTTAAATGCGCCTTCTCTTCCGTGAGCTGATTTAATATACTCCAGCGCATAAGTCCAGTACTTACGACGGGTCTCTTTCAGCGTGCCGACTTCATCTGCTTTCTGGTCAGCATTCTGATCTTTTAAATAAAATACCAGCTCTTCGGGATTCTCACCGTATACCTTAAAAAATTTCTTAAGCACCGCGAGTTTCGTGCTAGTACTAGTATTCCGTTCCAGATAAATATTCTGGTCGATTTCTAATGCACCGCGCAGATCCGCAGGATTATCACTTATGTAGTCGTTCAGCTCATCATCCGGATTATCAGTATGAGCAAGGCGAGCCAGTACAGATTTATCCTCTGCATGAAGAATTTTCAGAATCTGCGCCATCATCGTGATCCAACTGTCGACCGGCTGTTCCGTATTCTTATAACCAAAACGAACAATTTCCCGTCCGCTAAGATCCACATCATCTTCCAAGGTATAGGAATCAAGCTGCTTTTCTGCCGGCCGATAGGACGTCTCCGGCATGGGCCAGATAGTCAATGCGCGGGAAACCAGCATCTCTCGGCGCTCTTCCAATTCAGTCAGAGTCCACTTCTCTTGCTGAGCTATCCAGGTATTCATCCTCAAGCCGCTCTGACGGAATCCCTTTTCCATATCACGCTTATCGGCGAATGAATTGTTGCTGTATTTGGAGTTATAGGCCGTCAGCGTCAGGTTTGCCAACCGATGCAGCCACGTCTCATGGATATCTTCGTAATCGTCACCCAAAGCGCTGACCCACTGAGGAGTCAAATGTTGCGGCATGATATGTTCGATGGAATAGGTTCCCTCATCAAGATGTCTGTAGATATCCTTATCTTCGTCGATACCGTAGTTTTCAAAACGTTCCAGGATATACGCCTTGTTTTTGATGTTCAGCAGATAAATCTGACGGGTACCTAAAAACTCGGAGAATTCATCATTGTTCGGGAAACGACCTCTTTCCACCTTGGAGAGCAGCGCATATTTGAATTTTTCCAAATAATCCGCTTCTGTCCCATCGAACCGGATGATTTCCCTGTGGAGCATAAGAAAGATCTTATTCAAGGCATTTGTCGGCAAATCACAAATGCTTCTACGGAAGAGATAATTTTCTGTCAGTAGGAATACCTCTCTGGCGTCCTGCAGAGAAAGCACCGGAGATCCTTTTGTCATCATTCGCAGCACTTCAAGGAAAAAAGGCCTGGTTACGGTTGTCTCCAAACGATTCAACCGATAAATGCAGGCATTCAGCTTCTTATCTTCGGTCTTTCCCTTGAGCAAGATCTCATACCATTTTGTATAATCAAGCAGATCCTTAAGCAACACCTCTGTTTCAATTTTGTTTTCCTCAACATACGCCTTAAATGTTACATAGACCCGGCTTATCGAGGGAATCGCCTGCTGCTTGACACTGAGATAGTCCCTGACGAACATGCTCACATCATAGTTAGTACAGAGTTCTATTTTATTCCAGTACTTTTCATAGTAATCATTCTGCAGGGAAGCAGGAAGGC
This sequence comes from Lachnospiraceae bacterium, assembly GCA_017619975.1. Lineage (GTDB taxonomy): Bacteria > Bacillota > Clostridia > Lachnospirales > Lachnospiraceae > UBA6987. The sequence goes on along the minus strand of JAFZRH010000027.1, from coordinate 17,435 downwards.
CCATAAGGATATAGTTACGAATCTTATCACCTTCGCTAAGGGCCATGCCCGTCGAGTTTAAGCTTTCAAATATCAACTGAGGATCATCATCTGATGTCAGCTCAATGTTGATGATTTCCAATGCAAACAGAGCATCATACAGATCCTCTATTGAGATTTCTTCCTTTTGAATGCGATTATAAAAGTACTCGTAGTTGTATGTCAGATTTGACTGTTTGTCGTTCTCATCATCGATATCAAAGAGCTTTTCAAAAGCACTTCGATCGTTTTTCACCGGTTTCAGCTTTACACGCGTTTCTTTGGGCTGATGTTTATCTACAAGATAATCCTCAAAGATTTCCTGGGCCATCGTCTCGGTCTGTGGAGTAACTTTTCCCTCTTTTATCAGTGTATACATGGCAAGAAGAAGTAGAGAAACGGTTGTCAGTCTCTGCTGTCCGTCAATCACAAGATATTCTGTATATCTCCCATTTGGCTGATAGGAAGAGACAATACTTCCAAAGAAATGACTTTTCCGATGATTCCGGACAACTTTAACCAGATCATCATACAACTGCTTGCAATTTTCCATTTTCCAGTCATAGTTCCGTTGGTATACAGGAATAACAAAACGCTTTTTGGCACCTTCCATGTATTCCAGAAGCTTTGTTTCTGATCCTTTCATATCAGCCCACCTCATCCATATAAATCTCGTCTGACAGCACGGCCTTGTCCCGCTGTCAGACTGTAATTATTTCCACGTCTGATTTTCTTTATTTCGCTTTTCTAACCCCGCGGAACATGAATTTCCGCACCGCGTTGATACCGATCTTATACGGCAGCGGCCGGAGCGCTTTGTCCGCCTCTTTCAAAAGCATCCGAATCGGCAGGCTCTGCGGGCAGTGCTGCTCGCATTTGCCGCAGCTTACGCACTGGCTCGCGAAAACGGGCTCCTTCGTCATGGCTGCCGTCTGCGCGTACTGGAAACGGCCTTTTTTCTTCGATTCGACGTACATCGCGTTCCAGCAGCGGAAAGCCGCGGGGATATCCACGCCTTTCGGGCAGGGCATGCAGTAGCGGCAGCCGGTGCAGCCGACCTTCTCGCTGGCCCGGATCTCCTTTTTGACGCGTTCGATGAGGCCGAATTCTTCCGCCGTCCAGCTGTCCGCCTCCGCTTCGGAAGCGATCCGGCAGTTTTCCTCCACCATCTCCGTAGAATTCATGCCGGAAAGCACGACCGTGACTTCCGGCTGGTTATACAGCCAGCGCAGGCCCCATTCTGCCGCGCTCCAGCCCTTGCCGGACTCCTGCATCAGGCGCTTCGCGCCGTCCGGCAGCGCATTCACCAGCCGTCCGCCCCTGAGCGGCTCCATGATGATGACCGGGATCCCCCGCGCCGCCGCCGCTTTTAAACCCGTTACGCCGGCCTGGGAGAGCTCATCCAGATAGTTGTACTGGATCTGGCAGAAATCCCAGTCGTACGCATTCAGGATCTTCAGGAACGATTCCGTATTGCCGTGGAAGGAAAACCCGATCTGCCGGATCTGTCCGGCTTCCTTTTTTCCGCGGATCCAGTCTTCGATCCCCGCTTCCTGTAAGCGCGTCCACTGATAGACGTCCGTCATATGATGCATCAGGTAATAATCGATATATGTTGTCTGAAGCCGCGACAGCTGCTCGTCGAAATAGCGGTCGATCGCCGCCCGGCTGCCGATCATGTACTGCGGCAGCTTGGTCGCGATACGGATCTTCTCCCGGATGCCGTTTTTCGCGACGATCTTCCCCAGCGCCGCCTCGCTGCCGGGATAGATATACGCGGTATCGTAATAATTCACGCCGGCCCGATAAGCCGTCATGATCTCTTTTTCCGCCTTGTCCAGATCGATGCCGCGCCCCTTCGTCGTAAAGCGCATGCAGCCGTAGCCCAGGATCGAGAGCGGTTCGCCGTTTCTGTCGTTTCGGTATTGCACGGAGCTTCTCCTTTACAGCTTCGGATCAAAATTCAGTCGGTACCGCTGCCGGTACTGACCGGGACTGATCTCCATCACCTTCCGGAAGGTGGAAATAAAGTTGGAATTGTTTTTGAAGCCGGCCATTTCCCCGGATTCCTGCACGGAATGCCCCTGCCGCAGAAACTGCGCCGCGTACTGGATCCGTACAGAGGTGATATATTTGCCGACGCTGATGCCGGTCGCCGTTTTAAAGATACGGCAGAGATAGTGTTTGTTGTAAAAGAATTTTTCCGCCACCTCTTCCAGACTCAGGGAATAGGTGGGGTTTTCCAGAATATAGCTGATGATCGGCTTGACGCGCCGGTAGTTTTTTGCCGCTTCGCTCTCCAGATCCGGATTGGTATGTCTCCCTTCCCGGCTGAGCTCTCCCAGACGGATCATCAGTTCCAGGAACGCCATGTTCCGCCTGAGATCCGACCCGTAACTGCGGGTCTTGTTTTCACAGATTCTGAACAGCCGTTCCATTTCTTCGGTCTCTGCTTCATTCAGAAAGATCGCGTGGTGATCCCGCTGAAAAGCTTCCAGAAGATCCGTCTCACGGCTGGTATACTCCCGCAGGTCGGCCGGGTTAAAATTGATGATATAACGAACATATTCCACGTCCGGCAGAGAAGTGGACATATGCAGCAGACCGCTCCGGATCAGAAGCACCGTTCCGCGGGTCGCGCGGATCATTTCGGACTCCAGCAGAAAGGAACAGGTCCCGCGGGTCACAAATAAGATCTCATAGGGATCATGGAAATGAAAATGTGACATCTCCCAGTCCATGTCCTTGTTTACAACGGCTGTAAATAGATTTTCCATAACGCAATATACCTCTGCAAGCAGTGACATTGTATCGTTTTAAGACTATATTTGCAAGATTATTTGCAGTTTTCTTGTAAATTTTATCTTTTTCTTTTCTATTTTACACTCCTTTCGCGGCTCTTGATTCCCGCTTTCGGCATGCTATAATGAAAGCGGCCGGCCTTAAGGCCGCCCGGAGGAGCCGCTTTTCATGAAAACCCTGTATTATAACGGTCTTGTCTATACCGGCACGCTGCCGCTCGTCAGCGCCTTTATTACCGAAAACGGCCGCTTTGTATTCGCGGGGTCCGATCCGGAAGGGTTTTCGTTCGGCTGCGAAAAAACCGTTGACCTGAAAGATCGTTTCGTCTGCGCCGGCTTTAATGACAGTCACATGCATCTGCTGAATTACGGGCTGTCGCTGGCCTCGGCCGATCTGGCCACGCACGGAAAAAGTCTGGCGGAACTGCTGGAGTATCTGTCTGTTTATGCCGCCGGGCTGCCGGAAAGTCCCGATCCGTGGATCCGGGGCCGGGGCTGGAATCAGGACCTGTTTTCCGACAGCAAACGGATGCCCGACCGGCAGGATCTGGATCGGGTCTCTTCGAACCGCCCCGTCGTGATCACCCGCTGCTGCGGACACTGTCTGGCCGTCAATTCCCGGGCTCTCACCCTTTGCGGCATTACCGCGGATACCCCCGCCCCCGCGGGCGGCCGGATCGGCAGAAGAAGTGACGGTGAACCCGACGGGCTCTTTTACGATGAAGCCATGTCGCTCATCACGTCCCGGCTGCCTGTTCCCGATAAAGAGAGGATTAAAAAACTTCTGCGTCTGGCCTGCCGGGCGCTGAACCGTTACGGCATCACCAGCGTACAGAGCGACGATTACTGCGTCTTTCCTTCCGTTTCCTGGCAGACGGTCAACGAGGCTTACCGGGAGCTGGAAGAAAGCGGCGAACTGAGCGTACGGGTCTGTGAACAGTCCAATTTTTCGGATCTTCCCGCGCTGCGTGCTTTTACGGAGGCCGGCTGCCTCACGGGATCCGGCAGCAGCCGCTTTCGGATCGGCCCTCTGAAACTGCTGAGCGACGGTTCTCTCGGCGCGCGGACAGCTTTTTTACGCGAACCCTACGCGGATGATCCCTCTTCCCGCGGTCTTGCGATCTTTTCACAGGAACAGCTGGATGAGCTGATCGGCTTCGCCCATGCCCAAGGTCTTGCCATCGCGGTCCATGCCATCGGGGACGCCGCCCTGGATATGGTTTTAAATGCCCTGGAAAAGGCAGAAAAAGCATATCCCCGTCCGGACTGCCGCCACGGGATCGTACACTGTCAGATTACCCGTCCCGATCAGCTGGAGCGTCTGAAGCAGCTGAAGCTTCATATCTACGCGCAGACGATCTTTCTGGACTATGATATTCATATCGTAAAGGCGCGGGTCGGCGCCAGCCGCGCCTCTTCCAGCTACCGCTGGAAAACACTGATGCGGGACGGTCTGTGTGTCTCCAACGGCTCGGATTGTCCGGTCGAATATCCCGACGTGCTGGCCGGGATCCAATGCGCGGTCACCCGCTCTTCGCTGCGCGGCGATGCGGGCCCTTATCTGGCGGAAGAAGCGTTCAGCGTACAGGAAGCGCTGGATTCCTACACGGTCTGCGGGGCCAGGGCCAGCTTCGAAGAAGCCGTCAAAGGGCGGATCGCGCCCGGATATCTGGCCGATTTTACCGTTCTGGAGAAAAACCCCTTTGAAACCGACCCCCGCCGTCTGAAAGACATTCCCGTACTGGCGACTTTTCTGAACGGGGAGGCCGTTTATCTTCGGGATTCGCTTCATTGACAGACGGCTTTGTCTTCTTCTATAATATTGACAGTTTATTTTGAAAAGGAAAGGATCTGTTTGTGAAAGCCCTGATCGCCATGTCCGGAGGAGTCGATTCCAGCACTGCTGCTTTTCTGATGCAGCAGCAGGGATATGACTGCGCCGGCTGTACCATGAAGCTCTATACAAACGAAGACGCGGGGCTCCCGGAGGACGGCGCGGCAGGCACCGAAGGGAAGTCCTGCTGCACCCTGGACGATACTGAAGATGCCCGCAGCGTGGCATTCCGCCTGGGCATGCCCTTCTATGTATTCAACTATACGGATGAATTCCGCTGCCGGATCATCCGGGATTTTGCGGAGACCTATCTGCAGGGACAGACCCCGAACCCCTGCATTAACTGCAACCGCTATCTCAAATTCGGCGCGCTCCTGGAGCGGGCCCGGCTGCTGGGTTACGATAAGCTGGTGACCGGCCACTACGCGCGGATCCGCTTTGACGGGGAAAAATATCATCTGCTGAAAGGTCTGGATCCCGCTAAGGACCAAAGCTACGTGCTGTACTGCCTCACGCAGGAACAGCTGGCGTGCCTGGATTTTCCCCTGGGCGGCCTGACAAAGGAAACGGTCCGGCAGATCGCCGAAGCGCAGGGCTTTATCAACGCTCACAAACGGGAAAGCCAGGACATCTGCTTCGTTCCGGACGGGGACTATGCCCGCGTGATCGGGGCGATGACGGGAAGCGTCCCGCCGCCCGGCGATTTTGTGGACCTGGACGGCCGCGTACTGGGCCGTCACAAAGGCATCATTCACTATACGATCGGCCAGCGGAAAGGACTGGGGCTCTCTCTGCCGGCACCGCTTTACGTCTGCCGTATCGACGTGGAGAAAAACCAGGTGGTTCTGGGGCCGCACGAAGCGCTGTTTGAGCGAAAGGTGACGGTCCGGGACGTGAACTGGATCAGCGGAACCGTTCCGCAGGAACCGCTTTCGGTTCAGGCGAAACTCCGCTACCGCCAGCCGCCGGCCCCGGCGACGGCCTATCCGCTGCCGGACGGCTCTGTCCGTCTTGTTTTCGAAGCGCCGCAGCGGGCCGTAACGCCCGGTCAGGCCGCCGTCCTGTATGACGGCGAGGAAGTTCTGGGCGGCGGCACGATCGCTGCGGAGCCGGCCGGAGAAAAAATCTGACAGAAATCTGCTGTCTTTGCCAGGCAGAGACAGCCGCTTATTTTACTATTTACGATTACAGAGGAGGTTTTTATGAAAAATTCATTCAGACTGCTTCTTGCTCTGCTCGCCCTGACCGCGATGCTTTTCTCCGCCTGCGGAAAGCAGCCGGAGATCACCGAGGCCCCCACGAAAGAAGTGACGGCACCGGCCGAAAGCTCGAAGAGCGTCCCGGAGACCGCCCCGGAAACGACGCAGGCGCCGCAAACTTCAGCGGCGGAAACGCTGCCGCCTGAGACGGAGCCTCCTGTCACCGAACCGCCGGCCACCGAGCCCGAAACCACGGAAGCGCCGACGGAACCTGTCACCGAGCCCGAAACGACCGAAGCGCCGACGGAACCGGCCACCGATCCCGAAACGACCGAAGCGCCGACGGAACCGGAAACCACCGCCGTCACCTGGGAGGATCTGGTCTCTCAGGCGGCCGAATATGCCAATTGGGGTGAACCTGCCGAGGCGGAGGCGCTTTACCGGCAGGCGCTGGAGCTGACTGACGAACATCCCGAGCTCTGGCTTCGGATCTCGGAAATGGCGGAGCGCCAGGGCAATGAAGCCGACCGGCTGGAAGCGCTTTTGAGCAGCGGCTATCTGACGGCCGACGAGATCGCGGCAAACACGGTCGGCGTCTGCGGTGAAACGGCCGTCTATCTGCTGGACAGTAAAGGCGCGCTCACCGTCCGCGGGACCGGCGCGGTATACGATACCAGCTTCCGCGACCAAAGCTGGTGGGACGAGACGGAACTGACGGACAAGATCCGCTCGGCCGTGATCGGCGACGGTATCGAAGCGCTCGGCGCGGAGGTCTTCTATAACTGCAGCAAGCTTCGCAGCGTTACGATTCCCGAAAGCGTCACGGAGATCGGCCGGCACTGCTTTGCCAACTGCCAGGAATTAAAGACCGTGAATCTGCCGGGCGGCCTGACCGAGATCCCGCAGTATCTGTTCTACTCCTGTCAGAAATTAAACGCGGTCACGATTCCCGAAACCGTGACCGTGATCGGAGAAGCCGCCTTCGACGGCTGCTGGGCTTTAAAGGAGATCACGATTCCGGAAGGGGTTACGGAAATTCAGAACTACGCCTTCGCTTCCTGTTCCGGTCTGGAAACAGTCTTTCTGCCTTCCACGCTGGAAAGTTTCGGCAGCCAGGTCTTCCGCGGGACCGATTCCCTGAAAGATATTCAGCTGGCGGCGGAAAACACCTCTTTAATCCTGGAAGACGGCCTGCTGATGAATCCGGAAAAAACCGTTATCTACGCGGTCAGCAAAAACATCAGCGGCGTCGTGACGATCCCGGAGGGCGTCACCGAGCTGGAGTATGATCAGTTCTCCAACTGCACGCTCGTCACGGAATTCATTCTGCCGGCCGGTCTTGCGAAGATAGACGGAAACGCGTTTGAAAGCTGCGAAAGTCTGGTCCGGATCACGATCCCGGAGGGCATCACCGAGCTGAAAGACTGCACCTTCATGTATTGCAGCGCGCTGGAGGAGGCCGTTCTTCCTTCCTCTCTGAAGAAGCTGGGGCAGAGCGTCTTCAGCAACTGCCTGTCGCTGAAAGAGATCCAAATCCCGGACGGCGTGACCGTGATCGGCAAATATTGCTTTACGAACTGTCAGGCTCTGGAATCCGTGACGCTGCCTTCGGGCCTCACCGAGATCCCGACCAGCTGTTTTAATTACTGCCAGTCCCTGACGAAGATCGAACTGCCCGAAGGACTCACGGTCATTCGCTACGGCGCTTTCGACGCCTGCTTCTCTCTGGCAGAGATCAATTTCCCGGCCAGCCTGACGCTCCTGGAAAGCTGGTGCCTCGGATGGACGGCTCTGAAGGAAGTGTCGCTTCCGGAAGGCGTCACCGAGATTCAAAGCAATGTCTTCGGCTCTTCCCAGCTGGAAAAGATCCGGCTGCCGAAGAGTCTGGAGGAACTGGCCAACTATGTTTTTGAGGACGGCGTCGAGATCTTCTATGCCAGCAGTGAAAACGAGTGGGACGATATCTACGGCGACGGCCCGGCCGCCTATAAGGAGAGCTGCACGATCCACTACAACGCGGAATAAACGCACGGCGCAGTGCCTTCCCCGCTGGGGCACAAAGCTAAGACAGGTGTCCCCGGGCACTCAAAGAATCTTTTTTGCTGCGGCGGAAAGAGAAAGGAACGGTTCATGAAATACGTCAATCAGCTGGATTATCCGGACCTGCCCTATGTGACGCGGACAGACATGGATGAGATCAACCGGGAGAAAGGAAAGACCACCACGGTGGCCTCTTCCGGCTGCGGTCTGTGCAGCGCCGTGATGGTCGCGGACCGGCTGCGGCCGGATCGACGCTTCGAGCTGGCGGACGCACTGCAGCTGTCCTATGACGTAAAGGCGAATTTCGAGATTGGGACCGACGGAGAACGTTTCTTTCCGGCCTTTGCCGCAAAGCTGGAGCTTCGCTGCGAGAGTGCGAAGGATCCGGACGCGCTGCGCCAATGTTTAAAAGACGGCGGCGCGGTCATCGTTCTGGTCAGCGGCAGCCGCGACGGCTATTCGGGCATCTTCAGCAACAACGAGCACTGGATCGCCGCCGTTTCCGAAGAGCCGGACGGGCGGATCCTGGTGCTGGATTCCGCGTTCCGCGCGGATAAATATACGACGAAGGAGCGGCGGGAGAAGGTGGAGGTGAAGGATTTCGGCCTGTGTCTTTGCGAAATAAAGACGCTGGAAGAAGAATCCGCCCCGTACGAAAAGCCGTTTTACCTGTTTTGGAGGGAATAAAGAAATCGTACTGTAATAAATAGATTCTCCGGCGGCGGCGGAAGCATTTGCTTCCGCCGCCGCTCAGAATGACACTGCTTAGATTTTTTTACTGCTTCGGAAAATATCATAGAAGAAGCATTTTATGCGAAGAGCCGCTTTCCCTCATGGAAAACGGCGCGCATGCAATTCAGTTTCGTTCTGCGGTATTATATTATTCTATCTTGCTCAGCAGCAGTTCGTGCAGCTCGGGCCGCAGCTTCTTTAAGCGCAGCGGACGGCCTTCCGGATTTAAGAAGCAGTGCTCGCTGGTCCCTTCAAAGACCGTCTGACCGTCTTCTTTTTCCATTTCGTAGCCGAAAACCATGCGGATGCCGGTATATTCCCGCAGAAAGACCCGGATCCGCAGCGTATCGTCGAAGCGGCTGACGTTCTTAAAGCTGCCCTGCACCGCCGTCACCGCGGAAAGGATCCCTTCTTCTTCCAATGCCGCCCAGTTAAGGCCCCAGCTGCGCAGCAGCTCGACTCTCGCCTCCTCCATGAAGCGGATATAGTTGGAATGATGGGTCAGGCCCATCTTGTCGGTCTCGTAATATTTGATCCGGTGTTCATAAACGAACGCTTCTTTTCCGGCTTCTTTCTGCTCCGTGCCGCTCATGGGCTTTTTCCTTTCTCGATTCTGACGATTCCTGCCGCAGGATCCGCTGTCCGGCTTCCGAAAAAACCGGATTCCGGCGGCCGCTTATTTCTTTTTGTACTTTTTCAGGATCTTTCCGTAAACGAGCGGCAAGAGCGGAATGGCGATCAGGCAGCTGACCAGCAGGCAGATCCCGCCGATCTCCCCGTACAGATATCCCAGGACTGTGCTGATCCAGAGCAGCGCCGAAAAAACGAGCCACAGGATCCCGTTCACCCGGTTGTACGCTTTTACGTCCGAGATCTCCTCTTCTTCAACCGTGCTTCCCGACCAGAACCACATGGGCTTTTTACGCTTCCACGCATAGATCCCCAGGCCGGTAAACAGCAAACTCACGGGAATCATGATGATCAGCCAGACAGTATTTCCCAACTCCGTTTCCTCCTGCCAGACCCGTCCTGTTCCGGTCCCGGGCTTTCGTATCGTTTTCCTTCTTTATTCGATCCCGTGCTCCCGGGTGTCCAGCGTCTCCATTTTCAGCTTGGAATAGGCGAAGCGCTGGGTGCCGTAGAGGCTGTAATAGCCGGAAAGCACGAAGGACAGCGCGACGGTCACCGCGAAATACGGCAGGCCCTGGCCGCGGAACATCTCCATGGCGATAAGCAGCGAGGCGACGGGGCAGTTGGTCGCACCCGCAAAGAGAGCGATCATCCCGCAGGCCGCGCTCAAGGAGACGGGAAAACCCGTAAGGCTCCCGAAAAGCGCTCCGAAACAGGCGCCGATGCTTAAGGTCGGCACGATCTCGCCGCCGCGGAAACCGCCGGCAATCGCGATCGCTGTGAAAAGTAACTTCAAAAGAAAGGCGGTCGGATCCGCCTGCCCGCTCATCGCCTCGTCGATCAGCACGGTCCCCGCGCCGGTAAAGCGCTGCGTGCCGAGCAGGAAGGTCAGCCCCGCGAACAGAAGACCGGCGCCCGCCGCACGCAGATACGGATTCGGCAGCCATTTTTTAGCGTACTTTTCCGCGCCGTGCAGCATGACCACCAGAAGGATCGCCAGTCCCGCGCACAAAAGCCCCAGAAGGATTATCCAGAGCAGGTTTTTCACATCCATTTCCGGCACCGAAAGGATGGTCCAGCCTTCCGCCTCCCCGCCCAGAAGACGGGCTACGCCCGCGCCTACGAAGGCGGAAAAAACGCAGGGCACCAGCGCCGCATAATAAAACACGCCCACGCTGATGACTTCGATGCAGAAAACAGCCGCCGCGACCGGCGTGCCGAACAGGGCCGCAAAGACCGCCGCCATGCCGCACATGATGGCGCTGCGGGCATTCTTTTCGTCCAGCTTTAAAAGCTCGCCCAGGCGCGCGCCGAGCCAGCCGCCCAGCTGCAGGGCCGCGCCTTCCCGGCCGACGGACGCGCCGCCGAGATGGGACAAAATCGTGGAAATAAAAATCAGCGGCCCGGTCGGCTTCGTCACCTGATCCTTCGCGGAAATCGAGGCAAGCACCATATTGGTGCCGCGGTTTTTCTCCTCATGCGTGATCCGGTAGAAAAAGACGATCAGAAGACCGCAGACCGGCAATAAAAAAACCATCCACGGGCGCGCTGTCCGAAGCCCCGTCACCTGACGGATGCACCAGCCGAAAGCGCCGCCGATGAGGCCGCCCAAACCGCCGGCCAGGAGGGCAAAAACGGTCCAGCAGACAAGATACCGGGCGCTTTGCGCCACAGGATGGTTTTTCAGATCCTTCCGCATAGGTTTTTCCCGCCGCTTACGTTTCCTTAAACGGCTTCTCCTGCTTCATTTTCTTTAATTCGGAACGGGCCAGCGGGATCGATACGCTGATGGACAGCACGTCGGCCGCCGCCTGCGTGATCTCCACCCCAAAAAGACCGAACAGCCTCGGCAGAATCAGGATCAGCGGAATGAAAAAGAGGCCGCTGCGGGCGGAAGCGGTAATCGAAGCCTTGACGCCCTTCCCCATGGACTGCAGCATCATGTTGGTAATGACGATGCAGGCCAGAAGCGGCAGCGCCAGCGCCTGACAGCGCAGCGCCACGGCGCCGACTGCGATGACAGCCGGATCATCCCGGAAAAAGCCGATGATCGAGGGGGCAAAGCCGAGGCAGAGCGCTGCCATCGCCACCAGGAAGAATGTTCCGTAGCGGACGCAGAAGAAATACCCTTCCCGCACGCGGTCCGTCTTGCCCGCGCCGTAATTGAAGGCGCAGACCGGCTGATATCCCTGCCCGAAGCCGATCATCGCGCTGGAGACGAACATCGTGACGCGCGTCGTAACGCTCATGCCGGCGATCGCCGCATCGCCATAGACGCGGCAGGCCCTATTCAGCAGGACCGAAGCCGCGGCCGCCAGTCCCTGCCGGAACAGCGCGGGAATGCCGCCGTTGACGATCTGCACCAGATAGTGCGGATTCAGGCGCACATTCGACAGCCTGATGCGGATATTGGCGCCGCGGCGGCTGCCGATCAGAAGGACCGTAAAGCTGATCATCTGCCCACAGATGGTTGCAAGCGCCGCACCCTTAACCCCCAGGTCAAAGACGAAGATCAAAAGAGGATCCAGGCCGATGTTTAATACGGCGCCGCACATGAGACCCACCATCGCATAGATGGCGCTGCCCTGGTAGCGCAGCTGGTTGTTTAAAACAAACTGCGCCATCATGAACGGCGCGCCGATGGCGATGATCTTCAGATAACTGACCGCATCCTTCACGGTGCTGTCCAGCGCGCCGAGAAAATAGGCAAGCGGTTCGGCAAACAGGTTGACGGCCGCCGCCGTTACGATGCCGATGATAAACGACAGCGCCAGACCGGTGGCCGCCATCTCTTCCGCTTCCCGCTGCTGTCCCGCGCCGAGCCGGCGGGAAAGAAAATTGCCCGAGCCCTGGCCGCAGAAAAAGCCGAATGCCTGGATCACGGCCATCGCGGAAAAACACAGGCCCACCGCGGCGGTCGCTTCCGTCGAGATTCGCCCGACAAAAAACGTGTCCGCCGCATTGTAGAGAGCCGTCACCAGCATGCTGAGGATGGTCGGCACCGACAGGCGCGCGATCAGCTGCGGCACCGGCGTTTTGGTGAGTTTTTCATACCGGGCTTTTGCGGCCTCGCTCATTTCCTGCTGCGTGTTTTTGATCTCTTCCGGCATAGGCTTTTTTCTTTCAGAGGATCCGGGACGCCATCACCTTCTTCGCTTTTTCCGCGATGTGCGCGGCCGTTAAGCCGAAGCGCTCCTGCAGGTATTTCTGCGGGCCGACCTCGCCGAATTCATCCTCCACCGCGACCTGTCCGGCCGGGGCGGGGCAGTTTTCCGCCAGGACTTCCAGCAGCGCGTCGTACAGACCGCCGTTTTTGTTGTGGTTTTCCGCCGCGACGAGGCAGCCGGTCTTCTTTACGGACGCAATGACGGTCTCTTTGTCAAGGGGCTTGATCGTGACCGGGTCGATAACTTCCGCTTCGATGCCTTCTTTGGCCAGTTCATCGGCCGCTTTTAAGGCTTCGTGCAGCATGATGCCGGCCGCGACGATCGTGCAGTCCTTTCCTTCGCGGACCGTGACGGCTTTGCCGACCGTAAAATGGCTGCCGGGCTCGTAGACCTTCGGCAGGTCCTTGCGGCCGACGCGGATATATTTGATGCCGGGCAGATCCTTGCTCTGCCGCAGCACGTCTTCCAGCTGCACCATGTCCGTCGGCTCGAAGATGATCGCCGTCGGGATGGTCCGGTACAGGGCTACGTCTTCAAACGGCATGTGCGTGCCGCCGTTTAGGGCAGCCGTTACGCCGGGATCGGTCCCGAGCACCGTGATATCGTTTTTCGCGTAAGCGCCGCTTAAAAAGACCTGATCGAACACCCGGCGGGACGCGAAGGGTCCGAAGGTGTGCGCGAGCGGCTTAAAACCGGCTGCCGCCAGTCCGCAGGCTACGCCGATCATATTGGCTTCCGCGATGCCGCACTCGATGGCACGGTCGGGGTTCGCCTTGCCCCACTTTAAAGTGCCGATGCAGCTCATCAAGTCCGCATCCAGATAGATGAAATCGGGGTCTTCCGCCGCCAGCTGCGGGATCAGGCTGCCGAGGAGGGCTTTGGCCTGCTTCGGATCCATGCTGCCATCATAAATGATCTTCATCACGCTTCCTCCTCCCATTTCGCGATCTCGGCTTTTAACTGTGCCGTCCAGCGGGCAAACTGCTCGTCGCTCACCGGAATGCTGTGATTCATCTCCGTCTGCTCTACCTCGGGAACGCCGGCGCCTTTGACGTTGTCCATAATGATCGCGTAAGGTTTGTCGCCGCCGCCGCGGGTGTGCTCCAGCGCGGCCGCGAGGGCTTCCACGTCGTTGCCGTTGATCAGCTGCGTGTCGAAGCCGAAAGCCGTCAGCTTTGCCGCGAAGTCGCCCATCGGCAGGATCTCATCCACGCGGCCGTCCAGCTGCTTTTTGTTCCAGTCCAGAAGGACCACCAGATTGGAGAGTTTTTTGGCTGCCGCAAAGGCGAACGCTTCCCAGACCTGGCCTTCGTCGCTCTCGCCGTCGCCGACGATCAGGAAGGTCCGGCAGTCACGCCCTTTCAGGCGGTCGCCCAGCGCCATGCCGCAGGCGACGGAAGTGCCCTGGCCCAGGGAACCGGTGGTCATATCCACGCCGGGGGTCAGATTCCGGTCGGTGTGGCTGGGCAGATGCGTGCCGGGCCGGTTCAGGGTCGTTAACATTTCGTACGGGAAATATCCCTGTACGGCCAGCGCGCCGTACACGGCGGGGCCGGCGTGGCCTTTGGAGGTGACCAGCTTGTCGCGCTCCGGCCACTTCGGATTTTTGGGGTCGGTCTTCATTTCGCGGCCGAACAGAACGGCTAAGGCGTCGCAGATGCTTAAGGATCCGCCGACGTGGCCGCTGCCGATGGAGTGGATGGCGGTCAGGGCCGCGATCCGGATCTTTGCGGCCTTGATTTTCAAAGCCGCTGATTCTTTTCTGTCCAAAATAAACCTCCTATCTTGCCCTCCCCCGGACACGGGGGAGGGTGGTGCGAAGCGCCGGGCGGGGGCGACTTGTCACCATCTCTTCCTGGCCTCGCTGCCTCGAATTCGTACCGTGTCATTCCGAGCGAAGCGAGGAATCTTTCTTTTTATGATCCTTCGATTTCGATCTTCAGCCTCGCTGCCTCGACAAAAACTTTCGTCGGCCCGGTTCGGCGACCTTTCTTCGGCCTCGCTGCCTCGAATCATCCGTCTCAGCCCGCTTCGGCGGCCTTCCGGAATACAATCGTTATCGTCAGGTCGCCTCAATGGGCACCCCGCGTGGTTCGCATAGCGGGGCACGCGTTACGGAAAAGTTTTGTCGGGCGCGCTTCGGCACTGTGCGCCTTGCAGGCGCAGGATCCTTCGACTCGCTTCGCTCGCTCAGGATGACACTTTATTTTTCTTCCGGCAGTTCGGGTTCTTCGTCGCCTTCTTTGTTCGTGGTGTCGCCCTGGCGGACCTTCGCGATGCCGGCCACCTTGACGCCCTTCTGCATATTGATCAGCTTCACGCCGCTCGTGATGCGGCCCAGCCGGCTGATGGAGGCGATCGCCATGCGGATGATGATGCCTTCCGTGGTGATCAGCATCAGCTCCTGCTCCTTGTGGACGGCCTTCGCGCCGACCACGTCGCCGGTCTTGTTGTTGATCTTGTAGCACTTGACGCCCTTGCCGCCGCGGTTCTGCGGGCTGAATTCATTCATATCGGTGCGCTTGCCCAGACCCAGCTCGGAAATGATCAGCATATCCTCGCCCTGGCTGGCCAGCTGCATGGCCACGACCTCGTCGCCCGGATCCAGCTTCATGCCGATGACGCCCATCGAGACACGGCCGGTCACACGCACGTCGGTCTCGTGGAAGCGGATGCACTGGCCCAGCTTCGTGACCAGCAGCACGTCGTCGGAATCCGTGCTGATCTTGACCTCGATCAGCTCGTCGCCGTCCTTTAAATTGATCGCCGCCAGGCCGTTCGAGCGAACATTCTGGTACTCGGTGACCGAAGATTTCTTCACGATGCCGTCCCGCGTCGCCATGATGAAGTACTTGTCTTCTTCATAGGCTTTGATCGGGATGATGGCCGTGATCTTCTCGTCCGCGCCCAGCTGCAGCAGGTTCACGATCGCCACCCCGCGGCTCGTGCGGGAGGCTTCGGGAATGTTGTAGGCCTTCAGGCGGTAAGTCTTTCCCTTGTTCGTAAAGAACATGATGTAGTGGTGCGTCGTGGTCATGAAGAGCTCGTCGATGTAGTCCTCTTCCAGCGTCTTCATGCCGGTGACGCCGCGCCCGCCGCGGTTCTGCGCCCGGAAATTGGAGATGCTCATCCGCTTGATGTAGCCGAGCGACGTCATCGCGATGACGACCGGTTCGTCCGGGATTGTGTCTTCGTCGGTCAGCTCGTCGGTATCCGCGCCGATCTGCGTGCGGCGTTCGTCCCCGAATTTTTCCGCCGTGATCAGCAGTTCTTCCTTGATCACGCCCAGCAGCAGGTTTTCGTCCGCCAAAATCGCTCTCCATTCCGCAATTTTATCCAGAAGATCCGCGTATTCGGCTTCCAGCTTTTCCCGCTCCAGACCGGTCAGGGCCCGGATGCGCATGTCCACGATGGCCTGCGCCTGCACGTCGGTGAGGCCGAAGCGTTTCATTAAGCCTTCCTTGGCCAGCTGGACGGTGCGTGCGCCGCGCACGATGCGGATGACCTCGTCGATATTGTCCAGCGCGATCAAGAGGCCTTCAATGATGTGCGCCCGCTCCTCGGCCTTGTTCAGGTCGTATTTCGTGCGGCGGGTCACCACCTCTTCCTGGTGGTCCAGGTAAGCGTGCAGGACCTGTTCCAGGTTCATGACCTTGGGCTGGCCTTTGTCCAGCGCCAGCATGATCACGCCGTAGGTGGTCAGCAGCTCCGTGTGTTTATAGATCTGGTTCAGGACCAGGTTCGGATTTGCGTCGCGCCTGAGCTCCACGCAGAGCCGGATGCCGTCCTTGTTGGATTCGTTCCGAAGCTCGGAGATGCCGTCGATCTTCTTTTCCTTGACCAGATCCGCGATATCCTTTAAAGCCTTTTCCGGGTTCACCTCGTAGGGCGGCTCCGTAAAGACGATGCGGTGCTTGCCGTTGGCCATCGGTTCGATCGAGGAAATGGCCTGGATGCGGATCTTGCCGCGTCCGGTCCGGTAGGCTTCTTCAATGCCCTGACGGCCCAGGATCACCGCGCCGGTCGGGAAATCCGGCCCTTTAATGACTTCCATCAGCTCGTCGACGCTCGTATCGCGCTTTTCGCGGACGCGGTTGTCGATCATCAGGACGACGCCGTTCACGACCTCGCGCAGATTGTGCGGCGGAATATTCGTCGCCATGCCGACCGCGATGCCGGTGCCGCCGTTGACCAGGAGATTCGGGAAACGGGCCGGCAGTACGGAAGGTTCGCGCTCGGTGCCGTCGAAGTTGTCCTCAAAATCCACGGTATCCTTGTTCAGATCCGCGACCATTTCCATGGAGATCTTGGACATGCGGGCTTCCGTGTAACGGGAGGCCGCCGGGCCGTCGCCGTCGATGGAGCCGAAGTTGCCGTGGCCGTCCACCAGCGGATAGCGCATGGACCAGGGCTGCGCCATATTGACCATGGCCATATAGATGGAGGAGTCGCCGTGAGGGTGATATTTACCCATCGTATCGCCGACGATACGGGCGCTCTTGCGGTGAGGCTTGTCGGGTCCGTTGTTCAGTTCTGTCATGGAGTACAGGATGCGCCGCTGCACGGGCTTTAAGCCGTCGCGCACGTCCGGCAGCGCACGGGATACGATAACGCTCATCGCGTAATCGATGTAGAATTCCTCCATCGTTTTTTTGAGGTCGACCTCATGAATGCGGTCAAAATCAAAAATCGTATTGTCGATATTGTCGTTTTTCGTCTTTTTCGCCATACTTTTTCACCTACACGTCAAGATTCTTCACGAACTTCGCGTTGGCTTCAATGAAGTCGCGGCGGGGCTCGACCTTGTCGCCCATCAGAATATTAAAGGTCATGTCCACCAGAGAAGCGGTATCTTCGTCGATGCTGACCTTGCGCAGGATCCGTCTGGCCGGATCCATCGTCGTTTCCCAGAGCTGCTCGGCATCCATTTCACCAAGGCCTTTGTATCGCTGGATCTTATTGTTATTATCACGACCGACTTCCGTTAAGATGGAATTCAGTTCGTCATCCGAAT
>JAFZRH010000026.1 GCA_017619975.1 Lachnospiraceae bacterium | reverse complement strand
GCTAAGATGGCACAGAGCCAGACGATTTGCGGTTTTAAAGTCAGGATCGAAGCCGCACCGAAGGCGGCGCGCTTCTTTTTTGTCTGGACAGATACTATTCCGAAAAAGAAAGGATCTATTATGAATCAGCTTTTACGTTCTCATGCAGACGCCATCGTACACGAAGCCATCAGCGCGGTCCAGCCGGATGCCGCCGTGCGGCGTGCTCTGGAAGGCAAACAGTTTCCCGGGCGGGTCCTTTTGGTCGCGGCCGGCAAGGCTGCCTGGCAGATGGCCAAAGCCGCCTCTGACGTCATGGGCAGCCGCATCGAAAAAGGCGTCGTCGTGACCAAGTACGGTCACGTGATGGGGCCGATCGCGAATTTCGACTGCTATGAAGCCGGTCATCCCGTCCCGGACGAAAACTCCTTTAAAGGGACGCAGGCCGCGCTGGATCTTGTAGACGGCTTAAAGCCGGAAGACACCGTCCTCTTCCTGCTCTCCGGCGGCGGCAGCGCTCTCTTCGAGAAACCGCTTGTTGCCGGTGAAGAACTGCAGGACATCACGAACCAGCTGCTGGCCTGCGGCGCGGATATCGTGGAGATCAATACGATCCGCAAGCGCCTTTCCCAGGTGAAAGGCGGCCGCTTCGCCCTCTTCTGCGCGCCTGCCCAGGTGGAAGCCGTGATCCTGTCCGACATTTTAGGCGACCCGCTGGATATGATCGCCTCCGGTCCCGCCTGCCCGGACTCTTCCACCAACACAGACGCGCGCCGCATTGCGGACAAGTACGGACTGAAGCTGTCCGAAACGGCCTCCCAGCTTTTAAAAGTAGAGACGCCGAAGGCCCTGGACAACGTGCATACACAGATCAACGGCAGCGTGCGCGAGCTCTGCGCGGCAGCCGCCAGGGTCGCAGCGGAGCTGGGCTATGAGCCGGTCCTTTTGACCGATCAGCTCTCCTGCCAGGCAAAGGAAGCCGGAAGCTTCCTGGCCTCCATCTTAAAGACGCATGCAGGCGACGGAAAATCGCTGGCCTTCATCGCCGGCGGCGAGACCGTAGTCAAACTCACCGGCCACGGCAAAGGCGGCCGCAATCAGGAGCTGGCTCTGGCGGCAGCAGCCGGCATCAGCGGGATGGAGAATGCGGCGGTCTTCCCGGTGGGCAGCGACGGGACGGACGGCCCCACCGACGCGGCCGGCGGCTACGTGGACGGCTTCAGCTGCGAAGAGCTGAAGGCTCAGGGCCTGATCATCGATGAGGTCCTGAAGGACAACGACGCCTATCACGCCCTTCAGAAAATCGGCGGCCTGATCATCACCGGCCCGACCGGCACCAATGTGAACGACGTCGCCGTGGCGCTGCTGCGGTAAGTCACTTTTCTTAAAACAGGAGGCTCAAAAGGTATGATCCGTCTGGAAAAGGTAGATGCCCGAAACGTCTGGGACGTCATCGATTTAAGGGTCAGCCGGGCGCAGAAGGATTTCGTGGCGCCGAACGACATCAGTCTGGTTCAGGCATACGCGGCCCTCGGCACCGGATGTCAGGCCTTTCCCTTTGCCATATGCCGGGACAAAAAGCCCGTCGGCTTCCTGATGATCGGCTTCAACGAGGCAGCCCTTTACGAGATCGACGGAGAAGAGCCGCCGCAGGCCGTAAAGAACAACTACAGCCTCTGGCGCTTCATGATCGATAAGCGATATCAGAACCGGGGCTACGGAAAGGAAGCACTTCGGCTGGCTCTGGATTTCATCCGAACCTGGCCCTGCGGAGAAGCGAAGTGCTGCGAGCTCTCCTACGAGCCGGAAAACACGGTTGCCAGAAAGCTGTATCACTCGTTCGGCTTTCGGGAAAACGGCGAGAGGGACGGCGACGAGATCGTTGCCGTCCTGGAGCTGTAAAACAAAGCGTTGTCTTAAAGGAAGAAGCCGCGGCGCTCCGGTGCCGCGGCTTTTTGTTTATCGGATGTTGATCCAGATCCCGACGTCTCTCATCTCGGAATCCGGAACGCTTTTGTAAAAGCGCTGCGCTTCCTCGTTGGCAGCGGTCAGCGCGACAAGGGTCGTTACGCCTTTCTCCTTCAGGATCGCCTTCAGTTCGCCCAGCAGCGCCTGGGCAATGCCCCGGTGCCGGGCGCTTTTCAGAACGCAGATCCAGTCCAGATACGCATTCACGGATCCGTCCATCCGGGTCGGGATCAGAGCCGTGTCGATGCGGCCGGTCACGTGGCCATCCGTATAGGCCAGAAGAGAGACCGCATTCTCAAAACGGCAGTCGCGGAAGCTTTCCTTCACGCTCCTGACGTACGCCTCATCGATCTCCCAGCCCCAGACGTCCTCTTCTTCCCGCAGACGTTTTTCAAAGTCCACCACGTCCGGGATCTTTTCTTCCGTATATTCACAGACCGTGACGGCCAAAGGCCGCTCTTCTTTTTGAATGAATTTCTCTTTATCCATGCTGCTGACTCCTCCTGCTGCCGGAAAGGCGCTCGTCCGTCACGTCATACAGGTGCAGCGCGTGTTCCCCGGCATAGAGACTGCGGTAATGCGCGAACAGATCCCGGAAACTGTAGAAACGACCGCCGTCCGGATCCCCGTAAACAGCCGCCAATTCGGAAAATGTCGGGAAGGCCGCATAATACGCCTCGTCCAGCGCTTCGATCTCCCGAAGGACGGAGACGGCGCTTCTCTTCCCATAATCTTCGATGTTGTCCGTACGGAGCGAGATCAGGATCTGCCGCTCCGTTTCTTCCGGCGGCTGCGGCAGATGAAGCCACTCGCTTTCCGTTTGATAGACCTTGGGATTCAGCAGGCTCCGGGCATTTTCCGAAAGCTGCCCGAACTCTTTTCGAGTCAGGCGGACCGGCGCCAGCACTTTGCCGCGGCCTTCCTCGTGCGGGATGAACAGACGGATCTTTTGACAGCCGGCGGCCCGCAAGATCGCAAGCAGCGCATCGATCTGCGCCGCATTCTCCGCCGTCAGCGGGATCCCTGCCATAAAAGGAAGCCCGGCTTCCCCAGCAGCCTGCATCATGCGCAGCAGCAGGGCAAAGTCACCCTTCCGGCCCGCAAAGCGGTCGTGATATGCTTCCGGACCGTACACCGTGAAGTTCAGTTCCCGGATCCCTTCTCCGCGCAGCATCCGCATCATCTCGCCGCACTCCGCCACGCTTCGCATCTTCATGCCGTCGCACTGCAGAAAATCCGCCATGGGGCTGCCGAGCCGGCGCAGGGTCCGGAGCGCTTCTTTTAACTGAGGATGCTCCATGGAATAGCCGAAGGCGAAGGAAACGGCAAGCTCCGGCTGTTCTTCCCGCAGCTCCCGTAAGAAGCGTTCCGCCAGTGCCGTGCTCCGTTCCCACGGCGCGCCGGATACGCTGCCGTCCCAGGAAAGCAGGCAGTAGCGGCAGAAATTCCCGCAGGGAACGCACAGACTCTGGATCAGAACAGATGTTGTCTGCACGGGATGAGACCTCCTTTCACTCTTCTTCCAGATACCGATTCACCAGAAACATCCGGTAATCGTCAGGGTCGAAGACCCGTTCGGAGGAGGCATCCCCAAAACGCTCCGCCAGAGCCTGCCAGCTGACCTTCTTCAGACGCCGCAGTGCCGGCGTATCGCCGGAGACGATCCTTCGCACCAGCTCGCCCGCCTCATCCTTTTTCAGGTTTCCGATCACCCACGGGCGGCTCATCTCGGTATAGTTATAGTAAACGTCGTATTCGTTGGAAATATTCAGCGTGATCTCCCCACCCACAGGAAAAACGGGAGCGGAAGGATCGTCCCGCAGCATTTTGCAGCATTCCCGCTCGGTCAGCAGCTCATTATAATCCAGATACACCGGGATCAGCTCCTCGGGGATATGATCCTTCCGGATCCGGATCGGGTAGAGCTTCCGGTTTTCGCCGTCGCAGCTGCCCTCATGCACGAAAAATTCCATCTGCGGACAGCGCGGCCGCCAGATTTCCCGATAAAGGCGGTACACTTCGACGATTTCTTCTATATTTTCCTCGTTGAGGAAGCACTGCCAGCGCGGGATGATCCCGCCCCGGATCAGAAGCTCCGTGGCCTTCAGGACTTCCGCAAAAGCGCCTTTCCGCCCCACATAGCGGTCCTGTGTCTCTTCCAGGCCGAAGAAGGTCAGCTGCACCTTCTCCACGCCGACAGACTTCAGAAAAGGTATATATTTTTCGTCCCGTACGATGCGCCAGAAGCTGGCCAGCTCGAAGCGTTCCGGCCGGGCATTTTTCGAGACGGCCAGATCCCGCTCCCAGCGGGCCGCATAGTCTTCGCAGAAGTCCGGCTCCCGCAGCCAGCTGTAGAAGGCGATCTGCTCAAAATACGGATCGAAGAAATCTACAATAAAGCGGTCCGCGTCAGGCTCCATGACCCGATTCGGCATGTGGCCCAGCCAGCAGTGCCGGCAGCGGTTCGGGCAGCCGTAAAGATCTGTGACCAGATTCAGTTTTCTTCCTGACATAACAGTCTTTGGATCTCCTCTTCCCGGGGCAGAGAAGGGATCACGCCTTTCTTTGTCGTCACCAGATACGCAGCCGTATTGGCGGTCTTCAGCATACTGTGCAGATCCGCTTCCGTCAGGCCCTCCAGGCCGTGTTCCAGTACGAACTGAAGGACCAGCGCGCCGAAAGTATCTCCGGCCCCGCTCGTCTCGATGACGCCGCCCCGGTGCAGCGCCGGTTCGAATACGCTGTAACCGTCATAAAAAGCCTGACTGCCTTCCGCTCCCATGGTCAGATTCAGCAGCCGGATATTCGGAAATCGCTCTTTCAGCAGGGCCGCGCCGGCCGGGCAGTCCTTTGTTCCCGTCATGAAGCTGACTTCGTTATCCGAGATCTTGACCACGTCCGCCTGCGCAAGCCCCCAGGCGATCTGCTCCCTGGCCGCCTCCGCACTCTCCCACAGGGGGGGACGAAGGTTCGGATCAAAGGAGATCAGCGCGCCGGCACGCCGTGCCAGCATGAGGGCTTGCTTCGTGGCGCTCCGGCAGGGCTCGTCCGTTAAGGAAAGCGTTCCGAAATGGAAGATGCGGCAGCCTAAAAGCTTTTCTTCCGCCAGTTCCTCCGGCCGAAGCATCAGGTCCGCGCCGGGTTTTCGGTAAAAGCTGAAATCCCGGTCACCGCCCGGCAGGGTATGCACCACGGCGAGCGTCGTCGGGATAAAAGGATCCCGCTTAAGGCCTTCCGTATCGATCTTCAGATCCTCAAGCGTCTTCTCCAGCTGATCGCCGAAGGCATCCTGCCCCACTTTGCCCAGGAAAGAACAGCGCCGTCCCAGCTTCGCCAGCATGGCCAGCACGTTGGCCGGCGCCCCGCCCGGATTCGCCTCAAACAGGGGATTTCCCTGCGGCCCCGTTCCGCTCTGCACAAAATCGATCAGCAGCTCGCCGAGCGCCGTGACATCGATTGTTTTGGTCTCCATGATCACACTCCTTTTTTCAGAGAGTTTCCAGACGCGCAAGGATCTGTCCGTCCGTCAGTTCCAGTACGCCGTAGCCGGGATTCCCATAGCTTCCGGCGGCACCGGGATTGAGCAGGATCAGTTCCTTCTCTTCTTCCAGGTACGGTTCATGCGTGTGGCCGAACAGCACAACCTGCGCGCCGGCCTGACGGGCCGCCCGCTTCAAGCTTTCCAGCGTTCTCTCTGTCTTTACGTCATAGCGGTGGCCGTGCGTGATGAAAAAGCGAACGCCTCCCACCGCACAGACAAGCTCCGCCGGCAGCTGTGAGCGAAAGTCGCAGTTTCCCCGGACAGCCTCAAAGGGCAGCGCCGGAAAGGCCTGCCGCAAGGCCTTCAGATCGTTTTCTCCGTCTCCCAGAAAGAATACGAAATCCGGGGCTTCCCGGCGGATCGCCTTTACGATCAGCGTTCCTCTCCCGTGAGAATCCGAAAAAACAAAGATCTTCAACCCCGCAGCGCCTCCTTTTCGCTTTTATTTTACAAGGCCGGCCGCTTTCCGTCAAGAGAGCCCTGTGAGCCTTAAGGAAAAGCGAATGAAAAAAGACCGGCGGCAAACCGTCGGTCTTCCCTTCAAAACGACCTGCGGCAGATCAATCTCCCATCAGTTCTCCCATGAGACGTTCGCGGCAGGCTTCTACCTCTGTTTCACGCACCTTCTGACGCAGCGGCAGCACGGCCCGCGGCGATACGGACAGCTCATCCAGTCCCATGGACAGGAAAGTCTCCGTCAGCTCCAGATCCGCGCCGAGCTCGCCGCAGATCCCGCACCAGATCCCGTTTTTGTGCGCGTTCTCCGCCACCAGCTTGATCAGACGCAGCACCGCCGGATGGTGCGCGTTAAAGAAGCGCCCCAGATTATTGTTCTGCCGGTCGCAGGCCAGCGTATACTGGGTCAGGTCGTTGGTGCCGATACTGAAGAAATCCACTTCCTTTGCCAGCCGGTCACTGATCACGGCGGCCGCCGGCGTTTCGATCATGATGCCCAGATCCACCTCATCGGAAAAAGGAATGCCCTCGGCTTTCAGTTCTTCCCGAACGGCGGCGCAGGCCTTCTTGGCTTCCTGCACCTCCCAAACGGAGGCGACCATGGGGAACATGATGCTTAAGCGTCCGTAGGCAGAAGCACGGTACAGGGCGCGCAGCTGGGTCCGGAAGATCTCCGGGCGGTTCAGGCAGATGCGAAGCGCGCGGTTGCCCAGGGCCGGGTTTTCTTCTTTCGGCAGCTGGAAATATTCAATCATCTTGTCCGCGCCGATATCCATCGTGCGGATAACGACTTCCTTCCCTCCCATATCGGAAAGCACTTTTTTATACGCCTCAAACTGATACTCCTCGGTGGGGAAATCATCGCAGTTCAGGTACAGGAATTCACTGCGGAACAGGCCGATGCCGCCGCCGTCGTTTGCCAGGACCGGCGGAACGTCGTCCGGGCTGCCGATATTGCAGTAGATCCGGATGCTCTGCCCGTCCTTCGTTACATTGGGCTTGCCCTTCAGCTCGTTGAGCAGGGCCTGACGCTGCTTTAATTCCGCCTGCTTGGCCAGAAGGCGGCTGCGCGTCGCCTCATCCGGTTCCAGCGCTACGAGGCCGGTGCCGCCGTCCGCGATCACCTCCCGGCCCTCATATTCTTCCTTCAGCTGCTCTCCCACACCGATGATGGCCGGGATCCCCATAGTGCGGGCCAGGATCGCCGTATGGCTGGAGCCGGAGCCGCCGGAGGTCACAAAGCCCAGGATCTTGCTCTTGTCCAGCTGGACGGTCTCGCTGGGTGCCAGGTCATCGGAAGCCAGGATCACCGGCACGTCCGAATCGATGCCGCCCTGCACCACGCCCAGAAGGATCCCGATGATGCGGCCGGAAATATCCTTTACGTCGGCGGCGCGGGCCTTGAAATAGTCGTCGTCCATGGAAGCAAAAGCCTCCGCCTGGATGGCGCCGGCATCGCTGACGGCAGCTTCCGCGTTCAGGCCGTTTTCTTTGATGAAGCCTTCGATGGCCTCCTCATAATCCATATCCTCACACATCATCTGATGTGTCTCAAACAGCATGGCGGCTTCGTCGCCGGCCTCTTCCCGGGCTTTCTCCGCCAGCACGCCCAGCTGCTCGATCGCTTTGGCCTGCGCCTCCTTGAAACGGTTCCACTCCGCTTCACGGTCCGCGACCTCGAAGCGGGTCAGCGTATTTTTGGCACGGCGGTAAAAATACAGCGGTCCTGCGGCAACGCCGGCCGAGACCCCTTTGCCCTGAATTGTGATCATACGGGAGTTCTCCTTTCAGAAAATAGGGAAATACGGCTGCCGCCCGGGACAGCCGTATTTCGGGTCAGATGTTACAGATTCGCCTTCAGGAAGGCTTCGATCGCCGCCGCTGCGCTTTCCTCATTCGCGCCTTCTACCTGAACGGTGACGGTGTCGCCCTTCTTGATCCCCATCTGCATCAGAGCCATCAGCTTTAACGCGTTGACGGACTTTTCTCCCTTGGTGATCGTGACCGTCGTACCGATGAAGTTCTTGATCTCCTTGACCAGAAGGCCGGCGGGACGGGCATGGATACCCACGGGATCCGTAATGGTGTACTCAAATGATTTCATGTGATAACCTCCGTATTTTGATCTTACAGCAAACCGCACTCGACGCCTTCCAGGTCGTCCGAGTTGGTTAAAAGCATCACGACACAGTCGCTGTAGCCGGCATTTTTGATCGCTTCCCGGTCAAAGCCGAGCAGCCGCTGGCCGGCCTTCACTTCCGCGCCTTCTTCCACAAAGGCGGTGAAGCCTTCGCCCTGCATGTTGACGGTATTGACGCCGACGTGGATCAGGACCTCCATCCCGTTCTTCTCCAGCGTGATGGCGTGCTTCGTATCAAAGACGCTCGTGACGGTCCCGTCAAACGGTGCCACGACGATCCCTTCCTCCGGCTCCACGCCGATGCCTTCGCCTAAGATCCCGGCCGCAAAGGTCTCGTCCGGAATATCCTCGCGGGCAATGACCCGGCCTTTGCAGGGCTGCAGCAGTTCGCCGGCTCCGCAGCGGACCACGGAAGCGGCAGGCGCTTCCTCCGCCTTGATCTCGGACAAATCCGGGATCTTGGCCTGCTTCGGCTCCTCTTCCTTCCAGATGAACCAGGCGATCGCAAAGGCAACGCCGGAAGCGATCAAGAGCTCGATGATATACATCGGGATATTGTTGATGGCGGGAATGCCGGGAATACCCGTTACGCCGTAGGTGGTGGCGCCGAATTTCACGGTCTCTCCGGCCGCGTTGGTCGCCGTCATCCAGGAGGCGAATAAAGAGCCGCAGGCACCGCCGATCATGCCGGCCACGAAAGGCTTCATGAAGCGGAAGTTGATACCGAAGATCGCCGGCTCGGTAATACCCAGGGAGGCAGACAGGGAGGCCGGCAGCGCGACCGATTTGGTCTTCTGGTTCCGGCACTTTAAGGCGACCGCAAGGCAGGCGCCGAACTGCGCAAAGTTCGCGGCCGAAGCGATCGGCATCCAGGTATTGACGCCGGTCGAGGAGATCATGCCGGCTTCAATAACGTTGTACATGTGGTGCAGGCCCATGACGACGGTCAGCGGATAGATCGCGCCCATGATCGCGGCACCGATGCCGTAGCCCACGGAGATCAGCCACTGCGCGCCGGTCAGCACCCAGTTCTCAAACACGGCAAAGACCGGCCCGATCACGGTGAAGGTGAAAAAGGCCGTCACGACGACCGTGACCAGGGGGGTCACGAAGAGGTCGATCATCTCCGGTACGTGCTTATGCAGCCATTTTTCGATGGTGCACATCAAAAGGACTGCCAGGATGACCGGTATCACATGGCCCTGATAGCCTACTTTCGGCACCTCAAAGAAAAGCAGCTTCCAGTGCGGAACGACGCCCGTCTCGATTTCAAAGAACTTGTTGATGGCCTCCGCATTGCCGGCATTCCAGGCATTTAAGAGGGCGGGGTGGACCATCATCAGACCGATGACCGCCCCCAGGAAAATGTTTCCGCCGAAGACCCGGGCGGCCGAAACTGCCACCAGCACCGGCAGCAGGGCAAAGGCCGTATTGGCGACCAGATCCAGGAAGGAAAACCAGTCGGTCTTTCCAAACTCCGGAACAAATTTCGGGATCGCTTCCACGATCCCCATCATCAGACCGGAAGCAACGATGGCCGGCAGAATCGGAACGAAAACGTCGCCGGGGGTCTTGAGGATCTTCTTCCAGATCGGCATCTTGGAAGCGGCGGCGGCCTTGACTTCATCCTTGGTAGCCGCCGTCATGCCGGTCACAGCCAGGAATTCATCGTACACTTTGTTGACGGTGCCGGTTCCGATGATCAGCTGCAGCTGACCGTTGGAATCAAACATCCCCTTGACGCCTTCCACGTTTTCCAACGCTTCCTTGTCGAGTTTGGAATTGTCGGCAATGACTAAGCGCAGTCGGGTCGCACAGTGGGCAGCGCTGATAATATTTTCTCTTCCGCCAAGATGAGAAAATATTTCTTCGGCGCACTTACGGTAATCGAGGGCCATATGCTTTTCTCCTTATTCATTTTTTACCGATACGGTTTCAGATATATTTATTTTATCGGATTTTCGTTTCCTTGTAAATAGAAAAATGCCTGTTCGGCATTTTTCTTTGGAGCCGCATGCGGCATCAGATCAGTCCAAGATCCCGGAAGGCACGGGCCAGACCGTCCTCTTCCACCGGCGGACAGACAATGTCGCAGATCTTCTTTAAGGCCGGGCTGCCGTTCCCCATGCAGACGGAAGTCCCGACGGCGCGGATCATCTCCAGGTCATTCATGCTGTCCCCGAAGCCGATCGTATCCTTCAGATCCGTGCCCAGCGCGGCCGCGATCCGTTTCACGCCGCTGCCCTTGCTGAATTTCCGGTTGATCATCTCTCCGTTCAGGCAGTTGGCGCCTGCCAGATCCTGCACCAGAAACTCAAAATCTTCTTCCAGCGCCAGACGGGCTTCCCGCAGCTGTTCCTCCTTCGCGAACATATAGACGATCTTATACAGCGGCCGGCCGTCATACTCCTCTATGGGGCGGATGTTCAGATCTTCCTCCAGGGCTTTCCGCCAGCGCACCAGCTCGCTGTTGCCGCCGCTGGTCCGGTTCAGGAACTCTGCCATCCCGCGGTCTCCGTAAGCCGCATCCCAGGCCTCCAGTGTACGGAAAACGCCGTTCTTAGCCAGCAGCTCCATCGCCGTTTCCTGCTGCCGGCGCGACATCGGACAGTCAAACAGGATCTGATCCTCCAGAACCACGCAGCCGCCGCCGCTTCCCACGTAACCGTCGAAGCCGTAGCGCATGAGCGGAGCCAGCATGCCCGGATTTCTTCCGGTGCATAAAAAGACCTTATGCCCCTGCCCGCGGGCTTCTTTGACCGCTTCCTGCGCGCTGGCGGGAGGAATGTTGCTCCCCGGCACCGTCAGGGTCCCGTCGATATCCAGAAAGATCAGCTTTTTCTCCATCGCTATTTTCTCCTTCTAAAACTCGCAGAGCAGCCAGCGGAACTGTCCGGACAGCAGCTTTACGGAGCTTTTATCCTCTATCCTTTCCCCGCTTGCCGCATCCCGGAAATCGCCGTCCTCCTCCAGCAGGACGCTCTGCTCCGTATCCGTAAAATTGAACAGGGCCGCCAGCTTTTCCCCCTGCCGGTACCGGCCGATCCCCAGAATGCCGCCCGAGCCGGTCCGAAGAACCCAGACGTCGGCTCCGGCATCAAAGACCCGGTGCGAGCGCCGGACCGTCTCCAGCCGCTTCAGCCGGGCAAAGAAGTCACCCTCCGGAGAGGCCGGATCCTTCCGCTTTGCGGCAGCTTCCCAGTCCAGGTTCCCGCGGTGCAGAAAACGGCTGTCAGCCGCCTTCAGCGGATCCTCATGATAGCTGTAGTCGTTTTCCTCAAGGATCTCGTCGCCGCTGTAGAGGACCGGAATGCCGCTCAGCGTAAAAATCAAAGCGTGGAGCATTTCATCCAGCCGCAGGGCCCGGGCCAGCGTTTCCTTGTCGCGCTCCCGTCGGCCCGTTTCAACCCCGCAGAGGGAAGCCGTCGTCCCGCAGAGGCGGGCGTCTCCCAAAACGGGATCGTCATTGTACAGCTCGCCGCGGGACGGCGAACCGTACCAGGCACCGGTCAGGTAATCGTTCAGATACTTTTTATGCGGGATCTGCTTCTGCCCGAAGTTTTCCAGAAAGTCGTAGTCCAGTCCCCAGCCGATGTCGTCGTGGCAGCGCAGATAGTTGAGGAAAGTATACTCCCCCGGCAGGGCAAAAACCTGCCCGAGCTGATGTCTGAGCAGCGCGACGTCCTTCGTCGCCACCGTATGCCAAATGGTCGCCATGGTGGTCACGTTGTAAAGCAGATGACATTCCGGCTTTTCCACGGTTCCGAAATAAGGCACCACGCGGGACGGCTCCATCACGACCTCCCCCAGCAGCAGCGTCCCGGGGCAGACGATCTCACACGCCATCCGCATCATCCGAACCAGTGTATGGACTTTTGGCAGGTTGCGGCAGTTCGTGCCCAGCTCCTTCCAGATGTACGGCACCGCATCCAGCCGGATGATATCCACGCCCCGGTTGCACAGATACAGCATATTGTCAGTCATGTCGTTGAACACGACGGGATTTGCGTAGTTCAGATCCCACTGATAGGGATAGAAAGTCGTCATCACGACCTTGCCGGCTTCCTCACACCAGGAAAAATTGCCCGGCGCGGTCGTCGGAAAGACCTGCGGCACCGTTTCCTCGAAGCGGCGGGGGATCTCCCAGTCGTCATAGAAAAAATAGCGGTCCTGATATTCCTTTTCCCCGGCCCGGGCACGGCGGGCCCACGCATGATCCTCACTGGTATGATTCATCACGAAATCGAGGCAGAGAGACATCCCGCGGCCGTGACAGGCCGCCGCCAGGGCAGCCAGGTCTTCCATCGTTCCCAGCTGAGGCTGGACTTTCCGGAAATCCGAGACCGCATAGCCGCCGTCGCTTCTTCCCTCCGGGCTCTCCAGAAGAGGCATCAGATGCAGATAGTTGACGCCGCAGTCTTCCAGATAGTCCAGCTTTTCGCGGACGCCGTTCAGTCTGCCCGCGAAAGCGTTCACATAGAGCAGCATGCCCGTCAGATCACGGCTTTTATACCAGTCCGGCTCCTGCTCTCGGCTGAAGTCCAGCTCACGCAGCGCTTCGCTCCGTTCTTCCCAGGCCCGCCGCAGCATCCCGATGAAATACTCATACGCCTGCGTATCTCCGTGATACAGTTCCAGATACAGCCATTTCAGCTCATCCCGGTGCCTGGCCATACGCCGATCAAATTCTGTTTCCTGACGAAGCTCCATACATTTTCTCCCGGTTCAGACTCTTCTCCGCCCGTCAGATCTGTAGGAAAAGAGACGTTCTTCAAAAAGCGGCAGGACCGCGTCCGGTCCTGCCGCCAATGGTTTCTCTCCCGGACATCAGATCACACGATCCGGGGTCCGTTTTACTGCTTTCCGTACATTTCCTTTAACTTCAGCAGATGCTCGTATTTCTCCTTCGCGTAGCCTTCGGACTTGTCGAAGAGCATTTCGGCGCGCTCCGGATTCTTGAGCGTTAAGGAAGTGTAACGGCTCTCGCCCTTTAAGAAGGTCTTGTAGTCTCCGGTCGGAGCCTTGGAATCCAGCTGGAACGGAACTTCCTTGCGGGGGTCGAAGCGGAACAGATGCCAGTAGCCGGCCTGGACCGCATTCTTCTCTTCGGTCTGGGCCTTGCTCATGCCGGCCTTGATGCCGTGAGTGATGCACGGCGCGTAGGCGATGACGATGGACGGGCCGTGATAGCTCTCCGCCTCGGTCAGGGCCTTGACGGTCTGGTTGTAGTCCGCGCCCATGGCGATCTGCGCCACATAGACGTAGCCGTAGCTCATGGCGATGGCCGCCAGGTCTTTCTGCTTGACTTCCTTGCCGCCGGCCGCGAACTGTGCCACGGCACCGACGTTGGTCGCCTTGGAGGACTGGCCGCCGGTATTGGAATACACTTCGGTATCGAAGACCATGATGTTGACGTCACGGCCGGACGCGATCGCGTGGTCCAGGCCGCCGAAGCCGATATCGTAGGCCCAGCCGTCGCCGCCGAAGATCCACTGGGACTTCTTGGCCAGGAATTCCTTGTTCTGAAGCAGGAACTTCACGTCTTCGCAGCCGCAGTTCAGATCTTCCAGGGCTTTTACGAGCTTCTTCGTGGCGGCGCTGTTGGCGGCGCTGTCATCGAAGGTGGCAAAGAACTCTTCGGCAGCGGCCTTGACGTCGGCGCTGTCCGTTCTTTCGGCAAGCGCCTGCAGCTTCTTTGCCAGACCCGCGCGCAGCGTGGACTGGCCGAGCTCCATGCCCAGACCGAATTCGGCGTTGTCCTCGAACAGGGAATTGCTCCAGGCCGGGCCCTTGCCTTCCTTGTTGACGGTGTAAGGCGTGGACGGTGAAGAGTTGCCCCAGATGGAGGTGCAGCCCGTGGCGTTCGCGATATACATGCGGTCGCCGAAGAGCTGGGTGATCAGCTTCGCGTAAGGCGCTTCGCCGCAGCCCGCGCAGGCGCCGGAGAACTCCAGCAACGGCTGCTTGAACTGGCTGCCCTTGACGGTGCTGACTTTATACTTTTCAATGACTTCGGGCTTCTCAGGCAGGCTGACGCCGAAATCGAAGTACTTCTGGCATTCCTTGTGGGCTTCCATCGGCTGCATCGTGATGGCCTTGCCGGGCGCCGGACAGACGTTGACGCAGGAGCCGCAGCCCATGCAGTCCAGGGCGGATACGGTGATCGCGAATTTGTAGCCGGGCATCTGGTTGAGATCCTTCATCGGCATGCCTTCCGGCGCGTTCTGGACGTCTTCCGCGTTCAGGGCCACCGGACGGATGACCGCGTGCGGGCAGACGTAGGAGCAGAAGTTGCACTGGATGCACTTCGCGGGATCCCAGACCGGGATGCTGACCGCGACGCCGCGCTTCTCGAAAGCGGAAGCGCCGGACGGCGTGGAACCGTTCACATAATCCATGAACGTGGAGACCGGCAGGTTCTGGCCGTCGTGCGCGTTGATGGGCTTCTGGATGGTATTGACGAACTTCACCACGTCGGCGCGGCTGCCGTCTGCCAGTTCAAAGAGCGGTTCATCCTTCGCATCCTTCCAGGAGGCGGGGACTTCGACCTTCACGAAAGCCTTGGCGCCTGCGTCGATGCCGTCATGGTTCATCTTGACCACGTCCTCGCCCTTCTTCAAGTAGGACTTGGTCGCGGCATCCTTCATGTAGCGGATGGCGTCTTCCTGCGGGATAACGCCGGAGATCACGAAGAAGGCAGCCTGCAGGATGGTGTTCACGCGGCCGCCCAGACCGATCTCCTGGCCCAGCTTGATGGCGTCGATGGTGTAGAGGTTGATGTTATGCTCCGCGATGTAGCGCTTCATCTGGCCGGGCAGATGCTCTTCCAGACCCGCCAGATCCCAGGGGCAGTTCAGGAGGAAGTTGCCGCCGTCCACGACTTCCTGCACGATATTGTACTTGCGGACATAGGACGGGTTGTGGCAGGCCACGAAATCCGCCTTGTTGAGGTAGTCGGTGGACTTGATGGGGGCGTGGCCGAAGCGCAGGTGGGAAATGGTCAGACCGCCGGACTTCTTGGAGTCATACTCGAAGTAGGCCTGCACGTACATATCCGTGTGGTCGCCGATGATCTTGATGGAGTTCTTGTTCGCGCCGACGGTGCCGTCCGCGCCCAGACCCCAGAACTTGCAGGAAATGGTGGAAGCCGGCTGCGTGTTCGGATCTTCCTTCACAGGCAGGGACAGGCCGGTCACGTCGTCCTCGATGCCGATCGTGAACTCTTCCTTTTCTTTATTGCGGAAGACGGCGACGATCTGGCCGGGCGTGGTATCCTTGGAGCCTAAGCCGTAGCGGCCGTGCTGGACCTTCACGTTGTGGAAGGCCGTGCCGCGAAGAGCCGTGATGACGTCCATGTAGAGCGGTTCGCCCATGGCGCCGGGTTCCTTGGTGCGGTCCAAAACGCTGATGGTCTTTACGCTTGCCGGCAGAGCGGCCAGCAGGTGCTTCTGGCTGAACGGACGGTACAGGCGGACCTTGACCAGGCCGACCTTTTCGCCGCGGGCCACAAGATAGTCGATGGTCTCGTCGATGGTATCGCAGACGGAGCCCATCGCGATGATGACGTGCTCCGCATCCGGCGCGCCGTAGTAGTTGAAAAGCTTATAATCGGTGCCGAGCTTTTCGTTGACCTTGTTCATGTATTCCTCGACCACGGCCGGGAACGCGGCGTAAGCCTTGTTGGCCGCTTCGCGGACCTGGAAGAAGATGTCCGGGTTCTGCGCAGAGCCCAGCTGGCAGGGATGCTCGGGATTCAGGGCTTCGTTGCGGAACTTCTGCACAGCCTCTTTATCCAGCATATCTTCCAGATCTTTGTAGTCCCAGACTTCGATCTTCTGCAGCTCGTGGGAGGTGCGGAAGCCGTCGAAGAAGTTCAGGACCGGAACACGGCCCTTGATGGCGGAAAGATGCGCGACCGCGGTCAGATCCATGACTTCCTGCACGTTGGATTCGCACAGCATGGCGAAGCCGGTCTGACGGCAGGCGTAAACGTCGGAATGATCGCCGAAGATACACAGGGCGTGGGTCGCAAGCGTACGGGCCGCCACGTCAATGACGCAGGGCAGCATCTCGCCGGCGATCTTGTACATATTGGGGATCATAAGCAGCAGGCCCTGAGAAGCCGTGTAGGTAGTGGTCAGCGCGCCGGACGTTAAGGATCCGTGTACGGCGCCGGCCGCGCCGGCTTCGGACTGCATTTCCATGATCTTCACTTCCTGACCGAAGATATTCTTGCGTCCCTCTGTTGCCCAGCTGTCCGCCACCTCGGCCATAGGAGAAGAAGGAGTAATGGGGTAAATAGCCGCTACATCCGAAAACGCGTAGGAAACGTGGGATGCCGCAGTATTGCCATCCATGGTCTTTCTTGCTCTTGCCATAATTGTCTGCCTCCTGAAAATAAAAATGGATAAATGAGTACACAAATTAAACCTTTTATATTATAATCTCTGGAGCGGGAAAGTCAAGTCAAACAGCCGTGTTTTCATCCATTTTCATCGTTTTTCGGCCTCTGTCCCAGGCCGGACGCACTTGCCCGACCGCTTTTTACGAATACTGACGAGGTACCGCTATGGCATTCGACGGCATCAGCGTCGCGGCGCTGGTCAAAGAACTGAATGATAAACTGACAGACGGACGCATCAGCAAGATCGCGCAGCCGGAAACGGACGCTGTCCTGCTCACCGTGAAGAACGGACGGAACCAGTACCGTCTGCTGCTTTCCGCCAATCCCTCTCTTCCACTGGCCTACCTGACGGAAAACAATCTTCCTTCCCCTGCCCAGGCGCCGGGTTTTTTGATGCTGCTCCGCAAGCACCTTGCCGGTGGCCGCATCGTCTCCGTCACGCAGCCCGGGCTGGAACGGGTGATCCTCCTGACGGCGGAACACTTTAACGAGCTCGGCGATTCCGTGCGGCACCGTCTGATCCTGGAGCTTATGGGCAAGCACAGCAACCTGATCCTGGCCGATCAGGAAGACGTGATCACGGATGCGATCCGCCGCATCGGCAGCGGTACCAGCAGCGTCCGCGAGGTGCTGCCCGGCCGGCCGTACTTCATTCCGAACACGCGGGACAAGCTCTCGCCGCTGGACCTTGACGCCGGGCTTTTCCGGGAAAAACTGAGCGAACAGACCGGTCCGGCGGAAAAAGCCGCAGGCGCGATTCTGACCGGCATCAGTCCGCAGATGGCGCGGGAGCTGATCCTTCAGGCTTCCTTAAGCGGGGATGAAAGCGCCGCTTCGCTGACCGAGGCAGAGATCCTGCGTCTGGAAAAAGCCGTGCGGGATCTGGCCGAACGCATCCTTGCGGGCCGTTTTGCGCCGCAGATCTACTACCACAACGGTCAGCTCATCGAATACAGCGCCTTTCCCCTTATGCTCTACGCAGCGGAGGAAGCGGTGCCCTACGAAAGCATAAGCGAACTGCTCTCCGACTACTATGCCGAAAAAAATTCCGCTTCGCGGATCAAGCAGAAGTCGGCGGACTTACGGCATGTCCTGCACCAGACCATGGAGCGGGACTCCCGCAAGCGGGAGCTCATGGAAAAGCAGCTGAAAGACGCGGAAAAGCGCGATAAATACAAGCTTTACGGCGAGCTGATCCAGGCCTACGGCTACGGGCTGGAAACCGGCGCGCGCGAGCTGAAGGCTCAGAATTATTACGACGGGAACAAAGAGATCACGATCCCGCTGGACGAGACGCTGACGCCGCAGGAAAACGCGAAGCATTATTTCGACCGCTATCAGAAGCTGAAGCGCACGTACGACGCGACGCTTACACAGTTAGAGGAGACCGACGCCGAGCTGGCTTATCTGCGCAGCGTGGAGGCCGCGCTGAATCTGTCCGAAAGCGAGGAAGATCTGAACGCGATCAAAGCCGAACTGATCGCGGGCGGCTATCTGCGTGCTAAAAACGTCCCCGGCAGGAAAGCGCCGAAGACGCCGAAGACCGCCGCTCCGCTTCACTACGTCTGCGAAGAGGGCTTTGATTATTTCGTGGGGAAAAACAACCTGCAGAACGAAACCGTCACCTTCGAACTGGCTTCCGGAAACGACTGGTGGTTCCACGTAAAAGGGATCGCCGGCAGCCACGTGATCGTCAAGACCGGCACGAAGGAGCTTTCCGATGCCGGCTTCGAGCGGGCCGCCGCCCTGGCCGCCTGGTATTCTTCCGCTCCGAAAGGCGCCAAGACCGAGGTGGATTACACGCGCCGCCGCGAATTAAAAAAGCCCGGCAATTACAAACCGGGCATGGTGATCTATCACACGAATTATTCGATGGTGGTCGAACCGGGGCTGGAAGGGTTAATGCTGGTATGACCCCTCGTCCAATCTCCCCGCCTCGCTGCCTCGATAAAACTTTTCTCGACCCGCTTCGGCGACCTTCCAGAATGCAAGAAATGTCAGGTCGCCTCAAGGGGCGCTCGAAAAGTTTATTCGGGCACGCTCGGCAGTAAGATCGCACAATAGCGTTTTATCTCCGGCTCACCTCATAGCGGTTTTCATCTTTATCCCGGCAGATCAGCTGAATGCCGGGATATTCCTCTTCCAGCGCTTCCTGTAAAAGGCCGGCCATCGCCAGCGAGCGGTGCTGCCCGCCGGTGCAGCCGAAGCCCACGACCAGGCGGGACTTTCCTTCCTTCCGGTACAGAGGGATCGAAACGCGCAGCAGGTCGAGGATCTTCTCCTTCATCAGCGGGCCGTCCTCCCCCTGCATCACATAATCGCGCACGGCCTGATCGTCGCCGGTCAGGAGCCTGAGTTTTTCATCGTAATAAGGATTCGGCAGGCAGCGCAGGTCGAAGACCAGATCCGCGTCCGCCAGGATCCCGTATTTAAAGCCGAAAGCCACGAATTCGATGCTCATGGTCTCCAGATCCGCCGGCGCGAAGATCTTGAGCACGCAGTGCCGAAGGTCCTTGGTCTGTAGGTTCGACGTATCCAGCACGACGTCGGCGATCTCCTTTAAGGCTTCCAGTTCTTCCCGCTCCAGCCGGATCGCTTCCGTCAGCGAAGCGGCTTTCCCCTGCTGTACCAGCGGGTGCAGACGGCGGGTCTCCTTATAGCGGCGGCGGATCGTCTCGTCCGCCGCTTCCAAAAACAGGATCCGGGTCGTGACCCCTTTTTCGGCCAGTCCGCTGCGGACGATATCGACGTGATTGAGGAGCATCTGACTGCGGATATCCACGGTCACAGCCGTTTTTTCCCGCACCATGCCGCTCTCGTAATCAAAGTCCAGAAGGTAGGCCAAAAGCTGCGGCGGCAGATTGTCCACACAGTAATAGCCGATATCTTCCAGTGTCCGCAGGGCCTGCGTCTTGCCGGCACCGCTCATGCCTGTCACGATCAGTAATTCCATGCTTTCTCCTTCTGTATAACCCTTCCCGAAAGAAAAGGAGACCCGAAGGTCTCCTCTTTCAGCAGTTTCCGGCTTTATTTTCTTAAAAAGCCGGGAACATTGATCTCACGGCGGGGAACCGAACTGCCGGGCACTTCCACCGGACGGCGGGTATAGGCGGCAGGCGTCGCAGCCGGCGCTTCCGGCTTCTTCTCACCGGCTTCCGGCTTCGCGGCAGGCGCAGCAGCGGGCGCGGCGGCCGGCTTGAACGGAGACGGAGTCCGTCCGCCCAGAAGGCCGTCGGCCGAGCGGAAACCGCTCAGCGTCGATTTCGCGCTGACCGCACCGGGGGCCGGTTCATTCAGACCGGTGGCGATAACGGTAATGGTCGCTTCATCCTGGATCGTGTCGTCGTACATGGCACCGAAGATGATATTGGCTTCCTCGCCGACCAGCTCGGTGATGTAGTTCGCGGCATCGTAAACTTCCATCAGGCCGATGTCGCCGGACACGTTGATGATCACATGGGAAGCACCCACGATATTGGTCTCCAGCAGAGGACTGGAAGCTGCCATCTTGACAGCCTCGATGGCCTTGTCATCGCCTTTGGCACGGCCGATGCCGATATGGGCAATGCCCTTATCCTGCATGACGGTCTGCACGTCGGCGAAGTCCAGACTGATCAGAGCCGGAACATTGATCAGGTCGGTAATGCCCTGAACCGCCTGCTGCAGCACCTCGTCGGCGCGATGCAGGGCGTCCGGCATGGAAGTCCGGCGGTCAATGATCTCCAGCAGCTTGTCGTTGGGGATAACAATGAGGGTATCCACGTTTTCACGCAGGTTTTCAATGCCGTCCAGCGCGTTCTGCATACGGACCTTGCCTTCAAAACGGAAAGGCTTGGTCACAACGCCGACGGTCAGGATCCCCATATTTTTAGCGATCTTGGCGATAATGGGAGCCGCACCGGTACCGGTGCCGCCGCCCATGCCGCAGGTCACGAACACCATATCCGCGCCCTGAATCGCATTCGCAATCTCTTCTTCACTCTCTTCGGCCGCTTTCATGCCGATCTCCGGCTTCGCGCCGGCACCCAGTCCCTTGGTCAGCTTTTCGCCGATCTGCAGCGCCGTGGGCGCCTTGCAGGTCTGCAGGTCCTGACGGTCGGTATTGATTCCGATGAACTCCACCCCTTCCACATTGCTCTCGATCATGCGGTTTATGGTGTTGTTTCCGGCTCCGCCGACGCCGATCACGATAATCTTGGCGGCGCTTTCTGTCTCATTCACTTTTATTTCCAACATTCCCCTGTTACCTCCCGGATGTCTATTCTGTTTGCTTCTTAAGGGACCTGCCGATCAAAAACCGGCCGGACATAAAATAAGAGTGTAATTAAGTATATGAAATTTTCGGCAAAATCGCAAGTACTCTTTTGAAATTATTTCAATTTTCTTTGAAGATATACCGGGGGTCGACCGCGCCGGAACGGTAGCTGTCCAAATACAGCGTCCCCTGCTTTCCTGCCAGCTCCGGCAGGATATCTTCCATCGCATAGAGTTTCCCTTCCACGTTGTCCGTATCCCCCAGAAAAACCGTGATACCTCCCATTTCGAGCTCCACGCCGTCGCTTTTAAAGCAAATCCCGCTGCAGAGGCTGCCCAGAAGGATCTCGCGGCCCGAATGATAGATCGTCTCCCGGTTCAGGAACTGTGTCAGCGTCAGCATGGTATGAAGCACGCCGCTGTCTTTTAACGGCAGGACCTCGCCCTTGACGGCATGTTCCACCGACAGGCCTTTGACCTCATACATGCCTTCGACGCGCTGCGTTCCGATCTCGACCAGCACGCCGTCCCAGTCAAAATATAAATAATAGTTCTGGAAGCGCAGGTACCCCGCCAGACTTTTCTCATACAGATGGACCCGGATATTCCGCCCTTCTTCAAAAACGACGTCATAACGCGCCAAAAAAGGGATCTCCCGGTGTTTGCGGAAGATTTCCCTGATCCGTGCATAATAGTACCGCGGGGAATCCGTGCCGAAGATCAGCTGGTTCAGCTCCTCATCGGTATAAACGCTGGTCCCGTCGTAGCTGACGCCGTTGGCCGGCAGCAGCAAAAGAACGGCAGCCGCCGCGATCATCAGGACCAGAAGAATCGGCAGAATCCACTTCTTCACTTCTTTTTCCTCAGCGTATTCCCGCGGCCCACACTGATCACCATGCCGACTTCTGCCAGGAGGAAGGCCGAGGAGGTTCCGCCGTAGCTGATGAACGGCAGGGAGATCCCGGTATTCGGGAACACGTTCGTCACAACGCCGATATGCAGGACCGCCTGCACCGCGATCTGCGTGATGATCCCGACCACGATCAGAGAGCCGAAGATGTCATCCGCGCGGTTGGCGATCTGCACCATCCGGGACAGCATAAAAATGTACAGCAGGATCAGGGCGAAGGCGCCGAACAGTCCCAGTTCCTCGCAGATGATCGTAAAGATCATATCGTTGGAGGCCTCCGGGACGAAGCCGAGCTTCTGCGTTCCGGCTCCCAGGCCTTTTCCGAAAATGCCGCCGGAGCCGATCGCGTACAGCCCCTGCAGGACCTGATAGCCGTCGCCCCGTGCGTCATAGGTGGGATCGTTCCAGACGTACAGTCTGCGGACCTGATATTCATGCAGCGGCGTATGCTCCACCAGCCAGTCACCGATCTTCATCAGACGGTCCAGACTCATAAATTTGAGAAGCAGGATCGCCACGGCGGCCAGGATCAGCAGAAAGATCAGAAATACCGTCAGTTTCCGGTTGTCATTGACCAGGAAGATCATGATCAGCGGGATCGCCAGAATAATAAAAGCGGAGCTTAAGTCATTGCTGAAAACCAGCGCGGCGGGAACGGCCGTCAGGATCAGCAGCGTCAGCCAAAGCTTCCAGCCGCGGTACTCCCGCGCATAGGTAAAGATCAGAAAAGCCGCCACCAGGATCACGGCGATCTTGACCACCTCCGCGCTCTGGAAGGTAATGCCGAAAAGGTTGATCCAGCGGGTGCGGCCGCCGGCCGTATGCCCCAGCCGCGTATAGTTGGTCAGAATCATCAGAACGATCGCGACCGCATAAGCCGGCAGCACCGCCCATTTATACAGACGGTAAGGAAGCCAGGACAGCAGCAGAAGCCCGGCCAGTCCCACCAGATCGCTGATCAGCTGGCGGCGGAAATAATAACTGCTGCCCAGACCTTTCATCTCCGCGGTATAGTAGCTGGCGCTGTAGACCATGATCAGACCGAAAACGCACAGAAAGACCGTGACAAACAGCAGGCTGATGTCATAGGAATGCTTTTCTTGCTGATCCTGCAGATTCAGACGTTTGACCTTCACTCTTTTTCTTCCCTCGCGAGACGTTTGAATTCCTCGCCTCTGATCTCAAAATTCGGATACATATCCCAGCTGGCGCAGGCAGGAGAAAGCAGGACCGTATCGCCGGGGAGCGCCTGATCCGAAGCAGCCCGGACGGCTTCCGCCATCGTGTTCACATGCGTGACCGGCAGGGGATAAACCCGCTGAATGCAGTCGTCGATATCCTGCGCCGTCGTCCCTAAAACCACGACCGAACGGACCTTGCCTTTAAAGCTTTCCACCATCTCCGTATAATCCGCATGCCGGTCGAATCCGCCGGCGATCAGCACCACGGGCGGCGTCACGACTTCCATGGCTTTGACCACGGAATCCGGGTTGGTGGCTTTGGAGTCATTGTAATACTTCACGCCGCGTTTTGTACAGGTGAATTCCATCCGGTGGGGTACCGCCGTAAAGCTTAACACCTGACGGCGTATGGTGTCAACCGGGGCGCCGAGCGCGTAAGCCGTCACCACGCCGGTCATTACGTTTTCGTAATTGTGCATGCCAAGCAGCTGGATCTGATCCGTCGGACAGATCTCCCACTCCTGACCGTCCATCCTGAGGATGATCATGCGGCCGCGCAGAAAACAGCCTTCCTCCAGTTCCTGATGCGAGCTGAAGCGGTACGTCCGCGCTTTCGTGAGGGAAGGGATATCCGCCAGCCAGGGATCGTCTCCGTTGAAGACCACGAACTGCGCCGGAGTCATACGGAGACAGAGCTTCTTCTTTAAAGCCACATAGTTTTCCATGCTGCCGTGACGGTCCAGATGATCGGCCCGGATATTGGTCACGACCAGGAAATCCGGTATGATATCGTCCGTCGTCTCCAGCTGGAAGCTGGACATTTCGATGACGGTCAGCGTTTTGTCCGTCGTCTTCAGGACGTATTCCGAATACGGCCGTCCGATGTTGCCGACGGTATAAGTCTCGGGGTTCACGGCCTCCATGATGTGGCCGATCAGCGTCGTCGTCGTGGTCTTGCCGTTCGTTCCGGTCACTACGCCGACCGTTCCGTGCGAAAAATGGTAGGCCAGCGAGATCTCGCTTAAGAGCGGCACACCGGCTGCCTTGAGCTGTTTCACAAAAGGCCGGTCCAGCCAGATGCCGGGACTCATGACGCAGAAGCGCACCCGGCGGACAACCTCCTCCGGCAGCTCGCCGAGCACGACCTCAAAATCGCGGCGGCCCAGCTTGTCGTACACTTTATTCAGATTCACGTTCGGGTTGCTGTCGTACAGGATCGGCGTATAGCCCTGTCCCAGGATCAGTCCCAGCGCGTTCGTGCCGCTGATGCCCGCGCCTGCCACCAAGACAGGCTGATCTTTTCTCCAGTCCATGGTTTTCCCCCTTACGCCAGGAAATAGGCCAGCACGCAGCACCAGAAGGTAACCGTCGTAAATACGATCACGACCCGGGGCTCGGACCAGCCGCCCAGCTCGAAATGATGATGGATCGGCGTCATGCGGAAGAAGCGCTTCCCATGCGTCGCCTTGAAATAATAGCGCTGAATGATCACGGAGACGCTCTCCGCGAAATAGACGAAGCCGGCGATCAGGATCAGGAGCGGCTGCCGCAGGGTAATGAACGCTGCCGCCAGAAAGCCGCCCAGGGCCAGCGAGCCGGTATCGCCCATGAAGAGCTTCGCCGGATAGGTATTGAAAAGCAGGTAGGCCAGCAGCGCGCCGCCGGCAGCTGTGCAGATCGGCTCCAGACCGGCTCCGTATTTGATCGATAAAAGCGCCAGGAACAGCACTTCCACACCGGTCACGCTGGCGCAGAGGCCGTCCAGACCGTCGTTTAAGTTCACGCCGTTGTCCGTACCCAGAAACATCAGGAAAAAGAGCGGCAAATACAGCCACCAGGGCATGGTCCACTCTCTCCCGCTGATCGGCAGGAAGATGCGGGTCGGCTCGCTCACAAAGATCATGCGGTACGCGAAAAACAGGACCGCGACCGCGATCTGCAGGGACAGCTTCTGCAGCGGCTTTAAGCCTTCGTTCTTTTTCTTGATGATCTCCAGAAAATCATCCGTGAAGCCGACGGCTCCGCAGCCGAGCATGACCAGCAGCACCGGCAGAATCTCCGGATGAGACGGGATCAGGAAAAGACTGACCAGCGTAATGGAAACAATAAAAGCCAGACCGCCCATGGTCGGCGTTCCGGCTTTTTTCAGGTGTCCCTGCGGTCCGTCCTCCCGGATCACCTGTCCGAATTTCAGTTTCTGCAGCAGCGGAATCAGAACCGGCGTCAAGACCAGTCCCAAAGCAAAAGCAGCAATGCCTGCCCATAATACGTTCTGCATCTTTCTGATCCCCCCGATTGATTCTGCTTTTATTGTGCTTTATGAACGCCCCGGTACTCCAGGATCTCTTTCATGATACTGACTTCCAGGTCGATCGCTTCTTTACTGACT
Organism: Lachnospiraceae bacterium; assembly: GCA_017619975.1. Taxonomy (GTDB): domain Bacteria; phylum Bacillota; class Clostridia; order Lachnospirales; family Lachnospiraceae; genus UBA6987. The sequence goes on along the minus strand of JAFZRH010000026.1, from coordinate 21,686 downwards.
TTGAGGACCGGCTCGTCGATGACCGCGTAGACCAGCAGCGTCGGGTTGTCCGTCGGCACAAAAGCCATAAAGGACACGACGTACTGATCCTCTTCGATCGGGTATTTATTGGCCGTACCGGTCTTGCCTCCGATGTCGTAGCCGTCGATATTGCCGACGCCCTGGTCGACCGTATGCTTCGCGGCGGTCCGCAGGAACGCGGATGTTTCTTCCGTGACGGTCTTCCGGACCAGCTCCGGTTCAAAGCTCTTGACCGTATTGCCGTTTTCGTCCTGGATCCGGCTGACGATGCGGGGCTGATAATAGAAGCCGCCGTTGATCAGGGAGCAGTACGAAGACGCCATCTGGATCATGGTGGAAGAAAAGCCCTGACCGAAGGAACTCGTCGCCATATCGACGGCCGACATGGTATTCGCATCAAAAATGATGCCCGTGGCTTCGCCCGGAAGATCCACACCGGTCCGCGATCCGAGACCGAAAAGGCGCTGATAGCGGATCATCGTCGCGGCCGTGACGCGGCTCGCGATATTCATCATGGCGTCGTTGCAGGAATTCATCAGCGTTTCTTCCAGGTTCAGGATGCCGTGGCCGTCACGGTTGTGACAATGGATCACCAGCCCGTCCCCGAATTCCTCGCCGCCGTCGCAGACGAAGAGCGTATCCGGTGTTACGACAGCTTCTTCCAGCGCCATGGCGACCGTCAGTTCCTTTGCGACGGAGCCCGGCGGGAAGACGTCACTGATCGTGAAGTTCCGCCACATCTGATTCTGAAGATCGGCGAGCTCTTCCTCGCTTAAGCCTTCCAGAGACTCCTTGCCGTACGTCAGACTCAGATCGGTGGGATCGGAAGGATCAAAGCATTTATCCGTCGCCATCGCCAGGATCTCCGTAGAAGAAGGATCCATCACGATCACGCCGATGTTTTTATACCCTTTTTCCGCCTTGTAGGCGCCGATCTTCTCTTCCACGATCGACTGAATGAACCAGTCGATGGTGCTGACCACGGTATACCCGTCCGTCGCTTCCTGAAGGACTTTTTCCGATTCGCCGTCCTGGTTGATATAGCTGTAGCTTTTTCCGTTGATGCCGCTTAAATATTCGTTGTAGTACTCTTCGATCCCCCAGTGACCTTCCGAGGAATCCGTGCCCGAAAAGCCGAGAACCGTGCAGGCCTTCTCATGATAAGGATAGGCGCGCTGATACTCGGTCTCAAACCAGACGCCGGTCACCTTGTCTTTATGAACCGCTTTTCCGGCGGCGTCCTCCGCCGTATTGTAATTGCTCTGGTACAGCGTGAAACGGTTGACGTCTTCCGCGGACAGCTTCTGCGCGTAACGGATATACATGGCGGCCGGATTATTGCTGAGGGTATTTTCCAGGTCCGTCCGGTCAAAACCGAAGCAGGCCACCAGCGCGTCCACCGTTGCCTGCCGGTTCGGTTCGGGCTCCGCCGCGCGCGCCGTATACAGGATCACGGAAGGATCCAGGATCAGGTTATACACCTCTTCGCTGTACGCCAGCAGCGTTCCTTTGGTATCCACGATATTGCCCCGTTTAAAGGGGATCGTACTGCTGGAATAACTCTGCTGCGAGAGGATCAGCTTCTGATACTCGTCGCCGTTGTTGCGCATCAGGACAGCGGTATATAGCGCAAGTGCGAATAAAACTGCCGAAACCACTCCAAAGGTTATCGTCAGTTTTCTTCGCATGTAAATATTCAGTTTCAGCCTTTTGCGGCCATTATTGTCCCGGGATGTCTTCATACTGCCTTACGTATTCTCTGAGCTGCTCCGTGTAATTGACCTGAGCATTCGCGTCCGGGTACACCATGCACAGCTGTTCCGTTGCGATCTCATAGACTTCCGCCAGATCGATCTGCGCGTTCATGCGGTTCTGGGTCATCTGGTTCTCCGCCTTCAGCTGGGCCAGCTGCTGTTCCAGGCGATAGATATTGCCGCGGGAAGCGTTGACGGAGGCATTCAGCTTTAAGAAGCTGAAACACATGACGGCAAAGGCCAGTGTCAGAGCAGACATGACCATAAACAGACCCAGGCGGGTCCAGTTCAGCCGACGGGGCTGCTCCTGAACCTTTCTCTCCGCTTTCGGGATAAATAAGATCTCTTCATCCCGGGTCGGCACGGAAACGATACGGGTCCGCAGTGTATTGCCATCCTGATAAATCTGTGTTCTCTTCTCCATACTGGGCCTCTTTTCCGGCAGCCGGTCATTCCGCTGCTTTTTCAAAAACTCTCAGCTTCGCGCTGGCAGAGCGTGTATTGTTTTTCACTTCGTCTTCGGTCGGCAGGATCGGATTTCGGGTGATCACCTTTCCTTTGCTGACCGCCCCGCACACACAGCGGGGAAAATCCTTCGGGCAGATGCAGGGATCTTCGGCTTTCCGGAAAGCTGTTTTGATGATCCGGTCTTCCAGCGAATGGAAGCTGATCACTGCCAGCCTTCCGCCCGGCGAGAGCAGATCGATCAGACCGCTTAAGCTCTGTTCCAGAATGCTCAGCTCCTGATTCAGTTCGATCCGGATGGCCTGGAACGTCCGCTTGGCCGGATGCCCGCCGCCTTTCTGATATTTCATGGGGATCGCCCGTCGGATGATTTCCACCAGCTCGCCGGTCGTCCGGATCGGCTTATCCTGCCGGGCCAGTACGATGCGTCTGGCAATGAAGCTGGCGAAGCGCTCTTCTCCGTAGTCCCGAAGGACCCGGGCCAGTTCCTGCTCGCTGTAGCGGTTCACCAGATCGGCCGCCGTCTCGCCTTCGGAAGCATCCATCCGCATATCCAGCGGCGCATCGTGCAGGTAGGAGAAGCCCCGTTCGGGATTGTCGATCTGATAGCTTGAGATGCCCAGATCCAGCAGGATCCCGTTGACCGAGCGGATCTTCAGCTCCGACATCACCTGCGGCATATCCCCGTAATTTGCTTTTATCAAGGTGTAAGAGGGATGTTCTCCCTGCTCTTCTTCCATCTCCGCGGCGATCCCGGCCAGATGGCTGTCTGCCGCCGCCAGAGCTTCCGCGTCCCGGTCGATGCCGATCAGCGTTCCCTCCGCCGAGAGTCTCCGGAAGATCTCCCCGGCATGTCCGCCGCCTCCGACGGTCCCGTCCGCATACACACCGTCCGGCCGGATATTCAGTCCTTCCAGACATTCCGTCAACAGAACGGGGGTGTGTGCGAATTCCATCTCGGCTCCTTTTTGCGCTGCGCTATATTCCCAGATCCGCCATCATTTCGGCCAGTTCGTCAATATCCTCGTAGTGTGATTCCGCGGTCCAGGCTTCCTTGGACCAGATCTCCAGGCGGTTTCCTACGCCGCAGAGGACCACGTCTTTTTCGAGCTTCGCGGCCTCCCGCAGCGTCTGGGGAAGTAAGGCCCTGCCCTGTTTGTCAAGCTCCGTTTCCGACGCGCCGGCTAACAGGTATCGGGAGAACTTCCGGGCGTTTTTATCGGTCAGGGGCAGGGCCTGGATCTTGTTAACCAGTTTTTCCCATTCTCCGGAAGGGAAAGCGAAGAGGCAGCCGTCCAGGCCTTTGCTGACCACGAAGATCTCGCCCAGCTGTTCGCGGAGCCGTGACGGAATAATGATCCTGCCCTTGGCATCCAGCGTATGATTGAACTCACCCATCAGCATGGTCTGTCTCCTCCTTTCTTCTCCGGTAAATGAGGGGAAAAAATCAGGGGCTGAAAGTCGGTTCTGAGCCACTTCGCACCACTTTCTGCCACTTCTCACCCTTCTGCGTCATATTCTACGGGAAACGTGACGGAAAATCAAGAGGTTTTCGAGACTTTTTTGAAAAAATTTTTTCTGTTTTCCGCAACAAAAAAGACCGGAAACCGTCAGATTTCCGGTCTTTTCCGAACCCTTGTTTGCTCCGTCTTTTCCGGTGGGGCAAAGTGGCGGACAGGCTCCTTTTATTCGTCTTTTTCCTCCGTTTTTTCGCCCTGTGTGGCGGCAGGAACCGCCTCTTCCGCAGGTACGGCGGCCGCCTTCAGCTTCTGCCGGCGGAACATCACGATCATAAGGCACAGACTGACGGCCACCAGCACGGCCGCCAGCAGCTGGGACACCGCGATGTTCGTATGCCCGATCTTCAGCTGATCCGTGCGCAGTCCCTCGATCCAAAAACGCCCGAGGCTGTACCCGGCCAGATACATCAGGAAGATCTGTCCGTCGAATTTCTTTTTCTTCTTCAGGGAGAACCACAGCAGGATCAGCAGAACGCCGAGGCTCCAGAGGCTTTCATACAGGAACGTAGGATGGACCTGAATATAGGTCACGCCGTTCTCCGTGAACTGATGCGCCAGATGCTCTTCCGCCACCATGGACGAATTGACCTTGGACAGATTCAGCGCCATGGCCAGCGGGCCGTCCGTATAGCGGCCGAAGGCTTCCATATTGATGAAATTGCTCCAGCGGCCGGTGCACTGCCCCGCGATCAGGCCGCAGCAGGCCGTATCCAGCACCAGCAGCGGATTCAGTTTTTTCTTTCGGCTGTAGATCACTGCGGTCGCGACGCCGCCGATCACAGCCCCGTAGATCGCCAGGCCGCCGGCCCGGAGATTGAAGATCTGCAGCAGATCGTTTTTATAGTTGTCCCAGGCAAAAATGACGTAATACAGGCGGGCGCCGATCACCCCGAAAATGATGGCATAGACCACCAGCTCAAAATACCGTTCGGGATCCTGCCCGGTCTTTTTGGCAACCAGACAGGCGATCGCAAGCCCTATCAGGACAGAGACGGCGATCACACAGCCGTAGAAATAGATCTCATAACCGAAAACGGAGAAACTCCGTTTCATATCACTGATCTTCAGTCCCAGATTCACAAACCAGACGTCGACCGTCATCGGCAGGGCAGGCATGGGGCTCCTCCTTTACAGAACAAATTAGTACTTTCCGAACAGATAGGCGGCGCGGAACAGAAAACTTTCCAGCCGGCTCTGCCGGTAGAACGGACAGTACAGCAGGACACGGAAGCGTTTGCCGAAACTGTCGGCTGTCAGGAAATCCTGTACCGGCTGATACAGATCCAGCGTTTCCAGTGCCGGACGGTTTTCTTCGGCAAAATAAGCCATCTGGATCTTGTTTCGGCTGCCCTTGCCCTGCATGGCGCTCCGGCCGTCCTTCACGAGCTTGCCGACCAGGTTTTTCCCGTAACCCAGTTCATTGTTCCCGTGCTGGCGGTAGAGCGTGCGGGGGGTCTGATCGAAGAGGATCCGGCCGTACAGCGCCGCCAGTCCCGCGATCCACAGATCGTATACGTAGATGCGGGAAACATCCCGCGGTTTTTGTATCAGTGTCAGCAGTTCGTTGTTGAAGAACTGGTTGTGACCGGGGCAGATGTTCTGGACCAGCGTGTTGGCCGGCGTGATCGGCCGGAGCTTCTTCCGGGTCTGACCGACCGGTTTTAAAGCCGCATCTGTCGTGTATGACGGGCAGGCATACAGAGCGGGTCCCTCCGCTTCTTTTAAAGCGCCGACGGCTGCTTCCACTTTTCCCGGCAGCCATTTATCGTCCTGGTCGCTCAGACCGTAGAAATCATAGCCGGCCGCCCCGTCGATCAGGGTAAAGAAGCTGCCGTTGTATCCCAGGTTTTCCCCGCGCAGATACTCCACGCGTCCGGGGAAGCGTCCGGCAAGTGCCCTGGCGACTTCGGGCGTTTTGTCCTGCGACCCGTCGTCGCGGATCCGCAGGGTCAGGTCAAAAGCCCCCTCCTGCGTCAGGATGCTCTCGGCCTGTTCCGTCAGATATGCCTCGCCGTTGTACGCGGACAGCAGGATCAGGACCTTCGGCTTCATACTTCGGGATCCTCCTCTCCTTCCTTCAGCGACGCCGTGATATGCCCCGCCCGGACCCCGCTGGTGCTTTCTCTCACAAAGAGGATGCGCAGCGTGCCGAAGATCAGCATCAGATCCGTAAAGACGCCCATTTTATTGATATACATCAGATCCATCTCCAGCTTGTCGTGGGGATCGGTGTTGTAGCGGCCGTAGACCTGCGCGTAACCGGTCAGGCCGGCCTTCACCTGAAGCCTCAGACGAAAAGCGGGGAACTCCCTGGCATATTGCTCGGCAATCTCCGGACGCTCGGGCCGCGGACCCACAATGCTCATCTCCCCCTTCAGGATATTGATCAGCTGCGGCAGCTCATCCATGCGGATGGCCCGGATCACCTTGCCGACCGGCGTGATGCGGTCGTCGTTTTCCGTCGTCAGACGGGCGACGCCGTCCTTTTCGGCATCCGTCCGCATGCTGCGGAATTTGATCATCCGGAAGACTTTCGCGTCCTTTGTCAGACGGGTCTGGGTATAGAAGACCGGGCCTTTATCGTAGAGCTTGATGGCCAGCGCCGTCAACAGCATGAAGGGGCTGGCGAGGATCAGGCCGATCAGGGAGGCAATGATGTCGAAAAGCCGCTTGACAGCCAGGAATTCCGGGACTGGCTGCTTGCGCTCCACGTTCAGCACCGGGACGCTGTAGGACTGGATATGCTTCGCGCCGGCCAGGATCACGTCGCCCACGTCCGGCAGGAAATAGCCCTGGATCCCCTCTTCCACACAGTACTGCGTGATCCGGTTGCGCAGCTCGGCATCGATCCCGATCACGAACAGCGCCTCATAGCCGGCCAGCGACTTTTTGAAGTCCCCGCCGAGCTTTTCTTCGGGCAGGAAAGCCAGCAGGCGGAATTTGCGGGGGTTTTCTTTAATCTCCTCGATCCGCAGCAGATCTTCCTTGGAGCGGTACAGAACGGCGGTTCTGCGCGGCGGGATCAGCTTGAAGTAGATGCGGGTGATCAGCTTGCTCCAGAGAATGTTGCAGAGGATCTGCACCGCCAGCAGCAGCAGGAAGTAAAGCGGATTGTAAAAGCGTTTCCAGGCCAGGGCCGTGACCGCATAGATCCCCATAATGGAAAGCGTGCAGGACAAGCTCTGGGAGTACGCCATATCTCCGGCCGACATGAAGCCGACCAGATAGGCGTTGTACATACGGTTCAGCAGATAGAGCAGGGCGCCGTACAGCGCGGCCGCGTACAGATAATACCGGGATTCGCTGGGTCCCAGCTCGATGGTATTGACAAAGACGAACAGGAAGCCGAGCACGTTCAGAAGATAGTGCCCCGTATTTAAGAGCTTGATGGTCGAAGCGTGTTTTTCTTTATCTTTTGCCATATGGCGTTGTTTCCTCTCAAAAAATTACAGGAAGCGAAGGCTTTCTCCTGCGGGATGCCCTTCGATCCGAAATATTATAGCATACTTGTCGCAAAGAAGATACTTTTTTTTGTGTTTCCGTCCGGGTGCTTTCTCCGGCCGCCCGCTTTCTTTCTGCGGCTTCCTCTTGTCTCTTTCGTGCTTCTGTGATACATTTTTCAGGGAGGATAACGGCATGAGAGCGATCGCACATATCGAGAACGATTATACGGAGAAATTCGGTGTTCCGCGGCAGAGCGGCTTAAACCCCGCCCTGCTTTCCCGCATCGTCATGGAGCCGCCTTACCGGGCCGCGGAAGCGTTCCGGGGGATCGAAGCCTATTCGCATCTCTGGCTGATCTGGGAGTTCTCCGAGGTCCCGGCGGACGCGCCCTTCTCTCCCACCGTCCGACCGCCGCGTCTGGGCGGCAATACGCGGGTGGGCGTCTTTGCGACGCGTTCCCCTTTCCGGCCGAACCGGCTGGGGCTTTCCTGCGTGGAGCTGATCCGGCTGGAGCAAACGGCGGAGGGGCCGGTCCTCGTCGTGGCCGGCGCGGACTTAATGAACGGCACCCCCATCGTTGATATCAAGCCCTATCTGCCTTATGCGGACGCCTATCCCGACGCACGCGTAAACGATGCGTTTCAGGCGCGGCGCCTTTCTGTCGTGATCCCGGACGGTATCGCGTCCCGGCTGCCGGCAGACAAGCTCGAAGCGCTCACCGGACTGCTCTCGCTCGATCCCCGCCCGGCCTATCAGGAAGATCCGGAGCGGATCTACGGCGTACGTTTTGCGGAATACAACGTCCGTTTCCGGGTGGAAGGCGGCGTTCTGCACGTGATCGCGGCGGAAACGGAATAACAGATAAAAAGCAGTTGACATCCGCTCGTTTCAATGGTAGGATGAACGGGATTGATGAAAAATTACAGGAAAGGAGGCTCATCAATGATCATCAAAGTCCGCTGGGAGGCGAATCTCCTCTAATTGAACAGGTACAGACCTGCATCTGATCCTTCCTTCTCATGGGGAGGCGGCCGGTCTGTCTGGAAACCTTAATCGGCCTCCCGAACCTTTTGTGTGTAGCGAGCCTTTAAGGCGGCGCTATTTTTTTATGGAATCAAACAGAACATCATGGAAAAGAAAAAGAAGAACACAAAACAGAATATAAAACTCCTTGGACGCTTCCTGCGGGGGAGCCGCCTCCTTTTCGCCGCAGCGATCCTCAGTGCGATCCTCAGCGCCCTCGCCGACATGGTCGGACCGCAGATCATCCGCATGGCGATCGACAACGTGCTGGGCGGCGCCGAACCGACGCAGCCGCCGTTTGTCCTGAAGCTGGTGGACCGTCTGGGCGGCATGGCCTGTCTGGCCAAGCATCTTTGGATCATGGCGCTGGCGATCGTCATCGTGGCTCTCGTCAAAGCGATCGCCCAGTACCTGTTCCGCGTCTCGGACACGAAGGCTTCGGAAACGCTGGTCAAAACGATGCGCGATACGCTCTTTTCCCATATCGAGCGCCTGCCCTATGCCTGGCACGGCAAGAACCGCACCGGCGACATCATCCAGCGCTGCACGTCGGACATCGACACCTTAAAGAACTTCGTCTCGGAACAGCTGACGCAGGTCTTCCGCATCGTGATCCTGGTCGTCCTTTCGCTCATCTTCATGCTGCGGATGGATGTCACGCTCACCCTGACCGCTCTCTCCCTCATGCCGCTGATCCTGATCTATTCCTATGTATTTTCACAGCGGATCGAGAAAGGCTTTGCGGAAGCGGACGAGGCCGAAGGCGCTCTCTCCGCCATGGTCCAGGAAAACCTGACCGGCGTCCGCGTGGTGCGTGCATTCGGACGGGAGCGCCGGGAAACGGACCGCTTCAACGAGCAGAACACCTCCTATACCAACCTGTGGATCCGGCTGGCCCGCGTAATGGCCCGCTACTGGTGCAGCGCGGATATCCTGGCCAGCCTGCAGGTCATGCTGGTCGTGATCGTCGGCGCCGCCCGCTGCATTAACGGCCGGCTGCTGCCCGGCGAATACGTGGCCTTCATTACCTACAACGGCATGCTGATCTGGCCGATCCGCATGCTCGGCCGCATGATCGCGGAAATGAGCAAGGCCGGCGTGTCGCTGGACCGCATTGCCTACATCATGTCTTCCGAAGAGGAAAAAGCTTCAGAGAAGGCGCTTACGCCGCCCCTGGATCAGACGATCGAATTCGATCACGTCAGCTTTGCCTATGAGGACAGTCCGGAGATGCTGCACGACATCAGCTTTACGCTCCCCGCGGGAAAAACGCTGGGGATCCTGGGCGGGACCGGCAGCGGCAAATCCACGCTGATGGCGCTCCTGAACAAGCTGTACCTTTTGTCCGACGACGGCGGCCGCATCACGATCGGCGGCGTGGACATAAAAGATATCGACACGGCTTACCTGCGCAAGAACATCGGCATGGTGCTGCAGGAACCCTTCCTCTTCTCCCGGACGCTGCAGGAAAACATCGCCATCACCCGGCCCGAGATGAGTCTGGAAGAGGTGCGGGAAGTCTCCCGCTCCGCCTGTCTGGACGATACGGTCATGGACTTTGCCAAGGGCTATGACACGTTCGTGGGCGAACGCGGCGTAACGCTCTCCGGCGGCCAGAAACAGCGGGCGGCCATCGCCCGGACGCTGGCGCAGAGAACGCCCATCATGATCTTCGACGATTCGCTCTCCGCCGTGGATACGGAGACCGACGCGAAGATCCGGGCCTCATTAAAGTCCCATTTCGCCGGCTCTTCGGTCATCCTGATCTCTCACCGCATCACCACGCTTTCTCAGGCGGACACGGTGCTGGTGCTGGACAAGGGCCGCATAACGGAACTGGGCACCCCGGAAGAATTAAAGACTGCCGGCGGCATTTATCAGCAGATCTACGAGATCCAGACCGGAACGGCAGATCTGCAGAAAGGAGTCTCCTATGCCGGATAATGAGAAATACGAGAAGGTCTCCCTGCCGTTTTTCGGGATCCCGAAGATCCTGCCTTACGTGAAGAGCTATCGGCCGGAGATCCTGATCATGATCGTTACGGGGCTTTTAGGCAGTTTCATCGACGTCCTGATCCCCCTGTATCAGCGCTACGCGCTGAACCACTTCGTGGGGGACCGTACGCTGGACACCCTGCCCTGGTTCATTCTGATCTACGTACTGTCCATTTTGGTGACGGGCGTAGGCAACTACATCAACGGGTATCTCGCGCAGAAGCTGGAATCCTCCATCAACCGCGACCTCAGGGGCATGGCCTTTAAGCATCTGCAGACGCTGTCTTTCGCCTATTACAATCAGAACAGCGTCGGCTATATCCACTCCCGGGTCATGAGCGATACGTCCCGCATCGGCATCCTCTTCTCCTGGTCGCTGGTGGAAGGAAGCTGGCAGCTCTCCTATCTGGTCGGCGCGATCGTGGTCATGCTGATCGTGAACGCGAAGCTGGCGCTGCTGGTCCTTCTGGTGCTGCCGCTCATCGCGGTCTTCTTCAGCATCTTCCAGTCGCGTCTGATCCAGACCAACCGCGAAGTGCGCGAGATCAACTCCCGCATCACCGGCAATTTCAACGAAGGGATCACCGGCGCGCGGACCATCAAAACGCTGGCCGTGGAAGAACGGATCGGCAGGGATTTTACGGACGAGACCGGCAAAATGCTCCGCACCACCGTGAAGGCTGCACGCTACCGGGGCCTGTTTGCCTCGACGATCAGCCTGGCCTCCTCGCTGGCGCTCGCGATCGTGCTCTGGAAGGGCGGCGTGCTGGCAGCCGAAGACGTCGGCACGTTCTCCCTCTTCATGAGCTACGCGACCGGGATGATGGAGCCGGTCCGCTGGATGATCGACTGCATCTCGGACTTCATTACCACGCAGGTCAATATCGAGCGCTTGACGAAGCTCCTGGAGACGAAGTCGGACGTGACGGACAGCGAAGAAGTCGTCAGGATCTACGGCGACGCCTTTGAACCGAAAAAAGAAAACTGGGAAGAGATCCGCGGCGACATTGAGTTTAAGGACGTTTCCTTCCGCTATCCCGACGGCGAGGAAATGGTGCTGGAACACTTCGACATGAAGATCCCCTTCGGCAGCAACATCGCGATCGTCGGCGAGACCGGCGCGGGCAAATCCACGCTGGTGAACCTGATCTGCCGCTTCTACGAACCCACGGCAGGACAGGTCCTGATCGACGGGAAGGACGCAAGAGAACGCAGCCAGCTCTGGCTGCACAGCGCGCTGGGCTACGTGCTGCAGACGCCTCACCTGTTCTCCGGCTCCGTCAGGGAAAACCTGCTCTACGGCAACCCGAACGCCGGCGAGGAGGACATTGAGCGGGCTCTGAAGCTGGTCTCGGCGGACGAGGTCGTCGCCAAGCTGGAAAAAGGTCTGGAGACCGACGTCGGCGAAGACGGCTCTCTGCTCTCCACCGGTGAAAAGCAGCTGCTCAGTTTCGCGCGCGCGATCCTGGCCGATCCGAAGATCCTGGTACTGGATGAAGCAACTTCGTCCGTAGATACCATCACCGAGCAGAAGATCCAGGCCGCGATCGATACGATCATTAAGGGACGCACGTCCGTGATGATCGCGCACCGCTTATCGACGGTCCGGAATGCGGACTGCATCCTGGTCGTGAAGGGCGGCAAGATCGTGGAGCAGGGACGGCATGAAGAGCTGCTGGCCTTAAACGGATACTATAAGGAACTCTACACCCGTCAGTACGAGGACGAAGCGACGGCAAACGTGCTGGGATAAAGCCGATTCAGCCGTGCTGCGCCAGGATCTTCGCCGCTCCGCGCCCGGACGAAAACTTTCTCGGGGCACAAAAAAGGCCCCTCGAAAGTATTGTCCGGCTCGCGTCGCTCCGGCCCAAAAACTATAGATGAACGCACGAAGAAAGGAGCTCAGATGCTAGAGACCAAAGACCTGATCTTAGATAAGGGCAAGCTCTCCGACTGGAAGGACATGTACGAAAATGTCTGGTCCCGGCCGGAAAGCGCCCGCTATATGTTCTGGAACCTGACCGCAAGCGAAGAAGACGCGAAGGCCCGCATGGAACGGACCATCGCCTTTCAGAAGAGTCATGAATCCTGGACGATCTATGAAAAGAAAAGCGGCCGCGCCATCGGCTTTGCCGGCGTCCATTCGCCCGAGCCCGGCGTCGCGGAGGAGCGCGGCATCTGCCTGGGACCGGATTATTTCCGCTTAGGCTACGGCGAGCAGATCCTGCGGCTTCTGATCGACTACGCCGTGCAGCAGTACGGCGCCCGTCGCTTTTTCTGCTATGCACGAAAGACCAATGCCGCCTCGCGGGGGCTGATCGAAAAGCTCGGTTTTTCCCTGGTCCGGGAAGATTCCGAGGAAGACTCCCGCGACGGCGGTCCCTGCATCCTGACAGTTTACGAGAAAGATCTCGTAACGAAATAAATCATCATATTTCAACAAGGAGATTTCAACATGAAGCAAACGATCCTGCGCAAATACGCCCGCCTGATCGCACGGATGGGCGCCAACATCCAGAAGGGCCAGGAAGTCCTGATCTACTGCGATCTCGACCAGCCGAAATTCGTTCAGCTGCTGGTGGACGAATGCTATAAAGCCGGCGCGAAGAAGGTCAAGGTGGAATTCAGCTATCAGCCCCTTGAGAAACTGCACGTCCGTCACCAGACCGTGACCACCATGGCCAAGGTGGAGGAGTGGGAAAAGGCCCGCCTTCAGTTCTGGAACGATACGCTGCCCTGCCGCATCTACCTGGATTCCGAAGATCCCGACGGCTTAAAAGGCATCAATCAGGGCAAGATGGCCAAAGCCGACCAGAAGCGCTGGCCGATCATCAAGCCGTACTGGGACTCGATGGAGAACAAGTACCAGTGGTGCATCGCTGCCGTTCCCGGCGCGGCCTGGGCGAAGAAGCTCTTCCCCGATCTGCCGAAGGGCAAGGCCATCGAAAAGCTGTGGGAAGCCATCCTTTTCACCTCCCGCGTGACCGAAGATCCCATCGCGGAGTGGGAAGCCCACAACAAAAATCTGCATGCGCGCTGCGACTATCTGAACAGCTTAGGTATCGCCGAGCTGCATTACCGGGGCGACAACGGCACCGATCTCACCGTAGGCATGATCCCCGAAGGAACGTTTATGGGCGCCTCCGAGACCAGCCTGCAGGGCATCAGCTTTAACGCCAACATCCCCAGCGAGGAGTGCTTTACCTCCCCGATGCGCGGCAAGGCGGAAGGCATCGTTTACGCCACCAAGCCTCTCTCCTACAACGGCGAACTGATCGAAAACTTCTGGGTCCGCTTTGAGAACGGCAAGGCCGTCGAGGTCAAGGCCGAGAAGAATCAGGCCCTGCTGGAGCAGATGATCGGCATGGACGAGGGTTCCGCTTACCTCGGCGAATGCGCGCTCGTACCCGTCAACTCCCCGATCTCCGAATCCGGCCTTCTGTTCTGGAACACCCTGTTCGACGAGAACGCCGCCTGCCATTTGGCGCTGGGCGCGGGCTTTACCAACACGATCCGGGGATACGAGAACAAGACCATCGAAGAGTGCCGGGCTCTGGGCGTCAACGATTCCATGGAGCACAACGATTTCATGATCGGCTACGAAGGTCTGGACATCGACGCCGTCACCCGCGACGGGAAGACGGTTCCGATCTTCCGCCGCGGCAAGTGGGCTTTCTGAACCGGTCCGTAAAAAGCACAAAACAAAGCATAAAGGGGCTGTGAAAAAACACCGAACGCTGTTTTTTCACAGTTTCTTTTTTCGTTGTGTCTTCTTCCTCGAATTACAAAGAAACTCCGGATCGCGCAAAACCTCGGCGGGTCTTGTCCTTTTCCGCGGAATCTGATAGTATTGATATCAAAGAACAGGCGGAGGACGATCATGTCTCTGACGAAATCTATTTTGAAGAAGGCCATGCCGCTGCCGAAGCTGACGGGCTTTGAACGGTATCTCTTCATCGGGCCGCACCCGGACGATATCGAGATCGGCGCCGGCGCGTCGGTGGCCGCGCTGCGCAAGGCCGGAAAAGAGATCGCTTTTCTGATCTGCACGGACGGCCGCTACGGGACGGAAAACCTGGATCAGGGGCTCTCCTGCGATGCGCTGGCCGGGCTGCGCCGGCAGGAATCGCTGGCCTCCGCTGCCGTCCTGGATGTTGCGGACGTACGCTTTCTGGATCTTTCCGACGGCGGCTTTTATGAAGACGAAGCGCTGCTGCGCGGCATCGCGGAGGCGGTCTCGGACTTTCAGCCGGACGTGATCTTCGCGCCGGATCCCGCCCCGACGAACGAGGTCCATCCGGATCATCTGCATGTGGGACGCGCAGCCGGGCAGATCGCCTGCTTTGCCTACAACCGGGGGATCATGGAGCAGTACGGCTGCTCTCCCGCTCCGGTGAAGGCGATCGCGTATTACATGACGGCGAAGCCGACGGGTTTTCTCGCCACGACGGGACTGATCCGGAAGCAGATCGGGGCGATTGCGTGCCACAAGAGCCAGTTCCCGGAAGGGTCTGCCGCGCTGAAGGATGTGGAGACCTATCTGCGGCTGCGGGCTTTTGAGAACGGGCTGCGCTCCCATCACGGGACCGCGGAAGGCTTCCGGGTCCTGGGCAGCGCACAGATGCACGTACTGGCGGAGTTTGGAGAATAAAGCGGGTGACAAGCCGCCCCCTCTGCGTGAGGAAAGGCAGGCGGGCGGCAGGAAAGGAAAAGTTATGAAAATTTTGGTTACCGGCTCACTGAAGGCCACGGAAAAGGATATCAAAGATCTGGAAGCACTCGGTCATGAGATCACTCTGCACCCCGACGAGCGGGTCCCGGTGGATCATCCGGAGCAGTATGAAGGCATTATCGGCAACAGCCTCTTCTACTACGGAGACTACAGCGGCTTTACCGCTCTGAAATATTTTCAGGCAACCAGCGTCGGTCTGGACCGGCTCCCGCTGGACTGGCTCCGCGGGCGGGACGTCGAGCTTCACAACGCGGAAGGCGTGTACAGCGCGCCGATGGCGGAATGGACCGTCATGCGGATCCTGGAGCTCTTAAAACTCGTCCCTGCGGGCTTTCGCGCACAGCTGAACGGACAGTATAAAAAGAGCTGGAAATGGGACGAGCTGGGCGGCAAGACCGTTCTTTTGGCCGGCTTCGGCGCCTACGGGCGCGAGATCGCGAAGCGCTTAAAACCCTTCGGTCCGAAGATCCTCGTCGTCAACCGGAGCGTCAAGAGCGATCCAAACGTAGATGAGTTTCATCTTTTAAGTGATCTGCCCGCCCTCCTGCCGCAGGCGGATATCCTGATTCTGGCGATGGCGCTGACGAACGAGACCCGGCACATCATCAGCCGGGATCTTCTTGAAAGCATGAAGCCGGGAAGCCTGCTCATCAACGCCGCCCGCGGTCCGCTGATCGACGAGGAAGCGCTGATCGAAGCGCTGAAAAACGGCCCCCTGGCGGGAGCCGCTTTGGATGTGTTTGAGAAGGAGCCGCTGGCTGCGGAGAGTCCGTTGTGGAAGCTGGAGAACGTGCTGCTTTCGCCGCACAACAGTTTTGTGGGGAGCCGGAATCACGAGCGGATGATGCGCCTGGTCCTCGGGAATCTGCAGCGCTACGGGGAATGATTCCAGATAGAAGCCCCCCTGCGCAAGGCGTCGCTGCCACAGCTATCGCGAAGTGAAGGCCTCGCGCCCGAGGCAAAATGAAAGGCCTCGCGTCCGAGGCAAAACGAAAGGCCTCGCGCCCGGACGAAAACTTTCTCGGGACTGGTGCTTCGCAATGTCCCTCGAAAGTATTGTCCGGCTCGCTCGGCCCAAACCATGATCGGTTTCAGTTAATCCGTGTTCTTCGTCTCTTCCGTTTGCAGAGGGCTGTGAAAAAACACCGGAATGTGTCATCCTGAGCATAGCGAAGGATCTTTCGCCCGAAGGGCGAATTCTCTTACTGCTGTAAGAGAAAAGATTCTTCGACTCCGGCAAAAGCAGTTGCTTTTGCCGTCGCTCAGAATGACACGAGATGCCGTTTTTCACAGCCCCTTCACGTGGGGATCTGTCTCTATTTCTCCCCGGCTTCTTCCGCCTTCGTTTCGTGGTATTCCTGCTCGGTATTGACCTTCCAGATATTGTCCTTGTCGGTGCTTCCGGCAAGGATATTTTTGACGGCCTCGAAGGAGGTGCACATGCTGTGGTCGATGTTGTTGTAGCGGTGCTGTCCGTTGCGGCCGACGCAGAACAGGTTCGGGACCGTATCCAGGAACGCGCGGAGCTCGTCCATGTGCTCGTAGGTATCGAAATACGCGGGGTATGCCTTCTTGACGCGCTCAACGTGGCTGTCGAGCACTTCGTCAGCGGAATCGATCAGGCCCATCGTCACCATCTCGGAAATGCCCATCTTCGCGAATTCCTCATCGCTCATGGACCACATCTCGTCGCCTTCATTGCAGAAGTATTCCAGACCGATCCAGACCGTGTGGCCGATATCCTTGACCAGGTACGGCGACCAGTTGTTATAGACCTGCAGGCGGCCCATCTTCACGTTTCTGTCGTGCACGTAGATCCAGTTGTCCGGCACGATATTGCCGATGGTCTTGATCTTCGTCTCGTTCTTCAGATTGCAGTGCGGGATCAGTACACCGACGGTCATATAGTCGCGGTACGGCAGCCCTTTCGCGATCGCGGCGATCTCGGCCGGCACGTCGTTCATGCCTGCGACCAGATCCTTGACCGGCATGGAGGAGATGATATAATCGCCCTCCAGAAAGACTTCCTTTCCGTCCTTTTCATAGACCAGTCCGCTCAGACGGTTTTCGCTGTCTTTGACCAGTTTCGTCACGCGGGCTTCTTTCAGGATCTTCCCGCCCTTCTTTTCGATCTCGGCCGCCGTGATCTCCCAGAGCTGGCCGGGGCCGAGCTTGGGATAGGCAAACTCTTCGATCAGGGAGGTCTCGACCTTGCGGTTCTTCTTGTGGAAGATCTTCCCGAAAATATCCTTCAGGATCGCCTTGATCGAGAGGCCCTTCACGCGCTGAGCGCCCCATTCGGGCGAGATCTCGCTGGGATGGCGTCCCCACAGATTCTCCGTATAGCGCTCAAAAAACATGGAATAGAGCTTCTTTCCGAAGCGGTTGATGTAGAAATCCTCCAGGGAGTTTTCTTTCCGCTTGAAGAACAGCGTTTTCAGATAGCTGAAGCCGGCGACCAGCGTCGTGCCGAAGCCCATGTTTTTGATGGTCTCGAACTTGAACGAGATCGGATAATCGAAAAATTTGCTGTTGAAGTAGATGCGCGAGAGGCGGTTGCGGCGCAGCATGACGCGGTCTTCCTTTTCGGGATCCGGGCCGCCCGGGACCGTCGTGGAGCTGCGGCCCAGCTGAACGTCGTCGAACGGCATCGCGCCCTGCGTCGGCAGCATCTTTTCCCACCAGTCGTTGACCTCCGGCACCTTGGAAAAGAAGCGGTGGCCGCCCATATCCATCCGGTTGCCCCGGTAATTTACGGTACGGGAAATGCCGCCCAGGCAGGCGCTTTCCTCCAGAACGGTGACTTCGTAATCGTCCGACTTGTCCAGCAGCTCGTAGGCAGCCGTCAGGCCGGCAGGGCCGGCTCCGATGATCAGAACTTTTTTCATCATGCGTCTCCTTTTGCGATGGGACTCTCCTGCGCATCCTTCCTGAAGAACAGGATCAGCAGCAGCGGCGTTACAAAATAGGTGTAGAAGAAGAAGCGGCAGGCGTCCTCCGCCCCGGTCATTAAGAGTGCGGTGCCGAAGTTGTAGATCAGCAGCGGCAGCGCCAGACAGAGCTTCTTTAAGTCTTCTTTTTTCCGGAAACGGCACTTCGCCAGGACCGCCGCCAGGATCAGAAGGTGCATCGCGCCGAGGCAGTAGAACAGATGCGGCGCGACGATGCCGGCCAGCTGAGAATACTGGTATTCCAGATTCCGCAGCGCCGGAAGGCCCGTCTGCGTCAGGCCGTAGGCATTGTCCGTGACCCAGACGTCCTTAAAGTGATAGTAATAGAAAGGCGAATAGACCGGGCAGGTGACCCGGATCAGCCCCTTCAGCGCGGTCACGGGAGACGCCTTGATGCTCTTCAGCATCATCTTTACGACGCTGACCGCACCGTACTCTTCTATCACGTCGTTGTCCGTCTCCGGGGCCCATTTGACGTAGTTGAAGCCGTCGATATAGCCCCTCTCCCAGACCTCCTGCGGCGCGACTTTGAAAGCGAATTCCCGCGTTTCTTCATCCAGCGCGTCCGGCCGGTTCGCGGCGACCGCGCCGATGACGGACATCGGAACGCCCAGCATCTCGACCTGACGCTGATCCGCCTTCTGAACGTTTAAAAGCTTCTGCAGCGGCAGCTTGACCAGCCCCATCAGCAGTAAAACGCCCAGTCCGACGATCAGGGTCCGCTTCTTTCCGACAAACCAGAAGACCGCAAAAAGCAGGGGCAGCGTAAAGAGGATGCCGTTGTGCCGAAGAAGCGTTGCGAGCGCCAGCAGCAGGATGAACGCGATCAGGCGGGGCGTTTTCCTGAGCCATTCGCCTTTGGTGAAACAGATTTCCAGACTGAAGGCGGTCAGCAGCAGCGTGCAGGCCGCAAAGCTCATGTCCTTAAAGGGGAACATCGCCATGAACGAAAGCTGCGGGTTCAGCACGAAAAGCAGCAGCGAAAAAACGGCGATCTTCCGGCCGGCGTATTTCAGGATCACGCAGAGCACCGTCCCGACCGCGGCCGAAAGCCACAGGATCTGGAACAGCACGACGGATCCGGTCCAGCCGCCGGTCAGAAGGAGCGGCAGCTTATAGGCCAGCAGCGTATGGATGACGGGATGCCAGTCGCCGTACTGAGAGCTTACCGCCTGCCCGTACTGATTGACCGGATCGGTCGCGAAACCGCCCGGATAGAAAGCCGCGAAGGCGATCAGCATGACCGCCAGCGGGATCAGGAAAAACAGCCATCTTAGAAGCCGGTCTTTCCGTCCCGCTTCGCCGGGCGCTTTCAGCTCCAGCGTTCGCAGCTTCTTCAGCAGCAGCGGACAGAACAGGAAAGAAAAGAAAATCGAAAGAACGATTCCCCGCGCGATATCGGCGAAGGAATCGTAGATCAGGACCGCCTGCGAACCGAAGGCAAGCGAAGCGTACAGGCTTAACAGAAGGCCGTATACGCCGTCTATATAGTTCCAGAAGCCTTTCAGGATCTTTTTCATGCCTTTTTCCGTACCGGATGGAAGCCGAAGGTGTTCGGTCCGCAGTGTGTCGCAATGGCGGCGCAGGCGGTGAATTCCTTGACGTCCTCGAAGTAGTTAAAGTCCCGGATATGCTGCATCAGCGCTTCCAGGAGCTTGCGGTCCTGAATCGTGTGGTTGATATACAGAATGCCGGGTTCGAAGCGTTCGATGTCCTTGAACGTCTCGTCGATGAAGGTGTAGAGGCACTTCTCGTACGGACCGCGGAACTTGCGGCCTGCGTGCATCTTGCCGTTTTCCATGACGATCTCGGGACGGAGCTTCAGAAGCCCGGCCGCCAGCGCCGCCAGACCGCTGCAGCGGCCTCCCTTGTACAGGTAGTCCAGTGTCTCGATCACGAAGCTGCACTCGATGCGGGTCTTGAATTCATCCAGCTCCGCGACCAGTTCCTTCGGATCGGTCTTGTCCGTTTTTGCCGCCATCATGACCAGCATGCCGCTGCCGGTGGACAGGCCCAGCGAATCCACGACGTAGACGTCCGGAATCTCGCGGGAGGCCAGCACCGCGTTTTCATAGCAGCTGGATACGCCGCTGCTCTTGGCGATATGGATGATGGGGCGGCTGTCCTCTTCCCGGATCTTTCGGAAGAAGTCCTCATAGTCCGTCGGGTTGGCGGCCGCCGTTTTCGGCAGCTGACCGCTCTGTTTCACATAATCAAACAGATCCTGCGAGGTGATGTCCGGCCAGTCGGGCAGGTTGTCGCCTCCCATGGAGACATAACTGATAATGGGGCGGATATCCAGTTCTTTGATGACCTCCATCGGCAGGTCCATTGTGGTATCGGCTGTTACGATAAAATTGGACATGGGACTTTCCTCTTCCTTCTTTTCTATGTTTGCAATGATATGCTGCGCCCGGCGACTTGCTCTCCCCCGGACACGGGGGAGGGGGCCTGCGAAGCAGGCGGGAGGGGGCGACTTGCAAGAGACTCTTTGCGCCGCTCCGCGCTCGGACGAAACTTTCCTCAGCCCGCTTCGGCGACCTTCCGGAATGTAAGAGCAGTCAGGTCGCCTCAAGGGGCGTTCGGAGAGTTTCGTCCGGCTCGCGGCGCTTATGTTTTATTCCGCTTCTTCCGGTTTCGCCTGCTGCGCGGTTTCTTCCGGCTGCGGCAGACGGTGCTCTTCTTCCGCCTTGATTTCTTCCGCCAGAGACGGCTGCGGCTTTTCTTCGAAGTCGCTCTTCACTTCTTTTAAGAGCTTCATGAATTCCTTGCCGGTGATGGTTTCCTTCTCGAAGAGATAGTCCGCGATCCGGTGCATGACCTCGCGGTTCTCATCCAGCAGGTTCTTCGCCTTGGCGTAAGACTCATCCAGCATCTTTTTGACGACTTTATCCACCAGTGCGGAGGTCTCGTCCGAGCAGTTCATGACCGTTCGGGCCATCAGATATTCGTCGGTGACGGTCTCGAGGCCCATCAGGCCGATCTCCTTGCTCATGCCGAAACGGGTGACCATGGAGCGGGCCAGCTTGGTGGCTTTTTCGATATCGTTCGACGCGCCGGTCGAGACGGATTCGAAGAACAGTTCCTCGCTCGCGCGGCCGGCCAGGAGCGTGACCAGTTCGGTCTCGAGCTCGGCCTGCGTCATCAGGTAGCGCTCTTCCTCCGGGGTCTGCATCACGTAGCCCAGCGAGCCCATGGTGCGCGGCACGATGGTGATCTTCTGCACCGGCTCGGAATGCTTCTGCAGCGCCGCCGCCAGCGCGTGACCGACTTCGTGATAGGCCACGGTGCGCTTTTCCTTTTCGTTCATGACGCGGTCTTTCTTCTCCTTGCCGGCGATGACCACCTCCACGGATTCCAGAAGATCCGCCTGCGTCACGTAGTTCCGGTCCTTCTTCACGGCCAGGATCGCGGCTTCGTTGATCATATTGGCCAGATCGGATCCGACCGCGCCGGAGGTCGCGAGCGCGACTTCCTCGAAGTCCACGTCGTCGCCCATGTTGACGTGGCGCGCGTGGACCTTCAGGACCGCGATACGGCCCTTTAAGTCCGGCTTGTCGACGATGATCCGCCGGTCCAGGCGGCCGGGCCGGCAGAGCGCCGGATCCAGCACCTCGGGACGGTTGGTCGCCGCCAGGATGAACACGCCCTTCGACGAATCAAAGCCGTCCATCTCCGCCAGCAGGGCATTTAAGGTCTGCTCGCGCTCGTCGTTGCCGCCGTAGCGGGAATCGCGCGATTTGCCGATGGCGTCGATCTCGTCGATGAAGATGATGCAGGG
>JAFZRH010000025.1 GCA_017619975.1 Lachnospiraceae bacterium | reverse complement strand
GTCATCCTGAGCATAGCGAAGGATCTTTCGCCCGAAGGGCGAATTCTCTTACTGCTGCAAGAGAAAAGATTCTTCGACTCCGGCAAAAGCAATTGCTTTTGCCGTCGCTCAGAATGACACGGGATGCCGTTTTTTCACAGCTCCGGACCTTTCTTTATTTCGGCATGGCGCCGGGGCCGCTGATCAGCTCCTCAAGCATTTCCTCTGTTAAGGTGCAGTGGTAGAACATGTCGTAGAAGCGGACGATCTCGGCTTTTACGTCCCAGTCGAACTGATCCGGATAGAGGATCTCGGCCATCCAGATGATGCCGATGTAGCGGTTCACGGACGGATAAGAGACGAAGCTCTGCGGCTGTTTCGGGGACACGTAGACGTTGCCGTTCTTTACGGCCTTAAGCTCGGCCCAGGCGGGATCCTTCAGGATGCTTTCATAGTCTTCCGTATCGGAAACGAAAAGATATTCCGGATCCCAGATCTGCAGCTGTTCCATGCTGACCGTGGTGGAGCCGTACATCTTGCCGTCCGGCACCACGACGACGTTCTCGCCCATGTAGCTCCAGATCTCATCAAAATAGGTGCCCTTGGCTACGCAGCCCGCGCCGGTGCCGCTCGACTTGCTGACGCTGGCCAGCGTCTTCTTCGGCACGGTCTCGAAGACCTTGTCGGTCTGGCTTAAGATGCCTTCGATGTAGGAGGCGATCGCTTCCGCCTCTTCCGGCATGTTCAAAAGATCGCCCAGCATGCGGTATGCCTGGCCGGAATTGCCGAAGGAGCCTTCAATGAAGACGCAGGGGATGCCTAAGAGATCCTGCAGGTTGTTCAGATCTTCCGTGATGGCATTCTTGGGCTCGCCGAAGTCGATGATGATATCGGGATTTAAGCGCGCCACTTCTTCGATGTTCATCTTGCTGCCGGTCTTGTACAGATCGCCGGTGATCGGCAGATCCTTATACTGCTGACCGTAATATTTCAGGGCTTCCGCGGAGAAGGAGGAGGCTAAGGACGCCAGCTTATCGGCGCAGAGCGGCCACAGGAAGGTGGCGGCCATGTTGCCGGAGGGCAGGATGTGCTGGATATTGGTGGGAACCTCGACCTCACGGCCGACAGAATCGGTGAACATCCGGGTCGCGGGGAGGGCTTCCGTTGTGGGTTCCGGCTCTGTCTGAGGGACCGTTGCCGCTTCTGTGGACTGGGCGGGCAGCGCCTCGGTCGTCTGCGCCGGTGCCGGAGCAGTCGGAGCGGCTGTGGTCACGGGAGTCTGGGTGCCGGGATCGGCGGCAGCCGTGGTCCCGCCGCTTTGGGACGAGCAGGCGGAAAGCAGGAAAAAAATAAGGTTAACGGCTGTCAGCAGAACAAGAAATTTACCATATTTTTTCATCGAAAAACCTCCGGATTCTTCTTGAAAACTACTTTAACACGGGGAAATCCCCCCCGCAACCCCCCCGGGGGGTTGAAATAAGGGCCTTTTTCTGCTTTAATTTTTCCTGTTGACGAATAAAGCATCGGGAAAGGACTGGGAAGTCATTCTCTTACCTGCCGCAGCGGCGGGAGCGGTCCCTGACCACAGAAAAAGATCGGGAGAATCGGCATCATGAATGAAAAAGCAGGACAATGGGACCGGGCGGCGGCGGAGTTTCAGCGGACCTTTGAGCTGGGAATCAATCCCTACATCCGCGCCTGTCTAGCCTTCTGGGAAGAAAAAGGCATGATCTTTCCCGGCTGCCGGGTGCTGGACGTGGGCTGCGGTGTGGGAAAATACGGAACGCTCCTGGCCGCGCGCGGCTGCGACGTCACGCTGACGGACATCTCGGAAGAGATGCTTTCCTTTGCGAGAAAAAATATGGCTGCCATTTCTGCGCCTTGCCGAATCTTCTGCTGCGACTTTGACGAAGCGGATACGGAAGCGGAGGTCTTTTTTCCCCGCTTTGATTTCTGCTTTTCCACGATGTCCCCGGCTGTCCACGATCAAAACACACTGCGGAAGCTGAGCACGCTCTCACGCGGCTGGTGTTTTGTGGCCGGCTTCGTTTCTTCCGATGCGGTGCTGCGCCGGCAAATCCGGGAGGCGATCGGCTTTGCGGAGCCGGCGCAGAAAGCGGAGGTGCCGGTCCGGCGGGAGCATACTACGATGGAAGAGCTGAAGGAGACGGTGAAAGCGCTTGGCTTCGCCCCGGAGATGATCACGGTTCCCTACGACTGGGCGGACCGGCGGACGGTGAAGGAGCAGGCGGCGCTGATGCGGGAGCGTTACTGGAAGGAGCTCCCGGAGGCGGACGAATGGGAGCAGAAAGCGCTGGCCTTCCTTAAGACCGTGGCGGAGGCGGACGGGACAGTATCTGATGAGGTACGGACCGAAGTCGCCTGGCTTTCCTGGAGAGTCTGAAGCGGTCTTTCTCTTTTCGGAGAAATATGATATAGTGGACAAAACAGAAAGGCGGCGTTATGACAAAGCAGGAGAAAGAAGAATACGAACAGCTGACGGAGGTGCCGATCTCCTCTGAACTGATCCGCGCCGGAAAGATCCTGGAGATGAAAGTGGACCGGGTGCGCGTCTTCAACGGCCAGATCGCTTCCCGCGAGCTGGTGCGGCATCTGGGCGCGGTCTGCATCGTGCCTCTCACGGAGGACGGACAGATCATCCTGGAGCGGCAGTACCGCTACCCGATCGACCGGGTCCTCACCGAGATCCCGGCCGGCAAACTGGACTATGCGGACGAGGATCCGCTGGAGGCGGCCAAACGGGAGCTTAGGGAGGAGACCGGATATCACGCCGGAGAATGGGTGTATCTGGGGGATTTCTATCCGGCGGCGGCTTACAGCGACGAGCGGATCCGCGTGTTTCTGGCCCGGGGGCTTACGCAGGGCGAGCGGGACCTGGATCCGGACGAAAACATCAACCTGTTTACGGTACCGCTCGGTGAGGCCGTGGATGCGGTCATGCGGGGCGAAGTCCCGGACGGCAAGTCGCAGCTCGCGATCCTGAAGGCGGCGGAATATCTGAAGAGGGAACAGGCAGGTTCGCTGTCCTGATAACAACAAACCGAAAAGTGAGCCGGGGGACGGTCCTCCCTCGGCTCACTTTCTGTTTTGGCATCAGATTGTTTAAGCTTTCATCGCGATGGATGCTGCCAGTGACAGGAAAGCATGCTCCGGCGCTTCGCTGCGGCCGGAAATGGCTACCGGGACCTTGGCGCCGACCAGGATCCCGCAGCCCGTGCCGTGCAGGTGGGCATCCCAGAACTTGCAGATCAGGTTGCCGGCCAAGAGGTTCGGAACCACGATGCCGTCGAACTCGCCGCAGTACTCGCACTCGTAATGTTTCAGACGGGCGGCCTCCTTGCTGATGATCAGATCATAGGTGATAGGCCCGAACAGATTGCAGTCCGCGATCGGTTCTTCTTTGTGGTGCATCACGATGGTCTGCGCTTCGACGGTGTCGCGCATATGGAAGCTGGGCTTTTCAACGAGCGATAAAAGCGCGATGTTCGGCGTACGGATCCCGAAATGGGCAAGGACGTCCACCATGTTGCGGATCACGTCTTCACGCTGCTCAATGGAAGGCTCCACCAGGAGCGTGCAGTCCGAAACGGCGATCAGGCGGGGATACTCCTCAAATTTCATCACGTTGATATGGGTGACCAGTTTGCCTTCTTCAATCAGATGGTTGGCTTTGTTCATGATGGGCAGCAGGAAATCACGGGTCTGATTATTGCCGCGCATCAATACGTCCGCACTGCCGGCCCGAACCATTTCGATGGCATACTGAACCGGACTGGTAGCGCTGCTGACCGGGTAGAAATCGTACTTGCGGTCGGCCAGACCCAGCTTGTCCAGCATTTCCTTGGTCTTTTTGAAATTGCCGATGAGGATCGGCTCGGCAAAGCCGGCTTCCTGGGCCGCAAAGACGCCCTGCAGGATGTTTTCACTGTTGGCACCGGTCACGGCGACCTGCCAGGGACGGTTAAACGACTTCGCTTTTTCTACGATTTTGTTAAATTCCTGCGGATACTCTAACATAATAACCTCCTTTAGAACAGCCCGCCGATCTGCATAAACAGCGAGGCAAAGACCAGCGATACAACGGTCATCAGCTTGATCAGGATATTGATGGAAGGGCCGGAAGTATCCTTGAAAGGATCGCCGACGGTATCGCCGACAACGGCCGCGTGGTGGGCGTCGGAGCCTTTGCCGCCGTGATTGCCTTCCTCAATGTATTTCTTGGCATTGTCCCAGGCGCCGCCGGCGTTGGACATGAAGATCGCGAGCATAACGCCGGTGACCAGTGCGCCGGCCAGCATGCCGCCGAGCGCGGCCGGTCCCAGGAGGACGCCGACCAGAACGGGAGCTGCCACCGCCATGATGCCGGGCATCAGCATTTCTTTTAATGCCGCCTGCGTGGAGATGGCCACGCATTTGGTGTAGTCCGGCTTGCCGGTGCCTTCCAGGATGCCGGGGATCGTGCGGAACTGACGGCGGACTTCCTCGATCATCTTGTAAGCCGCCTTGGATACGGAATCCATGGTCATGGAGGAGAAGAGGAACGGAAGCATGCCGCCGATAAACAGACCGACGATGACTTTGTAGTTCAGCAGGTCGATCAGACTCAGGCTCACGGCCTGGGCGTAGGAGACGAACAGCGCCAATGCTGTCAGAGCAGCGGAACCGATGGCAAAGCCCTTGCCCATGGCAGCCGTCGTATTGCCGACGGCGTCCAGCTTATCCGTGATCTTGCGGACGCTCTTGGGCAGACGGGACATTTCGGCGATGCCGCCGGCATTGTCCGCGATGGGGCCGTAGGCGTCCACGGCGACCGTGATGCCGGCCGTGGAGAGCATGCCGACAGCGGCCAGGGCGATCCCGTACATGCCGAAGGACAGGTAGGCACCGACAATGCCGACCGCGATCAGCAGGATCGGAACGGCGGTGGACTGCATGCCGACGGCAATGCCGCTGATGACGGTCGTGGCAGGGCCGGTCTCGGACTGCTGCGCGATCTTCTTGACAAAGCGGTAATCGCCGGAGGTGTAGATCTCGGTAACGGTTCCGATGACCAGACCGACGACCAGGCCGCAGATGATGGCAACAGCCGCCAGAATGCTGTCAAAGAAGACATAGCTTAAGGCAATCGTGCCGGCCACGACCAGTGCGGACGCAACATAGCTGCCCATCTTCAGGGCTTTGTGCGGGTTGGACTTTTCGTCGCCCTTCACAAAGAAGCAGCCGATGATCCCGGAGAGGATGCCGAGCGCGGCAATAAGCAGCGGGAAGAAAGCCCCTTTGACCTGATAATTGATCACGCCGAGCGTGACGGCGGAGACCAGAGAACCGACGTAGGATTCGAAAAGGTCGGCGCCCATGCCGGCCACGTCGCCTACGTTGTCGCCGACGTTATCGGCAATCGTAGCGGGGTTGCGGGGGTCGTCCTCGGGGATACCGGCCTCGACTTTGCCGACCAGGTCGGCGCCGACGTCAGCCGC